>CALCZN010000312.1:0-9379 GCA_937903095.1 uncultured Burkholderiales bacterium
GGCGGTGCGATGCGATAGCGGCGCGGCGGATTCGAGGGGCCGGATGTCGCGGGCCGACACGGGGATCTGTGCGAAGCAAGGAAAGCATCAGACGATCCGCAGCCCGGCGTTCTCCGGTTCGGCGATCTGGCGCTCAACGGCGGTTCGACGCCGACGACGCGAGCGCCCGCGGGCCGGGGAGCGATTTCGATCCCGGTGGTCGCAGCGCCGCCTTCACCGGCGATGCGGCGCGCGGCGCCCGAGGCTTGCGCGATCCGGGGCGGCTCATGCGCTCCTCCCGAGGCACCGCGAGCGCCAGCCCCGTCGGCCCATACATCGTATATACTTCTCGTATATCTTCTTCCGGAGAGGCGAAATGAGGACGACCACGGTCTTCAAGTCTGGTAACTCGCAGGCGGTACGCCTGCCCAAAGACCTGCAATTCGACGTGCGCGTCGTGGAGATCTTCCGGCGCGGCGAAGAGATCGTCCTGCGGCGCATCCCGGCGAACCTGGCGCAGGCATTCGAGCTGCTCGCGTCCCTGCCCGACGACTTCATGGCCGAAGGCCGGGAGGATGCCCCGCCCCAGGAGCGGACGGGACTATGACCGCTCTGCGCTACCTGCTCGACACCAACATCTGCATCTACATCGCCAACAGCCGGCCGCGGGGCGTCGCCCGGCGGTTTGCGCGCCTGCCATCCGGCTCGGTAGGAATGTCGCTGATCACCTATGGCGAATTGCGTTTCGGTGCCGAGAAGAGCCGGCAGCGCGAGACCGCACTCGATGTGCTGGAGCAGTTCGCTGAGCTGGTTCCGGTCCTCTCGCCGGATGCAGCGGTTGGACAAGCCTACGGCGCCCTGCGCGCCCATCTGCAGCGCACCGGCACCCCCATCGGCAACAACGACCTGTGGATCGCCGCACACGCACTGGCTCTGAGCGTCACCCTCGTGAGCAACAACACGCGCGAATTCGAGCGTGTGCCCGGACTCGATCTGCAGAACTGGGTGGACTGAAGCCGCGCTCACTGGACTACCCTCGTTGCAATCGACCCTGTAGGCATGCCTCGCCGCAGGGTTGTCCACCGGGCCTGGTTGTGGGCAACCCGTCCGGGCAGCATCGCGTCGAAATGCGCCATCAGCCCGGCGTAGGCGTGGTGCGGGCGCGCGATGTCCTGCTGCTCGCGGCGGATGTCGACGATGCGCGCGTTGGACAGCAGCAGGTGGATCAGCCCTGCGTGCAGCCAGTTGGCCCTGGCCAGCACGCGCAGCGAAGAAGGCGGCGCTGTAGAACTCCCGGGCCCGGGCGACGTGCGCGGCGATTGTCTTCGGGCAGCAGACGCGGGTAGGGCTCGAGAATGCCGCGCGCGCAGCCAGTCCCCGGCGTTGAACGCGGCCAGCGCCTGCTGGATCGCCGGCTGCGCCAGGCTGCGCTGCAGCAGCGTGCGGTAGGGCGTGTCCCGCGGCGCGTCGCCGGCGGCCGCTGCATCGGCCTGCATGCGCGCGTTGACGCTCTCGCGTTCGCGTTCATTCCCTCGCGTCGCCTGGCAAGCGCCGCCTGCACCGCGGCATCGTCCGCCATGGCCGCCCACCGCCAAGGACACCCCGACGTGCAGACCGCCGGGAACGAGGGCCGGCGATCCGCACCGGATTTCGGCTACTCGGTCACACCAGATTCTTTTATCTTGTGATACCGTTTAACGAGTATGTTGTATTTCATGAAACCTGCCTGCCCGCGGCTCGATCCGAAGTGAACGTGAGGCTCGACATGCTCGATCTGTTCCAAGCCTTGGGAGATGGTCTCGTCCTGCTCGACCGGAACGGCGAAGTCGCTTTCGCCAACCGGGCCGTGCGTGAACGGCTAGCGCTCGTGGACGAGGCGGGCGGGCTCGTCAGCGAGCACGCACGGACCCTCGCACGGTGGCTGAACGAGGGTCTCCTGGAGAACGGAGCCGGCAAGCTGCTCGACGACGCCGCCGGGCCCAACGGTGAGCCCATTTCGGCCAGCGTGCACCGGTTCGGGCGTACCGGCTTCGTGGCGCTGATGCTGCGCGCCGAGTCGGCACGCGAGACGTGGGAGGCCGCCGCAGCGGCATGGGCCGCGAACCTGTCCAGGCAGCTCGGCAACAGCCTGGGCCCGCTGCTCACCCTCCTCGAATCCCATCCTGCGCGCTCCCTGGCGGGATTCGGTCGCGGGCAGGCGTTCGCCTGGGCGATCCGGCACGAAATGCAGCAGGCGCGGGATGCGCTGGGCCGCCTGTGCTCGGAGATCGGCAGGCGGTTACGAGAAACGCTCCCGGAAGCCGAGCCGCCCCGGGCCGGCCCTGTTCCGCTGGGCACACTTATGGCCGGAGTGCTCGAACGGCTCGGTCCGATCGCCCGCCGCCGCGAAGTGCGGGTGGAAGCCTCGTTCTCCGCGGTCGAGTCCCACGCCGTGGTCGGCGACCCGTTCTGGCTGGCCTGGGCGCTCGACGGACTGACCGAGCGCCTCATCGACGACCTGCCCGGCGGCTCGTCGCTGGAGCTTTCGGGTTGCGCGCAGGGCAATCCGGTGCTGATCCTCAGGGTCTACGCACCCGCTGGCGCCGCCGAGCTGCCGTCCTTGTCGGCCGAGCGGGTCCTCGGACCGGCGACGAGTGTGATCGGGCACTACGGCGGCGCTCTGGGTCTGCGGTGCTGGGGGGATCGGCGATTGGTCGTGCTGCGCTTTGCGGGCGCGGCGCGGGCGGCCCGGGGCCGGCGCTCGGGAACTCCGTGCTCGGGAGTTGCGTCGGGAAGGACGATGCGGCCAGGCGGATCGTCTGGTGTACGGATCGCCCGTCTATTCGCGCCGAGGATGAGCAATCCCAGTCCACGTAAATCGATATAGAATTCGTCGGCTAACGATTTAAGCGTTTCAGTTGATGCGACTTGATCGATTCCACTCGTCCGAATCCTCGACTCACGGTTCTGTTCGTCTGCACGGCAAACGTGTGTCGCAGTCCGATGGCGCAGGCCGTGCTTGCTGCCAGGCTCCCGGCGGTTCGGGCGCTCTCCGCGGGTACGCTCGCCTTGTCGGGGCAGCCGGCGCATCCCCGTGCAATTGACGTCGTTCGTGCCGCGCGGTTGGGGGATCTTGCCGCGCACCGCAGCCAGCGCATCGATCCGGCATTGGTTGGGGGGGCGGATCTCGTCCTGTGCATGCAGGAAGAGCATCGCAGCACGATCCTCGAGCGGATGCCGTTCGCGGTGGGCCGCGTCCGGCTTCTTGCGCTGGATGGCGGACCGATTGCCGATCCGGTGTATGGCGAAATGGCGGCCTTCCTCGATTGTCTTGCCAACCTCCGGCACTGGATCGACGAGTGGATCGAGCCGATCGCTGCGCTCACCGTCGTTCGGCCGGGCCGCCATCGGTGACGCGCACAGCGCGAGCGTGCACGAAGCCCCCGCACCAGCGCGGAGGCGTCGCGCATCGTTCATCGCGCGCCTGATCCTCGGAGGAGTATGGGCCGGCGCATTGGTCGCTGTTCTCGCGGGCTGCGGCTCGCTGACGCCAGGCTTCTACATGGGCCCGGTCGCGCTCTCTTCGGAGCCGGAGGCGCCCGACGCGCAGGCCGAGGTGATTCCGATCACCTGGGAACTCCTTCGCCAACTGGGCGGCATCCGGAAGGGCGCACCGACAGTCCCTGCGCTGTCAGCACAGCCCTACAAGATCGGGATGGGCGATTCCCTGCGAATACACGTCTTCGGGCAACCCGAGTTCTCCTTCGGTGCCAACCAGCCGGGCGCGACGAGCACAAACGTCACGGTATCGGGTCGCATCGTCGCCGACGACGGCACCGTTTTCGTTCCGCTGGTGGGCAAGGTCGAGGCGGCAGGCTCGAGCGCCGAGCAGTTCCGCGTCCGGCTCACGCACGCGCTCGAGCCGCTGGTTCGCAACCCGCAGGTCGAGGTCGACATCGTTGCCTATCGAAGCCAGCGCGTCTTTCTCGCTGGTGAAGTGGCCGCGCCCGGCCTGCAGCCGATCACCGATCGGCCTCTGTACGTGGCCGACGCGATCGGAAAGGCCGGTGGCTTCACCGCGAACGCCGATCTCTCGGGAGCCATTCTCGCGCGCGCCGGGCGCTCGTACGCGATCGTCCTCGATCGGCTCTACTACGGCGGCGACGTCTCGCAGAACGTGCGCCTCGCCGACGGAGACGTCCTCACGGTACCCGACCGGCAGGCGCGCAAGCTTTTCGTGCTCGGCGAAGTGCTCTCGCCTCGCTCTTACGTGATGCGTCGCGGGCGGATGTCGCTTGCCGAAGCGCTCGCCGACGCCGGTGGGCCGAACCCGTTCGCGTCCAACACCGGCCAGTTGTTCGTCATTCGTGCCAATGCCGACGGGATGCCGCAGGTGTACGTATTCGATTCCCGTACGCCGATCGCCATGGTGATGGCCGAGCACTTTTCCGTTGCGCCACGCGACGTGATCTACCTCGACCCGACCGGACTGGCACGCGCCGGCCGGCTGATCGGGCAACTCACCCCCTTCCTGCAGACCGCGATCACCACGCGCCTGCTCACGAATCCCTGAACGCGGCACGCATCGATGGTCGATTCATCGGGATCCAGCAGGCGCCTTCCGGACACGCCGCATCCGGGAGGGCGGGCCTCGTCCTCCGAAAGGCTGTTCGCCGATGACGACGCCATCGACTTCGCCGTCTTCCTCGAGAATCTCGCAGACCACCGCTGGCTGCTCGTTTCGATCTTCGCCATGTGCCTGCTGCTGGCAGTGGCCTATGGATGGAGTGCAGAACCGATCTACGAGGCCGACGCCCTGATCCGCGTCGAGGAAAGCGGCAGCGATCGCTTCCCGGCGCTGCTCAGGATGGCGGCGCCTGACCAGCCTGGCCAGTCGATCGCCTCCGAGGTGGAGATTCTCAAGGCGCGTTCCACGCTCGCTCGTGCGGTCGACAAGCTCGGCCTGCAGATCGGGTACGAGGTAATCGGCCGCTTGCCGTTGATCGGGCAGCGATTGGCACAACTTCTGCCGCGCGACGACAACGGCCTGGCTCGCCCGCTGTTCGCCTGGAACGGTATCGCCTGGGGCGGCGAAGAGCTCATCATCGACGCCTTCGAAGTGCCGCCGGCGGACATCGGCAAGGCGTTCGAACTCGAGGCGGGCGCGAACGGCAGCTGGCGCCTGCTCGACGAATCCGGCAAGGAGTGTCTGAGCGGCAGAGTCGGAGACGCGTTCGTCGACAGGGGCAGTGGCTTCGCCTTGCGCTTGAGCGGGCTTCGGGCACGTCCCGGAAACCGCTTTCGACTCGTGCGCTACGACGACGAAGTGCGTGCTCGGGGCCTTGCGCAGTCGCTCGCAGTAAGCGAGACGGCGCGTAACGCGAGCGTCGTTCGGCTCATGTTCGCCGACCCGAGTCCGGATCGTGCGCGCCACATCGTGAACGCAATCGCCGATTCGTACGTGGAGCGTCGGCTTGCCGACCGCATCCGGGAAATCCGGCAGAGCCTGGATTTTCTCGACAAACATCTTCCCACGCTTCGCGCCAAGGTGGACGGAGCGGAAGATCGCTTGAATGCATTCCGCGTGAAGAGCGGACGGCTGGATATTTCAGCCGAAACGCAGGCGCTGATCTCGGCATCGGTGGACCTCGAGAAGCGGCGCTTCGAGCTGGACATGCAACGTCGTGAGCTCGCGCTTCGCGTCGAACCCGGGCATCCGGGCATGCAGGCGATCGCCGAACAGTTACAGGCACTGCAGGCGGAAGCCGCGCGACTCGCACGGCGCATCGGGCGGTTGCCCGGCGAACAGCAGGTCATCATGCACCTGACACGCGACGTCGAGGTCAACTCGCAGCTGTACCTGAGCCTGCTCAACAGCGCGCAGCAGTTGCGTCTGGCACAGGCCGGGACGGTAGCCGGTGCCTCGGTCGTCGACTACGCATTGCGCCCCGATTCCCCGAGCCGCCCGCGCAAGGGGCTGATCGTCGTGGTCGGTGCATTCGCCGGCCTGCTGCTCGGCGTGCTGCTCCCGCAGGTCGCCGCCCGGATGCGTCGCAGCATTCGCGAACCGCAGCAGGCGGAGGCAGAGTTCGGCCTGCCCGTGGCAGCGATCGTGCCCTTCGTCCGGGAGCAGGCCAGCACGCCGCCCCCGTGGCTGCTCGCGGCGGCCCATCCCGATCACGTTGCCATCGAGGCGCTGCGCAGCCTGCGTGTTCACCTCGAACTCGAAGCGGCGCGCATGGGCAGGACGCGCCCGGTCGTCGTGAGCTCGCCGGTGCCCGTGCAAGGAAAGAGCTTTGTCGCGTCGAACCTGGCGTGCGTGGCGGCCACCGCCGGACGGCGGGTGCTTCTCGTCGACGCCGACCTGCGGCGTCCCGCGCTCAGGCGCTACCTGAGCCTGCCGCGCGGGCCAGGGCTCGCCGACCTCCTCGAAGAGCCGGGCCACGCCGACGCCGTGAGCTTCGAGCAGGCGTGCGCAGCGGCGGTTCTCGACGACGTATTCCCGAATCTCTCGGTGCTCGGCACCGGCGCGCACGTACGCTCTCCGGCGGAACTCCTCGGGCACCCCAATCTGGAATCCGTGCTCCACTGGGCGCAGCGCAACTACGATCTGGTCATCGTCGACACGCCCCCGCTACTCGTGTCGATCGACGCGGAGCTGATCGCACGGCATGCGGGTGAGGTGCTCCTCGTGCTCTGGCACAAGCACGTCGGAGTCGACGATACCGCCGAGGCGATCGGCCGCGTGCGCCGCAGCGGCCCGCAGGTGCCGGTATCGATCGTCTACAACGGTTTCACGCCGTCGCTCGTGCGCTACGGCTACGGCCAGTACCGCTACCACGGCTACAGGAAGTACCGCAAGTACAAGTATGCGTATTCCATGGAGTCGCGCGGATGACGCCGCCACGCTGGCATCTCGTGTACACGAAGCCGCGCGAGGAACGGCGTGCGCTCGAGCATCTGCGCCGCCAGGACTACGAGTGCTACCTGCCCGAACGGCCGGTGGAACGCATGCGCGACGGCCACCGCTGCATCGTGACCGAACCGCTCTTTCCGCGCTATCTGTTCATCCGTCTGGCACCGGGCACGAGCAACTGGCTGCCCATCCGCTCGACGCGCGGCGTATCGACGATCGTGCGCTTTGGCAATCGTTTTCCGGCGCTGCCGGATGAAGACATCGAGGCGCTGCGCCAGGGCGAAGTGGCGGTTCGCCCGCTCTTCGAGACCGGCGCGCGGCTCGTTGCGGTGGAAGGCCCCTTCGCGGGCGTGCAGACCCTGTATCTCGAACCCGACGGCGATACGCGCGTCCGGGTGCTGCTCGAGATTCTCGGCAGCGAGCAGCGGGTCTCGCTGCCGCTGGCCGGACTGCGGGCAGTGGGTGCATCCGGATAACGAGTAGTTCCCGCCGCAGCCGATCCGAAGCGATCGGTGCGGCGGACGAATTCGGCCCTGAAGGGGCTTGTTTCCGTGCCGCGCCACGCGCGGCACTGCGGTAGCTATTGCCCGTCCAATCATGAAGATTCTCGTCACCGGCGGCGCCGGCTTCATCGGGTCGGCACTGATCCGGTACCTGATCGAAAACACCAGCGCGGAAGTCGTGAATCTCGACAAGCTGACCTACGCGGCCAATCCCGCATCGTTGGCCGCGTGCGCCGCGAACACGCGCTACGTTTTCGAGCGTGTCGACATCTGCGACGCAGGCGCCGTGCGGCGCGTCCTGCTCGAGCATCGTCCGGATGCATTGCTGCACCTGGCAGCGGAGTCGCACGTAGACCGCTCGATCGACGGCCCTGCGCCGTTCATCGAGACGAACATCAATGGAACCTTCACGCTGCTCGAAGAAGCACGCGCCTGGTGGCAGGCGCTCGACGAACCGCATCGGCGGGCTTTTCGCTTCCTCCATGTGTCCACCGACGAGGGCTTCGGCGACCTGGGAAACACCGGTGCGCGGTTCACCGAGACGAGCCGCTACGAGCCGAGCTCTCCGTATTCCGCGAGCAAGGCGGCATCTGACCATCTCGCGCGGGCCTGGCACCGCACGTTCGGCATGCCGGTGCTCGTGACCAACAGCTCGAACAATTACGGGCCGTACCAGTTTCCGGAGAAACTCATTCCGGTGACGATCCTCAATGCGTTGCAGGGCCGCTCCCTGCCCGTGTACGGGCGCGGCGACCAGGTGCGCGACTGGCTCCATGTCGACGACCACGTGCGGGCGCTCTGGGAGGTACTGCAGCGCGGGGAAGCAGGCCGCACCTACAACATCGGCGGCTGCAGCGAAATGCGCAACCTGGAAGTCGTGCGCGCCGTGTGTGCATCGCTCGAGGAACTGGCGCCACGCAGGCCCCGAGGTGTTCACCGGTACGAAGACTTGATCGCCTTCGTGCCGGATCGGCCCGGCCACGACGTCCGCTACGCGATCGACACCGGCAGGATCGAGCGCGAGCTGGGCTGGCGCCCGGCCGAGACCTTCTTCAGCGGTTTGCGCAGGACCGTGCAGTGGTATCTGGAAAACGAGCCCTGGTGGCGCGGTGCGCAGGATTGCAGTCGACGCCGCATCGGGCGTGGGAACCTGGCCGGCTGACGCCTCTCGGGCGAACGCGCGTGGCGCTCGAAGCTTGCCGAATCGTGGAATTGCCCAGGATCTCCGATCCGAGAGGCAACCTCACGTTCATCGAGGGCGACCGCCATGTGCCGTTCACCATCCGGCGCGTGTACTACCTGTACGACGTGCCCGGCGGGGCCGAGCGCGGCGGCCACGCCCATCGGCACCTGGAGCAGTTGATCGTCGCGATGTCCGGCAGCTTCGACGTCGTGCTCGACGACGGCACGAACAGGACGCGCTTTCACCTGAACCGCTCCTACAACGGCCTGTACGTGTGCCCGATGACCTGGCGCGAACTGGACAACTTCTCTTCCGGTTCGGTGTGCATGGTGCTCGCATCCCGGCCGTACGAGGAAAGCGACTACTACCGCGACTACGAACGCTTCCTCGAGGAGGCCCGCGCGCAGTGAAGGTGCCGTTCCTGGAACTGCGGGCGGCGTACCGCGAATTGCGCGACGAGATCGACGGAGCGATCGCCCGCGTGCTCGAGGGGGGTATCTACATACTCGGAGACGAAGTCGAGGCTTTCGAATCGGAGTTCGCCCTCGCCTGCGGTGCACGGCATGCGGTCGGCGTCGCCAGCGGCCTGGACGCGTTGCATCTCGCCTTGTGTGCGATGGAGATCGGACCCGGCGACGAGGTGATCGTTCCCTCCAACACCTTTATCGCGACCTGGCTCGCGGTGAGCCGCTGCGGCGCGGCGCCGGTGGCGGTCGAGCCGTGCCCGGACACCGGCAACCTCGATCCGCTGCGCCTCGAAGCGGCGATCACCGCACGCACGCGCGCGATCGTGCCGGTGCATCTGTACGGCCAGCCCGC
>CALCZN010000313.1:0-3000 GCA_937903095.1 uncultured Burkholderiales bacterium
GGCGGGCGGCGAACGCCGTGGCCGAAGGCGACCTCACGGCGCAGATCGACGCGCACGGCCGCGACGAGATCACCGCGCTGCTGCGCGCGCTGGCCACGATGAAGGAGAGCCTCGCGGGGGTGGTGGGCGACGTGCGCGCCAACGCCGAGGGGGTCGCGCTGGCGAGCACGCAGATCGCGCAGGGCAACCTCGACCTGTCCAGCCGCACCGAGGAACAGGCGTCGGCGCTCGAGGAGACCGCCGCGTCGATGGAGGAGCTCAGCTCGACGGTGCGGCAGAACGCCGACAACGCGCGGCTGGCCGATCAGCTCGCCAAGAGCGCGAGCACGGTCGCCGAGCAGGGCGGTCAGGTCGTCGGCGAAGTGATCGAGACGATGAAGGGCATCAACGACAGCTCGCGCCGCATCGCCGACATCATCGGCGTGATCGACGGTATCGCGTTCCAGACCAACATCCTCGCGCTGAACGCCGCGGTGGAGGCGGCACGCGCCGGGCAGCAGGGGCGCGGCTTCGCCGTCGTCGCGAGCGAAGTGCGCAGCCTCGCGCAGCGCAGCGCCGATGCGGCCAAGGAGATCAAGGAGCTGATCACCACCAGCGTGGAGCAGGTCAGTCACGGCGCACAGCTCGTCGACAAGGCGGGCGAGACGATGGCCGAGGTCGTCAAGTCGGTGGTGCGCGTGAGCGACATCATGGGCGAGATCAACTCGGCGAGCACCGAGCAGAGCGCCGGCGTTTCGCAGGTGAGCGAAGCGGTCTCGCAGATGGACCACAACACGCAGCAGAACGCGGCGCTCGTCGAGGAAAGCGCAGCGGCCGCCGAGAGCCTGAAAGACCAGGCGCAGCGGCTGGTGGAGGCGGTCGCCGTCTTCCGGCTCGCGCACGATGCCGCCGCGGCGTCCTCGACCCGCAGCCCGCATTCGCCGGCGGCGGCGCCGAGGACCGCGGCCGGCAGCCTGCCTGTGCTGCAGAGCCGGGCCGCTGCTGCCGCTTCGTCGACCATCGAGGCGATCCGCAAGCGGGCGGCCGCGCGCCCGCAACCGCCGGCGGCTGCGCCCGTGCAGGCTTCTGCGCGGCCCGCCACGTCGGCGCCGCCGGCGGACTCGGGGGGCGACGACGACTGGAAGTCGTTCTAAGCGCCGGCGACCGCTGCAGATGAGCGCGCTGCCTCCAGCGGTCGATCTCGTCGCGCGGGCTTCGTCCGCCGCGCTGCACGAGCGCTTCGCCGCCGCGATCGTGCGCCGGTCCGTGCGCGACCGGCGGCCCGGTGCAAGTGCCTTCGTCGCGGCGCTCGTCGCCGCGGTGCTGTTGCTGACGACCGGCGATTCCTCGACCTTCGTCCTGTCCGGCCGGAGCCTGCTCGCACCGGCAGCGCTGCTCGGCGCGGTCGCGGCGCTCGCCGGATATGCGATCGCCGGCCGCCGCCGTGCCGCCCGCGCGGCAGACGCGGCGCAGCGCTTCGCCGACGTGTCGAGGGTGCGCGTGCATCGGCGCGTGCGCGTCGCGATCCATGCGGTGCTGCTCGCCGTGGGCGCACAGGCGGTGCTGCACGGCTGGTTCGCCGAGAGCGCCGAGCGTGCGCGCGCCGAGGACGCGCGCATCGCAGATCTCGCAGCGATGCAGCGCATGCTCAGTCAGCGCATCGGTCGGCTCGCCTCGGCCCTGCTCGCACCCGATGCAGATCTTTCCTCGGGGCTGCGCGAGCTGGGCGAAGTGCTCGATCGGGCCGAGGCCGATGCGCGACGGCTCGAAACGATGCTGCACGAGAAAGGGACGCTGCTGCAGGCCGACACGCTCGAGCTGAATGCGGCGTGGGCGGCATGGAGGGACGCGCACGCGAACCTGCTCGCTTCGGCGCGGGCGCTCGTGCATCACGACCCGCCCGTCGACGCGCTGCTGCGCACCGGCTCCGTCGCATCGGTTCAGGCGCAGTCCGATCCGGCGCTCGACGCCGCGCAGCGGCTCATCGATGCGCTCTCGACGCTGGCGCGCGAGCGCGAGCTGACCGCGGTCAGCCAGGCGCGGACCCAGTCGCTGCTCACGCTCTTCGTGCTGTTCGGGCTGGCCGTGTTCGTCGCCGAGCCGGCGGCCCGATCGGTCAAGCGCCAGCACGCATTCCTCGCCGAGCGCATGGAGGATCTGCAGCGCCTCGCGCTGGTCGCCGAGCGCACGACGAACATCGTCGTACTCACCGACGAGCGGCAGCGGATCCTGTGGGTGAACGACGCGTTTCGCCGCATCACCGGCTACGACGCGTCGCACGCGCTCGGCCGGACGCCGGAGCAGCTGCTCGTCGACCGGCAATCGAACACGCGCGCGCTCGCACCGGTGCGCGAGGCGCTCGCGCGCGGCGAGGGCGCGCGCGTGCAGCTGCTGAACCGCACGCGCGAAGGGCGCGAGCTGTGGCTCGACGTCGACATCCAGCCGCTGCGCGACGCGGGCGGAAAGCTCACCGGCTTCGTCGACGTCGCCTCCGACATCACCGAGCGCCGCCGCGCGCAGGCCGACCTGCGCGTGGCCGCGATCGCCTTCGACTCGCTCGAGGCGATCGCCATCACCGATGCGCAGCGGGTGATCCTGCGCGTCAACCCCGCATTCACGAGGATCACCGGCTACGAGCCGTACGAGGCGATCGGTCGCAAGCCCGGCCGCCTGCTGGGCTCGGGCCGGCAGAGCCGCGAGTTCTACCAGGCGATGCATGCGGCGCTCGAGCGCGAGCGCCACTGGCAGGGCGAGCTGTGGAACCGGCGCAAGGATGGCGGGCTGTACCTCGAGTGGCTCAGCGTCACCGCGGTGACAGACGACGAGGGCAAGGTCGAGAATTACGTTGCGGTGTTCACCGACATCACGCAGAAGCGCCAGGCGGACGAGACGATCCATCGGCTCGCCTACTACGATCCGCTGACCGAGTTGCCGAACCGCCGGTTGCTGCGCGACCGGCTGCAGCTGGCGATGCAGTCGAGCGAGCGCTCGCGTCGTCACGCGGCCGTGCTCTTCATCGAC
>CALCZN010000314.1:0-3695 GCA_937903095.1 uncultured Burkholderiales bacterium
GCACCGATTCGAGTCGATCGCGTCCCTCGAAGGCGAGCGGCGCGGCGCCGAAATGGAAGACGATGCGCACCGGTGTGTCGCGCGCGTCCTGCGCGAAGCCGCGCAGCAGCTCGACGATCGCCGCGGCTTCGCCCGAGGCTTGCGCTTCGCCGGGCCTGCGAGCATCGGCGAGTGCCTGCCGGCCGGCCGTGAGCTGCGGCTCAAGGAGCGCCTGCAGGTCGGCGAGCGCCTGCGGCTCGGCAATGACCGGCCGCGCGCCGGCGAGCTTGCCCATTTCCGCGAGTTCGGCCCGGGTGAACTTCGCGTCGGCCGGACCGCGCCGGCCCACGATGTGGATCGTCTGGATCCGCTGCGCGAGAAGCCGCTCGTGTACCTGCGGCGACAGGTCGGAGCCGGCCAGCTCGGCGGGCGTCCTGGCGAGCACGCGCGCGACGTCGATCGCGACGTTGCCGTTGCCGATGACGACCGCTTCGCGCACGTCGAGCAGGAGCGGCTCGGCGCAGTCGGGATGGCCGTTGTACCAGCCGACGAACGAAGCCGAGCCGACCACGCCGGGCAGCGTCTCCCCGGGGATGCCGAGCCGGCGATCGCGCGGCGCGCCGGTGGCGAGGACCACCGCGTCGTACAGCTCGCGCAATTCTTCCAGGCGCACGTCGCGGCCCACCTCGACGTTGCCGAAGAAACGCAGCCGGTCGCGGGCGAGCACGCGATCGAGCAGGCGCGATACGGCTTTCGTTCCCTGGTGGTCGGGAGCGACGCCGTAGCGCACCAGGCCGAAGGGAACCGGCAGGCGCTCGACGATGTCGACCTGCGCATCCGGAACGAGGCGAAGCAGCTGGTCGGCGAGATAGCAGCCGGCCGGACCGCTGCCGACGATGGCGACGTGTTTCACGAGCAGGAGGAATTCCGTGGGGGAAAGGCGCGTCTGCCGCGCACCGATCGGGCATTATTGCCCCGGACGCCCGGCAGCCCACGAACATCGCGACAAGGAGCGCAGGAATGCGGTCGCCACTCACGATCCTCGTCGCCACCATGACCGGAACGGCGGAGATGGTCGCGCAGGAAGTGCAGCAGGTGCTCGAGGCCCAGGGCGCCCAGGTCGAGCTGCGCATGATGGACGGGCTCGACGCGGGCATCTTCGCCGGCGGCGGCTTCTTCCTCGTCTGCACGTCCACCTACGGTTTCGGCAACGTTCCCGACAGCGCGCAGGAACTGATCGACAGCCTGGAGTCGTCGCGCCCGGAACTGTCGAACGTGGTGTACGGCGTGATTGCGCTGGGCGACCGCACCTACGGCGACACCTTCTGCCACGGCGGCACGCGCTTCGACGAGCTGCTGTCGTCGCTCGGCGCGCGCCGCGCGGGTGAAATGCTGCGGCACGACGCCAGCTCCGGGGAGCTGCCCGAGGAGGTGGCGCCGGCCTGGGCGCTCGCCTGGGTGCGGCAGACCGACGGGCGCGGCAGCGCACCCGAGGGTCCGGGCGCCGGCGAGGGACCCGCGCAATCTTCCGAATCCGATCGAGCAAGGAGCGAGTAGTCATGTCCGACTGGGTCAAGACCTTTCGCGGCGTCGTCCTCGCCTCGGAGTACGACGCGGCGAGCCACATGAACTCGCGGATGTACGTCTCGCGCTTCGACCAGGCCACCTGGCTGCTGCTGCATGCGATCGGTCTCACGCCAACGACGATGAAGGAGCGGCGGCTGCGCGTGGCGATCGTCCGGCAGAACTTCCAGTTCATGCGCGAGCTGCGCGGCGGCGAACTCGTGCAGGTGCGCAGCGGCTTCCTCGCGGTCGGCGACAAGTATTTCCGCTTCCTGCATCAGATGTTCGACGAGGAGGGCGGAGCGATGCTCGCCACCTGCGACAGCGTGGCGGTGCAGGCGGCGCTCGACACGAGCCAGAGCGTGCCGCTCGAGGCGGTGCTGCGCGAGCGGGCGAAGGCGCACCTGGTTACCGACAACCGGCCGGAGAGGGCGCTGCCGGGTTGACGGCGCCCGTTCACACCTTCAGCGCTTCGGCGGCGTCAGATAGGCGGCGGTGGCGCCGAGCGTCGCCTTGCTCGCGCCGATTTCCATGCGCGCGATCGACTGCAGGTGAACTTCGTCGGGCCCGTCGGCGAAGCGCAGCGCGCGGCCCCAGGTCCAGGAGTCGGCCAGCGGCGTGTCGGGGCTGATGCCCATCGCGCCGAAGACCTGCATCGCGCGGTCGACCACCGTGGTGTGCATCGCCGGCACGAGCGCCTTGATCATCGCGATTTCCCTGCGCGCGCCCTTCGCGCCGACGCGGTCGATCATCCACGCGGTCTTCAGCACGAGCAGCCGGGCCTGGTCGATCTCGATGCGCGAACGCGCGATGCCTTCAGCGACGCTGCCGTGCTGGTACAGGTACCGGCCGAAGGTCTTGCGCTCCTGCGCGCGCCCGGTCATCAGCTCGAGCGCGAGCTCGGCCGCGCCGATCGAGCGCATGCAGTGGTGGATGCGTCCGGGCCCGAGGCGCGCCTGGGCGAGCGCGAAGCCGCTGCCTTCTTCGCCGAGGCGGTTCGACACCGGCACGCGCACGTTGCGAAAGACGATCTCGCAATGGCCTTCGGGCGCGAAGTGGTTGACGGTGGTGATGTTGCGGACGACCTCCACGCCCGGGGTGTCCATCGGCACCAGCACCATCGTCTGCTGGCGATGACGCTCGGCTTCGGGGTCGGTCTTGCCCATCACGATCAGGATGCGGCAGTTCGGGCGCGCCGCGTTCGTGATGAACCACTTGCGTCCGTCGATCACGTAGTCGTCGCCGTCGCGGCGGATCGACGTCGTGATGTTCGTCGCGTCCGAGGAGGCGACGTCGGGCTCGGTCATCGCGAAGGCGGAGCGGATCTCGCCGTTCAGCAGCGGAACCAGCCAGCGCTCGCGTTGTTCCGGCGTGGCGAACATGTGCAGCAGCTCCATGTTGCCGGTGTCGGGCGCATTGCAGTTGAACACCTCGGAAGCCCACGAGACGCGGCCCATGATCTCGGCCAGCGGCGCATATTCGAGGTTCGTCAGCCGCGTGCCCGGTTCGTCGTCGGCCAGCGCCGGCAGGAACAGGTTCCACAGGCCTTCGGATTTCGCCAGCGCCTTCAGGTCTTCGAGGAACGAAACCGGGTAGTGGCCGGCGTGGACCTCGTCGCGCCACTGGCCGATGCGCGGGACGATGTGATCGTCGAGGAAATCGCGCACGCGCCGGCGCAGTTCCTCGACTTTCGGGGTGTAGGCGAAGTCCATCGTTGTCTCCGGAAGGTGCCGGATCGATCGTAGCGCAGGACGTCGGGTCCCGGCACGGCCGGCACGGCCGGCACGGGCCGGGGGCCGTTGCCGCCCGGGACTCATGCCGCGACCGAGCCTGCCGATAACCCGATCCTGTACCAAGAAAAACAACGTCACATGCGACGCAATCTGCCGGTCACGCAGCAGGAACACCCGTTTCCCGAAGGCTCGACATTGATGTCGACCACCGACCCGAAGGGCCGGATCCTCTACACCAACGAAGCGTTCGTCGCGATCAGCGGCTTCTCGCGCGACGAGCTGGTGGGGAAGGCGCACAACATCGTTCGCCACCCCGACATGCCGCCGGAAGCCTTCGCCGACCTCTGGTCGACGATGAAGGCGGGGCGCTCGTGGACTGCGCTGGTGAAGAGCCGCCGCAAGAACGGCGATCACTATTGG
>CALCZN010000315.1:0-15585 GCA_937903095.1 uncultured Burkholderiales bacterium
CACGTCGTTGTTCTGGTTGCCGCCCGAGAAGACGTCGTTGTGCAGGATCACGTCGCCTTCGTGGATGTCGTCGCCGAAGTGCGCGATGACCTGCTCGCAGGCGGGCTGCAACGCGAAGGCGAGCACCGGAATGTATTCGGTCTGCTCGAGCATGCGCCCTTGCGCGTCGTACAGCCCGGTGACGAAGTCGCGCGCCTCGTTGAGGATCGGCGAACGCGTCGTGCGCAGCAGCGTCAGCCCCATCTCCTCGGTGATCGACTTCAGCCGGCGGTGCAGCACCGAGGCCTGGATCGGGTCGACCTTGCCGTTCATCGCTTTGCTTCCGTCGAGAGGTCCGCGAGGAGGAATCCGCCGAGCGAATCGACTTCGAGTTCGAAGCCACCGGGCACGAAGACCGTCGTCGTGATCTTCTCGACGATCGCCGGGCCATGGATGCGGTTGCCGCACCGCAGGCGCTCGCCGTCGTAGACCGGCGTGTCGGCGAATGCGCCCCGGTCGGGCTGCCAGACCTCGCGCGTTCCCTTCAGCGCGTGCTGCGCGCTCGCGCCGTCGCGCGTCTCGTGCCGCTGCGGCGGCTTGTCGGTTTCGCCGATCGCCGCCAGGCGCAGGCTGACCAGTTCGACCTGCGTGCCTTCCTCGCGAAGCGCGTATCCATAGAGCTGGTCGTGCCGATCGTGGAAGGCTTCGCGTACCGCGGCCCAGTCGCCCGCGCGAACCGCCGCGAGCGGAATCACTACCGACACTTCGTGATACTGGCCGAGATAGCGCAGGTCCAGCGAGAGCACGAAGCGGCGCCGCTCGGCGGCGATGCCTTCGATCGAGAGCGCCGACGCCGCCTCGTCGAGCATCGCGTCGACCAGCGCGACGAGCGGCGCCGGATCGGTTTCGTCGGCGAGCGGCACCGCGTGGCTGCGAACGAAGTCGTGCTTCAGGTCGCTGCGCAGCATCCCCGAAGCGCAGAAGATCGATGCCTCGCGCGGCACCAGGATTCGGCCGATGCCCAGCTCGCGCGCGATCATCGCGGCGTGGATCGCGCCGGCGCCGCCCGCGCAGACGAGGGGGAACTCGCGAGGATCGCGGCCCTTCTGCACCGAGATCTCGCGGATCGCCGAAGCCATGTTCACGTTCATCACGTGGTACATCCCGGCCGCGGCTCGTATCGCGTCCATGCCGAGCGGCCGGGCGATCTCGCGTTCGATCGCGTCGCATGCAGCGCGTGCGTCGAGTCGAAGGCGCCCTCCGGCGAAGAAGTCCGGCGACAGGTAGCCGAGCAGCAGGTTGGCGTCGCTGCAGGTGGCTTGCGTGCCGCCGCGGCCGTAGCAGGCGGGCCCCGGATCGGCGCCGGCGCTCGCCGGACCCATGCGGAGCAGGCCGTGATCGATCCACCCGATCGAGCCGCCGCCCGCGCCGATCGTCGCGATGTCCATCGACGGCAGCGCGAGCGCGAAGCGGCTCACCGTCGCGCTCGTCGTGATCGAAGGCGCGCCATCGACCACCAGCGCGGCATCGAAGCTCGTGCCGCCCATGTCGATCGTGATGAAACGGTCGCCGCCGTGCGGCTCGATCGCCGCGAGCCCGGCAGTGGGAGCGGCGGCCGGGCCCGACAGCAGCGTGGAGGCGGCAAGCTCGGTGACCGCCTGCGCCGAAGTGACGCCTCCGTTGGACTGCATCACGCGCAGCACGCCGGCGAAGCCCGCATCGGCGAGCCGGCGCTGAAGGCTGTCGAGGTAGCGGCGCAGGATCGGCCCGACCGCAGCGTTGAGCACCGTCGTGCTCGTGCGCTCGTAGAAGCGCAGCTGCGGCAGCACGCGGGCGGAAACCGACAGGTAGGCCGAGGGCAGGCGCCTGGCGACGCACTCCGCGGCCGCCTCCTCGTGCCCGGCGTTGGCGTAGGCGTGCAGGAAGCAGATCGCCACCGCCTCGACCTGCTGCGCCGCGAAATGTTCGATGGCGCGCTCGACGTCGTCGAGCGACAGCGGCTCGATTTCGCTGCCGTCGACGGCGATGCGCCCGCGCACGGGCAGGCGCAGGCGGCGCGGCACCAGCGGCGTCGGCGCCGTGAACTTGTTGTCGTAGAACGCCTCGCGCATGCCGCGACGCATCTGCAGTGCGTCACGAAAGCCGCGGGTCGTCAGCAGGCCCGTCTTCGCGGTGCGCCCGGTGAGCACGGCGTTCGTCGTCACCGTCGTTCCGTGCACGACGAGGTCGACCTCGCCGAGGAAACGATCGAGCCGGCGGCCCTCGGCTGCGGCCAGCTCGGCCAGGCCCTGCAGGACGGCGCGCGACGGGTCGTCGGGCGTGGACAGGACCTTGTGCGCGCGCGTCTCGCCGGTTGCGCCGAGAAGCAGGTAGTCGGTGAAGGTGCCGCCGACGTCGATGCCGATCCGATAGCCCATGCGAATTCCGTCGATGCTTCCGGGTATGGTACCGAGACTGCGTATTTGGTACCAGCTCTTTTCGGGTGGCATTTCTTTTCGGGGCATTCTTTTTCGGCCGGCATTTCTCTTTGCGGAAGCGCGCCGCTATCCTGCGTGCCGTGCCCGATTCCCGCCGCGTTCCCCCGATCACTCCGAGGCAGGAGCGCCTGCTCGACGCTCTCGAGAACCTGTTTCTCGACGAAGGCTTTCGCGAGGTGACGGTCGCCGCGCTGGCGAAACGCCTGCGTTGCTCGCGCCGCAGCTTCTACGAACTGGCCCCGAGCAAGGAGGCGTTGTTCCTGCGCGTCTTCGACCGCTACCTGAAGCGCCTGCGCGAGGCGGGGCGGCGCGGTGCGCAAGGCCTTGCGGCGGAAGAGGCGATCGCCGCGTACCTCGCTCCCGCGCTCGAGGCGGCGCGCAAGCTCTCGACCCGGCTGATGAGCGACGTGCAGTCGTATCCGCCGGCCCGCGCGATGTGGGAGCGGCACACGCGCGAGCGGATGGCGGGCCTGCAGGCGCTGATCGACGACTGCGTACGCACGAACGTCTTCCGCGGCATCGATCCGTACCTGGTGGCCGAAGTGATGACCGCGTCGCTGCGGCGGATCGGCGAGCCGGATTTCCTGACGAAGGCGGGGCTCAGCTACCGCGACGCGGTGCAGGAGCTGTACGGGCTGCTGCTGCGCGGGCTGAAGGTGCACTGAGGGCGCACTGAGGGCGCACTGAGGGCGCGCTGAAACGCGGTTCGTGCAATCATCGGCCATTGGATCCACGGACGAGGCACGGGAAGGCGGCGATGGACGCGGGACTCTTCGATTCGATGCTGGCCGAGCGCGCTGCACGGCGCCCGTTCGCGGTGGTCACGCGCCTGCGCGACGGCGCGCAGGCGCTGGTCTGCGAAGATTCGGTGCGCGGCGACCTCGTCCTCGACGACGCGCAGCTCGACGAAACGCGCCGCCGCACGCTGGCCGATCGCAGCGGCGCGCTCGAAGGGGCCGGGGAAAGGGCCGACGAAGCGCTGTTCGTGCGCTGCCATGCGCGCCCGCCGCGGCTGGTCGTCGTCGGCGCCGTGCACATCACGCAGGCACTCGCGCCGATGGCCGCGATGGCCGGCTTCGAGGTGCACGTGATCGACCCGCGCCGCGCCTTCGCCGCCGCCGAGCGCCTGCCCGGCGTCAGCGTGAGCACGGAGTGGCCCGACGAAGCGATCCGGCGCATCGGCATCGATGCGCGCACGGCGGTCGTCACGCTGTCGCACGATCCGAAGCTCGACGATCCGGCGCTGATCGCTGCGCTGCGCAGCCGCGCCTTCTACATCGGGGCGCTGGGCAGCACGCGCACGCACGCCCGGCGCGTGGCGCGCCTGAGCGAAGCCGGGCTCGGCGATGCGATCGGGCGCATCCACGCGCCGGTCGGGCTGGACCTCGGCGGCCGTGCGCCGGTGGAGATCGCGGTGGCGATCGTCGCGCAGCTCATTCGCGCGCGCTATGCGAAGCCGGCACAGGAGCCGGCGCAGGAGCCGGCTTCCGCGGCAGGCTCGGCGCGAGCAGCATAGGCGCGCAGCGCACGAGCCACGCCGAGAAGGCGAGCGCCCACAGCAGCGCCGACAGCGCCACCGGTGCATTGCCCAGCGCGTGCACGCTCGCCGCCAGGCGAAGCAGGGCTGCGGCGAGCATCGACGCGCCGGCGCCGACGATCAGCGGCGAGACGTCGAGCGGTCGACCGGTGTGCCGCAGCACGACGCGCGTCATCAATCCGATCATCATCATGCCGAGGCTGCCTACGGTGAAGGCATGCACCCAGGCGTCGGCCGGGACGAGTCCGCCGAGCGCGGCGGCGGCGCGCAGCGCGAAGGCCGCGACGAGCCAGGCGAAGCCCAGGTTCATCGCGAGCACGATCCGGTCGTCGGCCGCGCGCCAGCCGCGCCAGCGCGCCACGCGCCAGCCGTGCACGAGCGCGCAGGCGAGGGCGGCGATGCCGATCCACGGGTCGGACGCACCGCCGAGGTCGAGCGCAGCCAGCGCGACGACGAGTGCGACCGCCACGCCCTCGAGGGCGGGCAGGAACGGCGCCTGGTCGCCCCGGTGGCGTTCGCGCAGCACGTTGCCGGTGAACACCGGCGTGAACAGGCCGCCGACGAGCACGTAGAGCACGACGATCGCGTAGACCGCCGCCTGCGACGCGACGCGCATTGCGCCGGCGCCGGAAGGATCGTCTACGCCGTGCGATGCGAGCTGCACCGTGAACAGTGCGGCCAGCACGGGCAACAGCAGCAGGTAGCGCCGGTTCTTCGCCCGCAGCAGTTGCGGCGCCACGATGGCGAAGAGCGCGGGAACGAACAGCAGCTCGACGAGCGCGATCCGGGCGATTCCGGATGCCGAAGCAAGCCAGACACCGGCGCGCCCTGCGGTCCATAGCGCGGCGAGCAGCGCGAGCGGCCGGCCACGCACCTCGTCGGTGCCCGCCCAGCTCGGCAGCCCGGTGAGTACGACGCCGGCGACGATCGCGACGGCGAAGCCGAAGAGCATCTCGCGCGCGTGCCAGGATCGCGCCGCGAAGGCGGGCCAGGGCGCCGCGTCGGGGGCCGCCAGCGCGAAGGCCCACGCGAACATCAGCGCGGCGCCGTAGCCGACGCCGAGCAGGAAGAAGGGACGAAAGCCGCTCGCCCAGAGCGGCGCCGTGATGCCTGTCCGAGGGGCGGGCAATCGCGCGGTGGCGCGCCGGGCGCCGCACGCGGCGCCCGGCGAGGCCGATCAGTCGCGCACCAGCGAGAACTTGCCGCCCTTGACCGTCAGCAGCACGCGCCCGCGCTTGTCGTAGCCGGAGTGATCCTGCGGCGACATGTTGACGACGCCCTGCGCGGTGACGAGATCGTGCGTGTTCTCGAGCGCATCGCGCAGCGCGGAACGGAACTCGGCCGTGCCCGGCCTGGCCTTCTTCGCCGCCTCGGGAATCGCGTGCTGCAGCAGCATGCCCGCGTCGTGCACGCCGGCGCCGAAGATCGGCGGGCGCTGGCCGAACTGCTTCTCGTACTGCGTGACGTACTCGAGCGCGACCTTCTTCGTCGGCACGTTGTCGGGGATTTCGTCGACCACGAGCAGCAGCGGGCCGACGATCAGCGCGCCCTCGACCTTCTTGCCGCCGATCTGGATGAACGCGCCCGAGGCCGAGCCGTGCGTATGGAAGATCGGCCCCTTGTAACCCGAGTCGACGAGCTGCATGTGCGGCAGCGCGGCGCCCGCGGCCACGCCGGCGACCATCACCGCGTCGGGCTGCGCGGCGATCAGCTTGAGCACCTGGCCGGTCACGCTGGTGTCCTGGCGCGAGTAGCTCTCGTGGGCGACGATCTTCAGCCCCGCCTTCTCGGCCATCGGCGCGAAGACCTTGTACCAGTTTTCGCCGTACGGGTCGTTGTAGCCGATGAAGCCCACCGTCTTGACGCCGCGCGCCTTCATCGCCTCGACGAGCCCGTCGGCGATCACGTCATCGTTCGGGTGCGTCTTGTAGGCCCAGCGCTTGTTGTCGTCCATCGGCAGCACCACCGCGCTCGTGCCCACCGGGGCGAGCATCGGCGTCTTCGCCTCGGCGATGAACTGCAGCACGGCCATCGCGTTGGGCGAGCCCGAAGGGCCGATGATCGCGTCGACCTTGTCTTCGCTGAGCAGCTTCTTCGTGAGCTGCACGGTCTGCGTCGAATCGCTGGCGTCGTCGTACGAGACGTACTCGACGCCGAGGTCGCCGATCTTGCGCGGCAGCAGCGCCACCGTGTTCTTCTGCGGGATGCCGACGAAGGCCGTCGCCCCGGTTCCCGACGTGATCACGCCGATCTTCACCTGCGCCTGCACGGGCACGGACGCCGCCAGCAGCGCGCCCGCGAGCAACCAACCCGGATAGCGAAACTTCATCGTTGCCTCCTTCCCTCGATCGAACTTCGACTTGAAAAACCGTCCGGCCGGTTGCCGTCCGGCACCAGGGGCTCGCGCAGCCGCCCCGATCAATCGATACCGCCCAGATACGCCTCGAGCACCGCCGGGTCGTTCTGCACCTGCTCGGGCAGGCCCTCGGCGATCTTCTCGCCGAACTCCATCACGACGACGCGATCGGCCAGGCCCATGACGAACTCCATGTCGTGCTCGACGAGCAGCACGCCCATCCCGTCGGCGCGCAGTCGCCCGAGCAGTTCGGCGAGCGCCTGCTTCTCACGATAGCGCAGGCCGGCCGCCGGTTCGTCGAGCAGCAGCAGGCACGGATCGGCGGCGAGCGCGCGCGCGATCTCGACGAGGCGCTGCTGGCCGAGCGCGAGGCTGCCCGCGGCCTCGAACATCCGCTCGCCCAGCCCGACGCGCTCGATCTGGCGCGCGGCCTCGACCAGCAGGCGCCGTTCCTCGTCGCGCTCGGCGTGCAGCAACGCCGCAACGACCCCGCGCGTGCCGCGCAGGTGCGCGCCGATCGCGACGTTCTCGAGCACGCTCATCGCCGGCAGCAGGCGCACATGCTGGAAGGTGCGGCTCATGCCCAGGCGCGCGATGCGGCGCGCGCGCATCGCCTCGGTGCGCCGTCCGAGGAAGCGCACCTCGCCTTCGGTGGGGGCGATCACGCCCGACAGGCAATCGAAGAGCGTCGACTTGCCCGCGCCGTTCGGCCCGATCAGCGCGAGCACCTCGCCGGCGCGCACCTCGAGCGCGACGCGGTGGTTGGCGACGAGCCCGCCGTAGCGCTTGGTGAGGTCGCGCACTTCGAGCAGCGCCGTGCCGCGCGCCGGCAGCGCGCGCCGCGGCAGCGGCTCGCCCTGCGGCGCTTCGCGCGCGGCGGCGCGCGTTCGCGGCGCAAACAGGCGCGCGACGATCGGCCACAGGCCGTCGGGCGCGCGATGCAGCACCAGCACCATCAGCATGCCGAACACGATCACCTCGAAGTTGCCGGTCTGCCCGAGCAGCGCCGGCAGCAGGTCCTGCAGCCACTGCTTCAGGATCGTTATGACGCCGGCGCCGACGACCGCTCCCCAGACGTGCGAGGCGCCGCCGATCACCGCCATGAACAGGTACTCGATGCCGAAGCCCAGGCTGAACGGCGTCGGGTTCACGAAGCGCTGCATGTGCGCGTACATCCAGCCCGACAGCGCGGCGAACAGCGCGGCGATCAGGAAGGCGACGATCTTCGCGCGCGCGGTGTCGATGCCCATCGATTCGGCCATCGTCGCGCCGCCCTTCATCGCGCGGATCGCGCGGCCTTCGCGCGAGTCGAGCAGGTTGCTCGTGATCCAGATCGCGGCGAGCAGGATCGCCCAGATCAGATAGTAGAAGCCGCGCGCGTCGCGCAGCTGCACGCCGAAGACCTCGAGCGCCGGTATGCCGGTGATGCCGGTGTGGCCGCCGAGAACCTGGAGGTTGCCGAACAGGAAGTACAGGCTGACACCCCAGGCGATCGTGCCCAGCGGCAGGTAGTGTCCGGACAGCCGCAGCGTGAGCGCGCCCAGCATCCACGCGACGGCGAGCGTGAGCGCCAGGCCGAGCGCCAGGCCCGCCCATGGCGAACCCGCGGCCCATGCGAGCCACGCCGGGGGCGAGGCGGTGGTCGTCAGCCAGGCGCTCGCGTAGGCGCCGATGCCGACGAAGGCCGCCTGGCCGAAGGAGGTGAGGCCGGCCACGCCGGTGAGCAGCACCAGTCCGAGCGCGACCAGCGCGTACAACCCGATGTAGTCGAGCAGCGTGACGTGGAAGTCGGCGAGCACGAGCGGCGCCAGCGCGAGCAGCGCGACGAAGACGGCGAGCACGGCCGCGCGCAACGGCAGCGGGCGCGCGCGCGCCGAGCGCGTTTCGATCGCCGGCGCCGTCACTCTTCGTCTCCGGTGGCGCGCGAAGTGAGCGAGCGCCACAGCAGCACCGGGATGATGACGGTGAAGACGATCACCTCCTTGTAGGCCGACGCCCAGAACGACGAGAAGGATTCGAGCAGTCCGACGAGCAGCGCACCGGCGGCCGCCAGCGGATAGCTCGCCAGCCCGCCGACGATCGCCGCGACGAAGCCCTTCAGGCCGAACAGGAAGCCGGTGTCGTAGTAGATCGTCGTGATCGGCGCGACGAGCACGCCGGAGAGCCCGCCGATCAGCGCGGCGAGCGCGAACGAGAGCTTGCCGGCGAGCACGGTGGAGATGCCCATCAGCCGCGCGCCCGCGCGGTTGATCGCCGTGGCGCGCAGCGCCTTGCCGTACAGCGTGCGCTCGAAGAACAGGTAGAGCACCGCGATCAGCGCGATCGAGGCGCCGATCACCCACAGCGTCTGCCCGTTCACGCCGATCGGCCCCAGCTCGAAGCGCGCGTCGGAGAACGACGGCGTGCGCGTGCCTTCGGCGCCGAAGAAGAGCAGACCCAGGCCGACCAGCGCGAGGTGCACGGCGACGGCGACGATCAGCAGCACGAGCACCGAAGCGTGCGCGATCGGCTGGAACGCCAGGCGATAGATCATCGGCCCGAGCGGGACGATCAGCACGAGCGCGAGCGCGACCTGCAGCGGCAGCGCGAGTCGCGCCGGGTCGAAGGCGTGGAGCACGAGCGCGGCGAGCGCCGGATACGCGAGGTTCCAGCCGACGATAGCCGCGACGCTCGCGTGTGCGGCGCCTTCGCGCGCGCGCCGCCACGCGGCCACGCCGTCGACGATGGCCACCGCGATGCCGGCGCCGATCAGCAGCCACAACGTGCCGGGGGTGCGCCCGGCCTGGAAGCTCGCCAGCGTGAGCGCGCCCATCGAGACGAACTCGCCCTGCGGGATGTAGATGACGCGCGTGACCGCGAACAGCAGCACGAGCGCGAGCGCGAGCAGCGCGTAGATCGCGCCGTTGGTGATACCGTCCTGCGACAGCAGCAGCGCGATCTGCAGATTCATGCAGTGACGATCCGGAGGAGCATGCGATGAAGGCGGTGCGGATTCACGCGTGGGGCGAAGCACCGGTGATGGAAACCGTGCCCGCTCCGGCGCAGCGCGAAGGTCACAGCATCGTTCGCATCGAGGCGGCCAGCGTCGGCCATCTCGACCGCACGATCTGGCGCGGCGACTTCCTGCATCCGCCGCCGCTGCCGTACGTGCCCGGCGTCGAGGGCAGCGGCGTCGTCGAGCAGAGCGGGGTCCTTCCGGCCGGCACGCGCGTCTGGTTTCGCGGCGGCGGCCTCGGAACGCGGGAGGACGGCACGTGGCGGGAGCGCTGCCCGGTGCCCGATGCGATCCTCGCGTCGCTGCCCGACGGCGTCCCCTTCGACGTGGGTGCGAGCTTCTTCTCGCCGTGCACGTCGGCCTGGGTCGCGCTGCACGAAGTGGGCGGCGTGCGCGCCGGCGAGCGCGTGCTCGTCAGCGGCGCCACCGGCGCGGTCGGCGGCATCGCCTGCCAGCTCGCGCTGGGCGCCGGTGCGCGTGTCTTCGGCGCGGTGGGCAGCGCCGGGCGCATCGCGCAACTCGCCGATGGCATCGAGCCGATCGTCGTCGACCGCCGGGCGCCTTGCACGCCGAAGGACGTGCAGGCGGAGCTGCTGATCGACACGGTGGGCGGTGCCACGCTCGCCGCGTTGCTGCCCTCGGTCGTCGCCGGCGGGCGCGCGGTGCTCGTCGGTTACCTCGGCGGCGCGCAACTCGCGCTCGACCTCACGCAGTTCATCCAGCGCGACGTTTCGCTGCTTCCGCTGAACATGCTGCGCCGCGAGGCCGCAGGGCGCGCCGCGGCGCCCGCCTTGCTCGCGCGCATCGCCGACGGATCGCTTCGCCTCGAGCGCCGGGTGTTCGATTTCGGGCAGGCGGCCGAAGCGCTCGAATGGCTCGGCTCGCCCGATCATCGCGGGCGAGCCGTGCTGCGCTGGGGCGGCTGATCGCGCGGGGAGCCGGGGCACGGTTTCGCGCGCTTCAACGCCCCGCCGGCTGGGCGCCGATCAGCGCGATGATGCGGCGGTACTTCTCGATGTCGCGGCGCACGAGCTGTTCGAGTTCCTCGGGGCTGCCGGTTGTGGCATCGAGACCCGCGCGCGACAGGTGCTCGATGACTTCGGGTTCCTTCAGCGCCTTGCCGATCTCCCGATTCAGTCGGTCGACGACGGCCGGCGGCGTTCCGGCCGGCGCGAGAATCGCGTACCAGTTGACGATCGCGAACTCCGGATAGCCGCTCTCGGCGATCGTCGGCACGTCGGGAGCGATCGCCGAGCGTTTCGGGCTCGTCACGGCGAGCGCAGCGAGCTTGCCGGCCTGCGCATGGCGGATGCCGTTGCCGGCGACGATGAACGACAGGTCGACCTGCCCGCCGAGGTTGTCGGCGAGTGCCTGGCCGCCTCCCTTGTACGGGACGTCGACGACGTCGATGCCTGCCAGGCGCTGGAACCACTGGAAGCCGAGATAGTGCGGGCTGGTCGTGCCGAGCGAGGCAAACGTGATCTTTCCGGGCCGTGCCTTCGCCGCCGCGACCAGCTCGCCGATCGAGCGCACGCCGAGCGAGGGATGCGCGACGAGCATCAGCGGCGAGGTCGTCAGCTGCGACACGAACGCGAAGTCCTTCACCGAGTCGTAGGGCATCGGCTGGCCCGACACCGCGTTGATCGCGTGAATGTCGGTCGTGAGAAGCAGCGTGTAGCCGTCGGGCTGCGCACGGGCCACCGCCTGCGTGGCGATCACCGAGTTGCCGCCGGGCCGGTTCTCGACGACCACTGTCTGTCCGAGCGCGGGCGTCAACCGTTCGGCGAGGATGCGGGCCGCCGTATCGGTGCCGCCGCCCGGACCGAAGGGGACGACGATCCGGACCGGATGCGCCGGCCACGTCTGGGCAGCGGCCGCGCCCGCGCCGAGCGCGGGGGCGAGCAGTGCGAGAGCGAATGCGAGGAGCCGCTTCATCTTCGAGCCTCCGACAGGGCGGTTGTCCGTCAACCCGTACGTCCGAAATCCGGGCTGCGCCGCTCGCCGAATGCGGCGATGCCCTCGCGGGCCGCAGCCGTGCACGCGCTCGCGCCGAAGGCCGCGTAGCCGACCTCGAGCGCCTGCGCCAGCGTGGGCGCCGCCGCCGCCTCGCGCACCGCCTTCTCGATCAGGCCGATCGTCGTGGCGCTCAGCGCCATGCCGTTCGAGGCGCGCTCGACGCGCTCGTCGAAGCCCGGCACGTCGACCGGCGCGTCGCCGATCGCCTGCACGCGGCCCGACAGCGCGTGCACGCGCTCGATCGCGCAGGCGATCAGCTCGCGGTAGTCGCCGGCGAGCGCGTCGACGATGCCCAGCTCGTGCGCGCGCTCGGCGCCGAGCCGTTCGCCCTTGCGCAGCATCGCGTGGAACACCGGCGCCGCGGCCGGCCAGCGGCGGTAGGGAACGACCATCGCGCCGATGCCCGGAACGATGCCCAGCGTGACCTCCGGCAGCTGCATCGACGCGCCGCGCACCGCGACGAGCGCGTGACAGCGCATCGCCAGTTCGAAGCCGCCGCCCAGCGCCATCCCGTTCAGCGCGGCGACCACCGGCTTGCGCATCGCGTCCAGATGCACGAGCAGCCGCGAGCAGTCGCGCGCGTACTGCGCGGCGGCCTGCGCGTCGCCGAGCATCGACGGGAAGCGCCCGATGTCGGCGCCGGCGCAGAACGCGCGCGTGCCGTAGCCCACGAGCACGAAGCCGGCCACCGCCGGGTCGTCCTCGTGCCGGCGGATCACGCCGAGGATCTCGTCGGTCATCTCGTCGTGCAGCGCGTTCAGCGCCTCGGGGCGGCGCAGCGTGATCACTTTCACGTCGGCCACGTCGTCGACCAGCACGTGGCGCTCGAAGCGCTGGTACTCGCCCAGCGCGCGCCGCGGCTGCGGCATGCCGGGCCGCTCGGCGACGAAGCGCCCGAGCACGCGCGCGGTTTCGGCCTCGCCCAGCCCGCGCATCAGCGCGAGCGGGCCTTCGCGAAAGCCGAGCGCGATCCGGCAGCCGAGGTCGAGGTCGGCGGGCTCGCCGATGCCGCGATCGAGGATGTCGACCGACTGCGAGAACAGCACGCCGAGCAGGCGGTCGCGCACCGCGGCAGCGGTTCCGGCTTCGACCGGCACCGACTTGCCCGGCGCGACGGTGAGCCAGCGCTCGACCGAGCCGAAGATCGACGCCGGGCGATAGTGCTCGCCTTCCTCGTCGGCCTGCAGCGTGTTCGTCTCGACGATGATCGGGTTGCCGTGCGCCAGGTTCAGCACGAAGAACGGGCCCGCGTGCACGTAGTCGGAGGCCACGGTGTCGACCTGCGCCGCGCTCGCGCGATCGAGCAGCAGCGCCGATTCGTTGCACCAGTTGTCGAAGATGCGGTCGAGCATGAAGCAGGGCGCATCGGCGGTGACCAGCGGCAGCTTGCCGGTCTCGCAGAAGAAGCGGCGCAGGTGTTCGACCAGGTCCTTGTCCGCGCGCTCCCAGTCGATCACCTCGACCGCCGGATTGCGCCAGGCCGGCGCGAAGAAGTGCGTGACCGTTGCGCGGCGCGGGTTGCGCAGCTCCGAGAAGATGCGCGCCGCGGGCAGCGAGCTCGTGTTCGACGTGATGATCGCGTCGTTCTCGACGCGCTTCTCGACGTCGGCGAAGATGCGCCGCTTCAGCGCCAGGTTCTCGGTGGCGGCCTCGAGCACCCAGTCGCAGCCGGCGATCGCGTCGTAGTCGGTCGTGCCTTCCACGTCGCGCAGTACCCCTTCGGCCTCGTGCAGCTTCATCTTGCCGCGCGCGACGGCCTTCTCCGCGTAGCCGCGAAAGCGCCCGAGCGCCGCGTCGAGCGCCGGCTGCGCGAGGTCGACGAGCGTGAGCTTCAGCCCGGGCAGCGCGCTCTTCAAGTAGTAGCCGATGTCGGGGCCGATCGAACCGGCGCCGATGATGCCGATGTGTCGCGGCATCGCGCGCGCGGGTTCGGCCAGCAGCGGGTTCGAGAATCGATGCTTCATGCCGGGATTTCCTTCCTTTCGTTCGTGCGGTTGGCCAGCCCGAGGTACGACTCGACGACGCGCGGGTTTCCGCTCAGCTCCGTCGAGGTGCCCGCGAGCACGATGTCGCCGGTCTCGAGCACGTAGCCGTGGTCGGCCACCTGCAGCGCCGCGCGCGCATTCTGCTCGACGAGCAGGATCGAGACGCCGGTCTTTCGCAGGTCGGCGACGATGTGCATGATCTCGCGCACGATGCGCGGCGCCAGGCCCAGGCTCGGCTCGTCGAGCATCAGCAGCCGGGGCTTGCCCATCAGCGCGCGGCCCAGCGCGAGCATCTGCCGTTCGCCGCCCGACAACGTGGCGGCGAGCTGCGTGCGCCGCTCGTGCAGCCGCGGAAAGCGCGCATAGACCTCGGCGAAATCCGAGTCCGCGCCGCGCTCGCCGTTGCGCACGCGCTGGAAGGCGCCCAGGCGCAGGTTGTCCTCCACCGACATCTCGCCGAACAGCTCGCGGCGTTCGGGCACCAGGCACACGCCGCGGGCGACACGGGATTCGATCTCGGTCGTGCCGAGGTCGCTGCCGGCATAGCGCACCTGGCCGGTGGACGGCAGCAGGCCCATGATCGCGCCGAGCAGCGTCGACTTGCCCGCCCCGTTCGGCCCGATGACGGTAACGATCGACCCTTCGTCCACGCGCAGCGAGACGCCGTGCAGCGCTTCGACCTTTCCGTAGCACACCCTCAGCGCGTCGACTTCGAGCAGCGGCGCGGTCACTCGATTCCTCCCAGGTAAGCCTCGAGCACGGCAGCGTCGGACTGGATCGCCTGCGGCGCGCCTTCGGCCAGCTTCTCGCCGAAATCCATCACGACGAGCCGGTCGACCAGGCCCATCACGAAATCCATGTCGTGCTCGACGAGCAGCACGCTGATGTGCTCGTCGCGCAGGCGGCGCAGCAGCGCGGCCAGCGCCTGCTTCTCGCCGAAGCGCAGGCCTGCCGCCGGCTCGTCGAGCAGCAGCAGGATCGGGTCGGCGGCGAGTGCGCGTGCGATCTCGACGATGCGCTGCTGGCCCAGCGCGAGGCTGCCGGCCGGCTCGTGCAGGTGTTCGCCCAGCCCGACGCGCTGCAACTGGCGCGCCGCTTCGGCGAGCAGTCGCTCGTCCTCGACGCGTTCGACGTGCGCCATCGCGGCGAGCGTGCCGCTGCGCCCGCGCAGGTGCGCGCCGATGGCGACGTTCTCGAGCACCGACATCGACGAGACCAGGTTCACGTGCTGGAAGGTGCGCACGAGGCCGCGCTGCGCGATTCCGCGTTGCCCGAGCGTGTCGATGCGCTCGCCGAGGAAGCTGATGCGGCCGCTCTCCGGCGGAAGCACCCCGGTGATCAGGTTGAACATCGTCGTCTTGCCGGCGCCGTTCGGGCCGATCAGTCCGAGGATCTCGCCGCTGCGCAGGGTGAACGACATGCGGTTGACGGCGACGAGGCCGCCGAAGCGCACGCGCACCGCGTCGATCTCGAGCAGCGGCCTGCCGGGTTGCGGCTGCTCGCGCCGCGGCAGCGGCTCGGCCTGCAGTGAAGGCGTCCTGCGCTTCGGCGCCGGCAGCAGGCGGGCGAGCGCAGGCGCGATGCCGTTGCGCGTGCGCTGCAGCAGCACGAGCATCAGCACGCCGAAGACGACGATCTCGTAGTTGCCGGTGCGCTGAATGGCCGCGGGGAGCAGGTCCTTGAGCCACTCCCGCAGCATCGTCAGCACCGAGGAGCCGATCACGGCGCCCCACACGTGGCTCGCGCCGCCGATCACCGCCATGAAGAGGTAGTCGATGCCGGCGTTGACGCCGAAGGCGTGCGGGCTGACGAAGCGCAGGAAATGCGCGTGCAGCCAGCCGGAGATGCCCGCGAGCAGGGCGGCGTACAGGAAGACCAGCACCTTCAGCCGCGCGGTATCGACGCCGAAGCTCTCGGCCATCACGCCGCGAAAGCGCAGCGCGCGCAGCGCACGCCCAGCGCGCGAGTCGAGCAGGTTCATCGCGGCCACGAGCGCGACGATCGTCACCGTCCAGATCAGGTAGTAGATGCGCGGCGCCGTGTCGAGCCTCCAGCCGGCCAGCGTGATCGGCGGAAGGTCGTCGATGCCGCTGTACTCGCCGAGTCCGGGCAGGTTGCCGAACACGTAGTAGAGCGCGATGCCCCAGGCGATGGTGGCGATCGACAGATAGTGTCCGGACAGGCGCAGCGTGATCGCGCCGAGCACGAGGCCGAAGACGCCCACCAGGGCCAGCGCCGCG
>CALCZN010000316.1:0-6408 GCA_937903095.1 uncultured Burkholderiales bacterium
GACGAACGCCGTCCCGCGCGCCATCTGCAGCAGCGCAGCCTTCGCAAGGCAGGCGACACGCTCGAAGCGATCCGCGACGGCTACGTACGCGGCGAGCCGGTGATGCTGTGCGTGCGCATCGGCGCGCGCGAAGATGCGAGCTGGGACAGCGCGCCTACCCCCTTCCCCGAGCACGAACTGCCGAAGGATCGCGACGTCCACACGCTGCAGGTCGTCGTGCACGAGCCTGATCAGTTCGACGAGCCGATGCTGCGCGAGATCGAGCTGCCGCGCGTGGGCCCGAGCAGCGAAGCGCGGTTCGTCTTCACGCCACGCAGGACCGGCGCCTTCGATGCGCGCATCAGCGTACTGCACCGCGGCCGCGTGCTGCAGACCGCCCGCCTGCGCACGCGCGTGCGCGAGCATCGCGACCAGCGCGGTGACGGCATCGCCCTGCTCGACGAAGCGCAAGTGCGCGAGGACTGGAGCGATCTCGGCGCACGGCGCCGCTTCGATCTCGCGCTCGTCCTCAACCATGGCGAGGCCGACGGCACGCCGCGCCTCACCGCGGTGGCCCAGCGGCGCGCCTGGGCGACGAGCCTCGAAGGCATCGCCGATCCGCTGCTGCAGCTGAACGGCGCGCTGTCCGACGCCGCACACAGCATCGCCGATCACGCCGACGGGCTCGACCAGGGCGAGAACCCGCAGCTGCTCGTACGTCTCGCGCGCATCGGCGCCGACCTCTATTCCGCGCTGTGTCTCGACCAGTTCGCCGAGCTGGCGCACGGCGGCTTCGATCCGCGCGTCGACGCGCTCACGCACATCCAGGTCATCAGCGCGCGAGCCGACGCGGTCGTTCCGATCGAGTTCTTCTACGACTACCCGCCGCCGGCGTCCGACGCGCAGCGGGTCTGCCCCGGACATCGCGAGGCGCTGAAGACCGGTCGTTGCCCGTCCGGCTGCGCCGGGCGCGCGGACCCCGCCGCGTATGTCTGCCCGATGGGCTTCTGGGGACTGCGCAAGGTCATCGAGCGGCACGTCTACAGCCCCGCGCTCGGCAGGCCCGATGGCGCCGAGGTCGTGATCCAGGCCGAACCGGCCGAGGGACGCGACCGCCTCGACCTCGGCCGCTGCGCGGTGCTCGGCTTCAGCGCGCAGGTTCCGAAGGAAGCGCGCACGCCGCTGCTCGAGCTGCTCTCGCCGCGCTTCGGCGACGCGACGCTCGAAGCGGCGACGTGGACAGCGTGGAAGGACACCGTCGGCGAGCGCAAGCCCGCCCTGCTCGTCGCGTTCCCGCACAACGAGGGCCGCAGGCAGGACATGAAGCTGGAGATCGGCGGCGACTTCCTGTCGACGCTGCGGTTGCCGCGCGACTACGTCCGTCCCGAAGGCGCCCCGCCGCCGATCGTGTTCCTGCTCGGCTGCGACGTCGCGAGCACCGCCGAGCCGTTCTCGAACCACATCCGGTATTTCCGCCAGGCGGGCGCGGCGGTGGTGATCTCGACGATGGCCACGGTGTTCGGCACGCACGCGGTCGCCGTGGGCTCGAAGATCATCGCGCGCCTGCTGCGCGCCGGCGGCGCCGAGGCCGACCAGCTCGGCGAGCTGGTTCTCGATGCGCGGCGCGAAGCGCTGCTCGACAGCCTGCCGGTGGCGCTGTGCATCGTCGCCTTCGGCGACGCCGACTGGAGACTCTGATCCGGCCATGTCCGCAACCGCGAAGACCTTCTTCCGCATCCGCATGCTGCCGGCGCTGCACGGCGACTGCCTGTGGATCGAATACGGGACGGGCAAGCGCACGCGCCGCGTGCTGATCGACGGCGGTCCGATCGGCGCCTGGAGCGCGCTCGAATCGCAGCTGAAGTCGCTGCCGGCGGGCGACCGCCGCATCGAGCTCGTCGTGCTCACGCACGTCGACACCGATCACGTCGACGGCCTCGTGCGCCTGTTCGCCGAACCGCTGCCCTGGCCCTTCACGGTGCGCGATGTCTGGTTCAACGGCTGGCGGCACATGGAGCAGGCGCACGGACTGCTCGGCGGACGACAGGGCGAATTCTTCAGCGCGCTGCTCGCGCAGCGGTTCGACGCCGGGCAGTGGAATCGCGCCTTCGACGGCGGCCCGGTCGCCGTTCGCGGCGATGCGCCGCTGCCGCGCATCGAGCTGGCCGGCGGCCTGGCGTTGACGCTGCTCTCGCCCACGCCGGCGAAGCTCGGCCGGATGCGCGACGCGTGGCGCAAGGACGTGCGCGACTTCGATCCGGGCGATCTCGAGGCAGCGTGGGCGGTGCTGGCCCGGCAGAAGAAATACCTCCCCGCCGACGGCCTGCTCGGCAGCACGCCCGAGCTCGACGAGCTGCTCGAGAAGCAGTCGCGCCCCGACAACGCGGCGGCCAACGGCTCGAGCATCGCATTCCTCGCGGAACTCGCAGCGCCGGGGAGCGCGTCGGCGTCCGGCGACCTGGCCGGCAAGAGCGCGCTGTTCCTCGCCGACGCACATCCCGACGTCGTCTGCGCGTCGCTGCGCCGGCTGCTCGACGAGCGCGGGCAGGACACGCTGCACGTCGACGCCGTGAAGGTCGCGCATCACGGCAGCAAGGCGAACACCACCGACGAGCTGATGTCGCTCGTGCGATCGCCGAAGTTCCTCGTCAGCACGAACGGCGGCATCTTCGGCCACCCAGACGCCGAAGCCGTGCAGCGCATCGTCGCGCGCTCGCTCGTGCAGCCGCCGCTGCTCGTCTTCAACTACCGCTGCGCGACGAACGAGACGTGGGGCGAGGCCGGCCGGCAGCGCAAGCTCGGCTTCGAGGCAGTGTTCGCCGAGGACGACGACGGAATCACCGTCGAGCTCTGAGCACGCCCGCCGCAGAGCGGCTCACGACCTCGTGCGCACCGCCAGGCTCTGCGTGGCCCGGCCGATCAGCCCGCTCTCGTCGTACAGCGCCGACTCGGCGAGACCGCCGCCGCCGGGCCCGAGCGCCGTGCGCGCATCGAGGCAGATCCACTCCCCGATCGGCCGGCGCAGCAGGTTGATCGTGAGATCGAAATTCACGAAGGTGTAGCGCTCGTAGTCGAGCACCGCGCTCACGCCGTTTCCGGAGTCGGCGACCACCGCGACGCGCTGGTACGGGCTGGGATCTTCGTCGGCGAGCAGCGGATGACGCATGCGGAACCACACCGCGCACGGCCCCTTCCAGAAGCTTCCGCGGGCGATGCGGGTCTCCACGAAATCCGCGTATCCCACGGCCCGCCCGGCGAAGGGGAACTCGACCCGCGGCGACTCGTCGGGCGGCAGCGGAGCCTGCGGCAGCGGATGCCCGGCAAGCGCATCCGGCAGGTCGATCGGCGTCTCGCGTTGGGCGAGCGCGGTGAAGCGCGCGATGTCCTTGTTGCCGGACAGCAGATGCGCGGAGAAGTGCGCGGCGTTGCGCCCGACGTAGTCGGTGCTCACCTCGACGATGAGTTCAGCGATCGGCACCGGACGCAGCAGGTTGGCGGTGAGGCGGGCGATGTGGCTCAGGCCGTGCTCACGGGCCGCCTGCTCGATCGCCCGGCAGACCAGCGCTACCGGCGGGCCGGCGTGCTGATGCGCGGGATCCCAGGGGCCGCGCGTGAGCGTGCTTGCGCAATAGACGCGCGCATCGCGCGCGGTGTAGGCAGCTTCGGGAAGCATCGATCACCCTTGTTCAGTGGAAACCAGTCCGGGCGCCGACCAGGGCGTCCCTGCTCGAACCTTGCCACACGACGAAACGGCCGCGTCGCGTTGCTGTTGCCGCCAGCCGAATTACAGCGACTGTCGACGTTTGGTCTCGTCATCCGACAACGGCCCATCGCTGCGCTTTGCCCGGAACGGATAAGCGCTGCCGCCGGTGCCGCGCGGCGCAATGACGAGCGACAGCAGCATCGACGCCGCGAGCACCGCCACCGTGACCGCGAGCGACCACGCCACCGGAATCTTGTACACGTCGATCAGCAGCATCTTCGCGCCGATGAATACCAGCACGACGGCAAGGCCGTAGGTGAGCAGGTGGAATCGATCGTGCAGGCCGGCGAGCAGGAAGTACATCGCGCGAAGACCGAGGATGGCGAACACGTTCGACGTCAGCACGATGAACGGGTCGGTCGTGATCGCGAAGATCGCCGGAATCGAATCGACCGCGAACACGACGTCGACGATGCCGACCAGCAGGATCACGACGAACAGCGGCGTGACCATCCGCACGCCTTTGACGCGCGTGAAGAAGCGCTCGCCGTCATAGCCGGGCGAAACCTTCAGCCGCCGGTTGATCCACTGCAGCGCGGCGTTCGACGCGAGATCGGGCTCCTTGCCGGCGGCCCACCACATTTTTGCGCCGGTGAAGACGAGGAACGCGCCGAACAGGTACAGCACCCAATGGAAGCGGACGATCAACCACGCGCCGACGAGGATCATCGCTGCACGCAGCACGAGCGCACCGAGGATGCCCACCATCAGCACGTGCTTCTGGAACTCGCCCGGCACCGCGAAATAAGTGAACACCATCAGGAACACGAAGATGTTGTCGACGGCGAGTGCCTTCTCCACCAGGTAGCCGGTGACGAACTCGAGCGCCTTGTCGTCCGCCAGTGCCCGGGCAGCTACGTCGCCCGACGCGCCGCCGAGATGCCACCAGAGCCAGCCGACGAAGACGAACGACACGGCCACCCAGAGCAGCGACCAGACGGCCGCCTCCTTCATCGAGACGGTATGCGCGCCCTGGCTCCTCAACGCGAGGAAATCGACGAGCAGCGCTACGACGACGAAGGCCGCGAACAACGACCACATCAGCGGCGTGCCGATGCTCATCATGGGGAGTGCCTCTTCGGCCCGCGTGGCAAGGACGGGCTTGCGTGGAACACGCGCCGACGTCGGTCTTGCCGAGCGGCGCGCCTTGCTGCGCGCCGATCCGCGGCGCCGGGATCGATCGGTCGTAGCCGCAACCGGATCCGTACTGACGACGCCGCAGCACGAGGTTCGATCCCCGTGAGCTACTCCCCTTCGGAGGCAGGTGAATTGGAGCAGCGCGACGGGGCCGTTGTCAAACGAAGGGAATCCGCGAGGAACGACGTCGTCGCGACCTCACCGTGCGAGCGCTGCGGCCGGCGGGGGACGAATTGAGCCACATCATTTCGCGGACGCGCAGGCAGCGCGATCCTCTCCGGTTCGCAAGAAGACCAGGGAATGAACATGACCTCGCTCGACCCCACCACCCGCGAACTGCTCGAGAAAGCCGAGTTCGTCGCCATCGTCACGCAGGGCCCCGACGGTCCGCATCTCGTCGGCAACTGGGGCGACTACGCGCGCCGCATCGGCATCGACGAAGCGCGCATCGTTCTTCCCGCCGGCCACTACGAGCGCACCGAGGAGAACCTGAAGCGCGACAACCGCATCCAGCTGATGGCCGCTTCACGCGGCGTGCGCGGCTCGCGCGGCCCGGGCCAGGGCGGCGTCGTCTTCGGCAAGGGCAGCGTACAGACCGAAGGCGAACTCGCGGCACGCGCGAAGGCCGTGTTCCCGTGGGCGCGCGGCGCGCTGGTGATCGACGTCGAACGCTGCGAGATGCAGCTATAGGTCGCGCGAGCGTCCCGAGCGACGAGCCGGACGCCAGCCTCAGCGGGGCGCGCCGCTCGGCGCCAACGCATCGTAGCGCCCGATCTCGCCTTCATAGAACGCCTGCGCCGCGCCGGGATCCATCGCGGGCATCGGATCGGCTCCCTGCGCCTCGAGGCGCGCGCGCACCTGCGGGTCGCGCAGTGCGATCGCCAGCGCCTCGTTCAGACGCTGCACGAGCCGGGGCGGCGTGTCGGCGCGCACGAAATATCCGGACCAGATCGACCAGGTGAAGCCTGGCAGGCGAGCGTCGCCTGCCAGGCTGGGCAGCGAGCGCAGGCGCGGCCTCGGGTGCTGCTGCGGCGGTTCGAGCGTGCCGAGCAATTTCAGTCTTCCGTCGTCGACCAGCGCGAAGGTGGACGCGGCTGCCGGCATGATCGCGAAATCGACCACGCCCCCGGCCAGGTCACGCATCAGCGGGGCGCCCCCGGTGTAGGGAACGTGCGTCATCGGCACGTCCAGGCGCTGCGCCAGCTGCCGGCCGAGCAGGTGGTACAGCGACCCCACGCCGACGCTTCCGTAGCTGAGCGGCTGCGCATTCGCCGCCGATCGACGCGCCAGCTCGATCAGCTCGCCGAAGCTGGCCGCCGGCAGATCGGCGCGCGCCACGACGACGAGCGGCGCCGAGCCGATGATCTGCACCATGCGGAAGTCGCCGGCGACGAATCCGGCCGAAGGCTGCGCCATCGGCGCGAGGATCAGCTCGTTGGGCGAGCCTTGCAGCAGCAGTTCGCCGTCTGCCGGAGCCTTCAGCGCCCTGCGCGCAGCGAGCGCGCCGCCCGCTCCACCCAGGTTCTCGA
>CALCZN010000317.1:0-3571 GCA_937903095.1 uncultured Burkholderiales bacterium
CTGCGAGGTCGTTGCCGTCGCGCAAACCGTCGTCGTCGACGCGCCGCCCGCCTTCCGGCCCGGCGACGACCCCTAGACCGCCGCTAGACCGTCGCTTCCAGCCGGAAGCGCGCGAGCGAGCGGGACAGCTGCTGCGCCTGCTCGCTCAGGCCGCGCGCCGCCGAAGCGCTCTGCACGACGAGTGCGGAATTCTGCTGCGTGACGCGGTCCAGTTCGACGATCGCCGAGTTGATCGACCCGATGCCGTCGCTCTGCTCGCCGGCCACGGAGCTGATCGCGGCGATCGACTCGCTGACGCTGCGTACCCGCGCGAGCAGATCGCGCATCGTCGCGCCCGCATCGTCCACCAGGCGCGCCCCCGATTCCACCTCGTCGACGCTGCGGTCGATGAGGCGCTTGATCTCGCCCGCCGCGTCAGCCGAACGCTTCGCCAGCGAACGCACCTCGGAGGCGACGACGGCGAAGCCCACGCCGCTGTCGCCGGCCCGCGCCGCTTCCACCGCCGCGTTCAGCGCCAGGATGTTCGTCTGGAAGGCGATGCCGTCGATCACCGCGACGATCTCCGAGACGCGACGCGCGCTGCCCTCGATCGCACTCATCGTCTGCGTCACGTCCTGCATCGCCTGCCCGCCCCGCTCGGCCACCTCGGCGGCCTGCGCCGCGATGCGGTCGGCCTGTCGCGCCGAAGCAGCCGACTGGTCGACCGCGCTGGTCAGCTGGGCCATCGTGCCTGCCGTGTGCTGCAGGCTGCCCGCCGCGCTCTCGGTGCGATCGCTCAGGTCGGCGTTGCCGGCCGCGACCTCCGCGCTCGCCACCCGTATGAACTCGGCGCTCTCGCGGATCGACGCGACGGTGTCGCGCAACCGCCGCTGCATCGCAGCGAGCCGGCGCAGCAGCGCACCGATCTCGTCGGCCCGCTCCGAATCGAAGGACTGCGACAGATCGCCGTCGGCGATCGCCTCGGCCACGCGCACCGCCTCGGCCATCGGCATCGTCAACGAACGGCTGGTGCGCCAGGCGATAAAGGCGCCGATCGCGATCGCGACGACGCAGATCGCCGCCAGCAGAGCGCCCGCCTGCCGCACCGAGCGCTGCAGCGCGAGCTGCGCCGCCGCGCTGCCCTGCTCGAGCGACTCGCTCAGCGCATCGAGCGAAGCGAGCATGGATCCGGCGAGCGGAACGAGCTTCCCTTCGACCGCCTGTTCGTCGTCGCCCATCAGGATGTCGTCGCGCACCTGGGCGCGCACGCGGACGAACTCGGCGCGATCGGCGTTCACCTGCGCGATGCGTGCGGCCAGCGCACTCTCGTCGGACAGTGCCGCGATCTTCGCCTGCAGCTCTTCGGTCTGTGCGGCCGTCTGCGCCATGTCTGCGTTCAACTGGCCGCGCAGCCGGCTCAGCCGCGCGCCCAGCGCCTCGTCCCCGCTCGTCGCCGCATCCATCCGCGTGGCGGTCAGCGCGCGCTCGAGGTTCGTGCGCACGAGCGCCGACCAGCGATCGACGATCTGCAGGCGCTCCACGTGGCGCGCGTTCTCGGCGTCATGACGCTGAATGTTCCACAACTGCTGGCCGGCGGAGAGCGCCATTGCGACGCTGATCGCCAGCACCACGCCGAAGCCGACTCCCAGTCGGGCGCCGATCCGGTCGAATTGCAGGAATCGTCGGAGGATTCGCATTCCGACGTTATCGGACGCCGGATCACGAAACTGAAGCAGGGTCCGCTGAAACCCGCATCGGCGACCGCCCATCGGACGAGCCCCCGTACGGCGCCTGACACACTACGCCGCTCCATCCTTGCAAGGAACGCGTCATGAGAACCGCCGCCATTCCCGTCGCCGCCGCCGCTCTCGTGCTGGTCGCCGGCTGCTCGTCGATGCCGTGGGGCGGCGCATCGCGCGCCAGCGCGCACGCCGCCGAGGTTGCGCCCACTGCGGGCCACACCGCCCGCGGCACGGTCGACTTCACGCAGCGCGGCGACGACGTACTCGTCGCCGCATCGTTCAGCGGCCTGGCGCCGGGCGCGCACGGCTTTCACATCCACGAGAAAGGCGACTGCAGCGCACCGGACGCGACCAGTGCCGGCGGGCACTTCAATCCGACGGGCAGGCCGCACGGCGACCCGATGCAGGGCGAGCATCACTTGGGCGACCTGCCGATGCTGCAGGCCGACGCCAGCGGCAACGCCCGGCTGAACGCGACGATCCAGGGAGCGTCGCTGCGCGGCGGGGCAACGAACCTGATCGGTCGCGCCGTCGTCGTGCATGCGCAGCGCGACGACTACCGCTCGCAGCCGGCCGGTGATTCGGGCGCACGCGTGGCCTGCGGCGTCATCGCGGCGAAGTGAGATCCCCGCCGCCGCCACGCCGGGCGGGCGGTGCACGCGAACGTTGACTTCACCTCCAGTCGGACTACAGTGGTGCTCGACGTGCCGGCACTGCGGCGCTGTGCGGAGAGGGACGATGAGCTTCCGGATCGAAGGTCAAGGCGCGCAGCTGCGGGTGCGCATCGAGAACGAGTCGCACGGCGAGCAGCAGGTGCTCGATGCGGTCCACGCGTGCCGGTCGCTGAGCTGGTGGTCGTGCCCGTCGGGAGAGTGCTCGAAGATCGGCTCCTGCGAGGCGCAATGCGAGGGCGAGGACACGGTGCTGACGATCACGTCGCGCGCCGGCGAGACGCTTTCGCCGACGGGCCTCACCGAGTGCCTGCGCTACGTGCTCGGCGCCGGTGCGCAAGCAGCGTCCGCCGGGCCCGAGGCCGCGAAGAGGTCTGCACACTGAGCTGCATACTGAGCGGCGCATTGCGCGACGCGTTGCGCAAGATGGCGCGTCGCGCCTGCCTGCTCGCGGCCAGCCTGCTCTTTGCGGTCGCTTCGCTCGCGGTCGCGACGGCCGCCGCGGCGTTGCCGGGCGGCTCCGATCGATTCGTCGCGGGCGCGGGCGTCACCGAGCGCGCTCCGGTCGACGGCGATCTCTTCGCCGCCGGCGGCAGCGTCGACGTCGACGCAACCGTCGATGGCGACGCCGTTCTCGCCGGCGGCACGGTTCGGCTCGCCGGCGAAGTCGGGCATTCGGTGTACGCCGCCGGCGGCCGGCTGTCGCTGCTCGGTCGGGTCGCGAACAACGCGCGGCTGGCCGGCGGACAGGTATTGCTCGAGCCGACCGCGCGCATCGGCGGCAACCTGACGGTCGCCGGCGGTCGCATCGAGCTGCGCGGAAACGCCGACGGATCGGCCGGCGCCGCCGGTGGCGAAGTGTTCATCGACGCGACGGTCGGCGGCGACGTGGAGGTTGCTGCCCGCAGCGTCGTGCTCGGACCCGACGCGCGCATCGGCGGCAGCCTTCGCTACCGAAGCACCGAAGCGCTGCAGCGCGATCCGGCGGCGCAGGTCGCAGGTGCGGTGGAACGCCTGGGCCCGGATCCCTCGCAACTGCGCGACAGCAGGCCGATGCGCTGGATCGTCACCGGGCTCGCCCTGCTGTGGGCGATCGGCCTGGCGCTGGTGGCGGCGATCGTCGTCGCGTTAGATCGGAAGAGCACACGTCTGAACTCCAGTCACGCCAATATCTCGTAT
>CALCZN010000318.1:0-20056 GCA_937903095.1 uncultured Burkholderiales bacterium
GCCCGCATTCCAGCTGCTCGACGCGGTGTCCAAAGGCGTCCTCGACGGTGGGCATGGCGTGCTGGTCTATCACTACGGCAAGCAGACGGCGCTGGCGCTGTGGGGCTCGGGGCCGGCCTACGGCATGGACGCGAACATGCTGCTCGCCTGGCACAAGTACGGCGGCGGCAAGGAGTTCCTCGAGCGGCTGTACCAGTCGATCGGCGCGCAGGTGAAATCCTACGTCTACGGACCGATGGCTTCGCAGCCGCTGGGCTGGTTCAAGAAGCCGGTCACCAAGATGGAGGACATGAAAGGCCTGAAGTTCCGCACCGTCGGCCTGTCGATCGACGTCTTCACCGGCATGGGCGCGGCGGTCAACGCACTGCCCGGCGGCGAGATCGTCCCGGCGCTCGACCGCGGCCTGCTCGACGGCGCCGAGTTCAACAACGCGAGTTCCGACCGCCTGCTCGGCTTCCCCGACGTCTCGAAAGTCTGCATGCTGCAGAGCTATCACCAGAACGCCGAACAGTTCGAGGTGCTCTTCAACAAGGCGAAGTTCGACGCCCTGCCCGAGAAGATGCGCGCGATCATCGACAACGCCGTCGAGGCCGCCTCGGCCGACATGTCGTGGAAGGCGATCGACCGCTACTCGAAGGACTACGAGGAGATGCAGGCCAAGGACGGCGTGAAGTTCTACAAGACGCCCGATTCGGTGCTGCAGAACCAGCTCGCCATCTACGACCAGGTGGCCGACAAGATGGCCGCGAGCAATCCGCTGTTCAAGGAGATCCTCGAATCGCAGCGCAAGTTCGCCGCGCGCACGGTGAAGTGGGACCTCGACACGAACACGAACCGTCGCATGGCCTACAACCACTACTTCGGGCCGAAGCAGCAGAAGAAAGGCTGACGCCCGAGCGGCGACGGGCGCCATCGCGCGGCTGACCGCCCGCCGGAGCGCATCTGCGTTCCGGTGGGCCGGCCCGGCCGGGATGCTGCGCTCGCACGGCGGTGCGCCTGCCCGCAGGATGGGGCGACTCCCCGCGCGCAGGGGTGCTCGCCTCCCGTCGCCGCCCTTTCGCCCCGCCGTCGCCTGGCGCGCGGCACGGGCTTCGATGCAGCAGCACGCAGGGCCATCATGCAAAACCTGTTTCTGGCCGTCGACCGGTTCAACACCCGGATCGGTCACTTCTTCGCGTGGCTGATCGTCGCGCTCACCGGACTGATCACCTGGGAGGTGTTCTCGCGCTATGCGCTGAATGCGCCGCACCCGTGGGCCTTCGACGCGCAGATGATGCTCTACGGCACGCTGTTCATGATGGCGGGCGCCTACACGCTCGCTGCCAACGGGCACGTGCGCGGCGACATCCTCTACGGCTTCTTCTCGCCGCGCGCGCAGGCCTTCTTCGACCTGGTGCTCTACATCGTCTTCTTCATTCCCGGCATCGTCGCGATGGTGTGGGCGGGCTACGTCTACGCCGGCGAGTCCTTCGCGATCCGCGAGCACTCGTCGATCACCGCGAACGGGCCGCCGATCTACCCGTTCAAGGCGGTGATCCCGCTGGCCGGCGCGCTGCTGATCCTGCAGGGCGCGATCGAGATCCTGCGCTGCATCGTGTGCCTGAAGACCGGCGCATGGCCGAAGCGGCTCGATGACGTCGAGGAAGTCGACGTGGACAAACTGCGCGCGATGGTCAAGGAGCACGTCGCCGAGAACACCGCGCACGACGCGCGCTGAAGGAGCCGAACGAGATGCGCAAGGAACTCCTCTTCGGCCTGTCGATCCTCGGCCTGATCGTCCTCGCCGTTGCCCTGCTCACGCCGTGGGGCTCGCTCACCAGCGGCCACCTCGGCCTGCTGATGCTCGCGCTGATCGTCGCCGCGATCATGCTCGGCTTTCCCACCGCGTTCACGCTGATGGGCATGGGCGTGATGTTCGCGTTCTTCGCCTACATGGACCGGACGGGAAGCACCGAGGAAGCGATCCACCAGACGCTCGACCTGATGGTCCAGCGCACCTACGCGGTGATGGCCAACGACGTGCTGATCGCCGTGCCGCTGTTCGTGTTCATGGGCTATCTCGTCGAGCGCGCGAACCTGATCGAGCGGCTGTTCAAGTCGTTGCACCTGGCGATGGCGCGGCTGCCCGGCTCGCTGGCGGTGGCCACGATCTTCACCTGCGCGGTGTTCGCCACCGCCACCGGCATCGTCGGCGCCGTGGTTACGCTGATGGGGCTGCTCGCGCTGCCGGCGATGCTCAAGGCCGGCTACGACACGCGCGTTTCGGCCGGCGCGATCACCGCGGGCGGTTGCCTGGGCATCCTGATTCCGCCGTCGGTGCTGCTGATCGTCTACGGTGCTACCGCCGGCGTGTCGGTCGTGCAACTGTACGCGGGCGCCTTCTTCCCCGGAATCATGCTCGCGGGCCTGTACATCCTGTACGTGATCATCCTGGCGAAGATCAAGCCGCACCTGATGCCGCCGCTGCCCGACGAGGCGCGGCACGTCGTGCTGTCGGCTCCGGCGGAACGCTTGCGCGAGCGCTTCGGCAACCGTGCGCTGCCGGCGATCGTGCGTGCGATGAAAGGTTCGCGCAACGCCGAACTGCCGATGTCGACGCTCGCCCGCCAGCTGTTCGTCACGCTGCTGCCGGCGATCACGCTGTTCGTGATGCTCGCGCTCGCGTGGCAAAGCGCCACCGCGCCGAAAGTCCAGTTCGACACCAGCGGACTGCAGCAGCTCGGCAGCTACGCCACTGCCGACAACTCGCTCGACGGCGGCCTCGCCGAGCCGCAAGCCGACGACAACGCGGCGGCGGAGCCGGCCGGCGCCGCTGCATCGGCCTCCGCCTCCACGGCCGAGCCCGGCGATGCCTCGGCCGGCGATGCCGCTGCCGCCGAACAGCAGGCCGGCACGAAGCTGAGCGAAGTGCCGATCTGGTTCTGGACGATGGCCGCGCTGGGCGCGCTACTGCTCTTCGCCTACTACCTGATGCTCAGCTTCGCGCGGCTCGAGATCTTCCGCATGCTGCTGGCGTCGTTCTTCCCGCTCGCCACGCTGATCGTCGCCGTGCTCGGCTCGATCGTGTTCGGGCTGGCCACGCCGAGCGAAGCGGCGGCGGTCGGCTCCTTCGGCGGCTTCCTGCTCGCGATCGCCTACCGGCAGCTGAACGCCGAGGTGATGAAGGAGTCGGTGTTCCTCACCGCGAAGACCTCGGCGATGGTGTGCTGGCTGTTCGTCGGCTCGTCGATCTTCTCGGCCGCCTTCGCGCTGCTCGGCGGCCAGGAGCTGATCGAGCGCTGGGTGCTGTCGCTCGGACTGTCGAAGGTGCAGTTCCTGCTGCTCGCGCAGGTGATCATCTTCCTGCTCGGCTGGCCGCTCGAGTGGACCGAGATCATCGTCATCTTCATGCCGATCTTCATTCCGCTGGTCGCGCACTTCCAGGTGGACCCGCTGTTCTTCGGGCTGCTCGTCGCGCTGAACCTGCAGACCGCCTTCCTCTCGCCGCCGGTGGCGATGGCCGCGTTCTACCTGAAGGGCGTCGCGCCGCCGCACGTGACGCTCGGGCAGATCTTCATGGGGATGATGCCGTTCATGGGGCTGCAGATCCTCGCGATCTTCATCCTGTACATGTTCCCCGGGATGGGGCTGTGGCTGCCGTCGGTGCTGTATCGGTGAGCGTGGCGGGGTGAGCGGGTGTGCCGTCGGGGATCGGCGGCGCGCCGAACACGACTTGCCCCCGGTCGGCGTTTGCGTGGCTTGCGCCGCGCCGCCGGGGGACAAGTCTGCGGCGGAGGCGGTTCGGACGCCTCCGCCTCAGCAGTTGCCCGTTGCCGCCTCCGCCTCAGCAGTTGTCCGCTGCCGCCGCCTCTGCCTCAGCAGTTGCCCGCTGCAAAACACAGCGTTTTTCGTTGCGAAGCCGTTTGCGCAGCAGAGAATGCAGTGTTTTGCAGCGTGTCTGTGGGTCTCGCTGCCGGGCAGGCGCCGCTACCGGCATTGACGTTCCAAACGCGCGCGCCACGACGTAGAGCCCCCAGCGCACACTCCCAAACCACACGCCGCCATGCCCGACGCCCACGCAGCCCTCACCGCTCTCGATGCAGCCCGCGAAATCCGTGAGCGACGCCTCGGCTGCGTCGACTACACCGCGGCTCTGCTGAAGGTCATCGACGAACGCGAGCCCGAGGTACAGGCCTGGGAGTACCTCGACCGCTCGCAGGCCCTGGCCGCCGCGCGCGCCGTCGACGACGCGATCGCGCGCGGCGACGCAGGCGGCCCGCTGCTCGGCGTGCCTGTCGGGATCAAGGACATCATCGACGTGCGCGGCATGCCCACCGGCGACGGCACCGTGCTGCACGCCGGCCGCATCGCGAGCGACGACGCCGCGCTGGTCCGCGCGATGCGCCGAGCCGGTGGCTGGCCGATCGGCAAGGCGGTGACGACCGAGCTTGCCACCTACGCGCCCGGCAAGACGCGCAATCCGCACGATTTCGCACACTCCCCCGGCGGTTCGTCGAGCGGTTCGGCCGCGGCGGTGGCCTGCGGCATGGTGCCGCTGGCGATCGGAACCCAGACGAACGGATCGGTGATCCGGCCCGCTTCGTTCTGCGGTGTCGTCGGCTTCAAGCCGAGCTTCGGGCGCATCGCGCGCGGCGGCGTGCTGCGCCAGTCGCCCACGCTCGATCAGATCGGCGTGTTCGCGCGCAACGTCGACGACGCCGCAGCGCTCGCCGAGGCGCTCTTCGGGCCCCACCCGTCCGACCCGGCCACCGCACTCGCGCCGATGCCGTCGCTTGCCGCGATTGCCGCGCAAACGCCGCCGACCCGGCTGCACCTGGCGTGGACGCGCACTCCCTGGTGGGATCGCGTCGCATCCGACGCGCGGGCCGCCTTCGACGAATGGATCGAGTCGCTCGGAGACGCGGTCGAATCGATCGAGCTTCCCGCCGATGCACGGCCTGCGATCGGCTGGCTGCGTACCGTCATGGAAGCCGACATCGCCGCGTCGTACGAGCGCGAGTACGATACCGGCCGCCTGCAGTTGTCGGAGTCGCTGCAGCGGCAGATCGAACGAGGGCGCGCGATCACCGCCGTCGACTACCGCAAGGCGATCGAGAACCGCGCGCGCGTCGTGGCATCGATCGACCCGTTCTTCGACCGCTTCGACGCGATCGCCTGCCCCGCCACGCTCGGCACCGCGCCGCCGGCTTCCGAAGGCACCGGCGATCCGCTGATGTGCACGCTGTGGACCTACATCGGCGCGCCGGCGATCAGCCTGCCGCTGCTCGCGGGCGCGAACGGCCTGCCGCTCGGCGTCCAACTGGTCGGCCGGCACGGCGACGACGCCCGCCTGCTGCGCACCGCCCGCGCGCTGATGCAGGCGTCTTGACGCCGGTCGCGCCGCTCCCGCCGCACGCGTCCGCCGCCGATGCACGTGTCGTCATCCCGCTGACGCAGACCCCCGCGCCCTCCGGTACCATCTCCGCATGAGCTCGATCGACACGCTGCTGCGGCAGCTCGCGTCGGCCGGCGAGCCGGCGCCGCTGCCCGAAGCGCTCGTCTTCCTGAAGACGCGCCTGGGCCGCGAGGAATCGCGACGCGCCGAAGCGACGATCCCGCGCCGCCTGCGCACGGTGCTCGCGCTGGTCGACGGCCGGCGCAGCGTGCAGGTGCTGCGTACGCTGCTGCACAGCTATCGCGGCCTCGACGATGCGCTCGACATGCTGCACAAGATGGGCCTGATCGAGCCGCTACCCGAGCGCTGGGATCTCGGTCCGACCGGCTCCGATTGAACCGCCTGCTCGTCATCGCCCACGTGCTGGGCGGCATGCTGATGGTGTTCTCGGCGACCTTCGCGCTGCCCTTCGCGTGGTCGATCGCCGTCCACGACGGCAGCTACCGCAGCTTCCTGGTCGCGAGCGCCGCCTGCCTCGTCGTCGGCGCGTTGCTGTGGCTCGTCACCCGGCCCTACAGGCGCGAGCTGGAGCCGCGCGACGGCTGCCTGCTCGTCGTGCTCGGCTGGCTGACGATGTCGCTGGCGGGCGCCGTACCGCTGCTGCTCGAGATTCCCGGGCTGTCGTTCACCGACGCCTATTTCGAAGCGGTCGCCGGATTGACGACGACCGGCTCGACGATTCTCGACCACATCGAGCGGCTGCCGCAGTCGGTGAACGTCTGGCGCCATGCGATGCAGTGGTACGGCGGCATGGGGATCATCGTGATGGCCGTCGCGATCCTTCCGCTGCTCGGCGTCGGCGGAATGCAGTTGTTTCGCAACGAGATGCCCGGGCCAATGAAGGAGAACCGGCTCACGCCGCGCATCACGCAGACGGCGAAATACCTGTGGCTCGTCTACACCGGCCTCACCGGCGCGTGCATCGTCGCGCTGCACTGGGCCGGGCTCGACTGGTTCGAGTCGGTCTGTCATGCGTTCTCCGCGATGTCGCTCGGCGGCTTCTCCACGCGCGATGCGAGCATCGCCGCGATCGAGTCGCCGGCGGTCGAAGCCGTGCTCACCGTGTTCATGCTGATCGCCGTGCTGAACTTCTTCACGCACTCCGTCGCGCTGCGCCAGCGTTCGCTGCTCGCCTACTGGCGCGATCCGGAGGCGCCGGCCGTCTGGGGCCTGCTGATCGGCAGCGCGATCGCGCTCGGCGTGTATCTGCACTGGACGGGCGAGTATCCGAGTCTGGTCGTCTCGCTGCGCCACGCACTGTTCAACACGGTGTCGCTGGGCACCACCACCGGCTTCGTCAGCCAGGACTACGCGTCGTGGCCGCTGTTCGCGCCGCTATGGCTGCTGTTTCTTGCCTGCGTCGGCTCGTCGGCCGGCTCGACGGGCGGCGGTATCAAGATGATCCGCTCGCTGATTCTCATCAAGCAGGCGCGGCGCGAACTCACGCGTCTCGTGCACCCGCGGGCGATCGCCCCGCTCACGCTGAACGGGCAGATCGTCGATAACCGGATCATCTTCTCGGTGCTCGGCTACATGCTGCTGTGGGGCTTGACGCAACTCGCGCTCGCGCTGGTTCTGCTCGCGGTCGGTGAGGACTTCCTTACCGCGGTTTCCGCGGCGGTGGCCACCGTGAACAACGTCGGTCCGGCGCTCGGACGCTACGGGCCCACCAGCAACTACGCGGCGATGAGCGATTTCGAGACCTGGCTGCTCGCCTTCGCGATGCTCGCCGGACGCCTCGAGCTGCTGACCTTCTTCGTGATCTTCACGCCCGCGTTCTGGCGAAGATGAATGTTCCCCACGGGTTTTCCCCGCTGGTGGGCAGATCGCTTGCTGCACATACTGCGAAAGCAACAGGAATTCAAATACGCCCTAGAGCAAAGCGGTTTTTCACGATAGTATGTGCTAACTAATGGGCACCGGAACGGCGCCCATCGGAGCGGCAAGGACGGCGGTCGGCTGGCGCTTCGCTTGAACATCGCGGCCGGCGACCCTATTTTCCCAGCACTGGGAGAGGTGCCGGATGAACATGATCTACAACAGCTCGAACTACTGCGTCGTCGAGTTTCGCGACCCGGAAGGCGGCGACGTCGGCGGTTTCGAGATCATGGACAAGCACGGCCGCAGGGAAATCTATCTCGGCGGAGATCTTGCCGAGCACTTCCGCAGCGGCGTGCAGGAGCTGATCGAAAGCGAGCCGTCCGAAGAGCAGGTAGACGACTTCCTGCGGCGCTTCGAGGGACTGATGCAGCATCCGCTGGTGCTGCACTGATTCTGCACCGGTTGCCGATGCACTGACCGCTGCCGCCTGCGCTGCCTGCTCGCACGGCGGTGCTTCCCCCGCGCGCGGCAAGCGGCACCCCGCTTGCTCGGATCCCCGGCATCGGATGCAACGGAAAGGGGATCCTCATGCCTGCAGGCGACACCGGACCGCGCGTCGTCGGCGTCAATCGAACGCAGGACGGCAGCATCTGCGTGATGGACGGCTCGCGCGTCGTCTGCTGCATCCAGAAGGAGCGGCTCAGCCGCCGGAAGCATCATTGGGGCAGGCTCGGTGACCTGCGCGATTTCTATCGGAACGCCGTTGCCGATCTTGCGACGCGTCCGATCGACGCGCTCGTCGAATGTTTCTCCTCCGACCGCGAGATCGAGCGCCTCGACCAGTACGACGACGAGCTGCGCGCGACGCTGACGCTCGCGCCGAACGCCAGGCGCGCCCGCATCTCGCATCACCTCTCGCATCTGTACAGCGTGTTCCCGCCGTCGCCCTTCGATGAGGCGGCGGTGATGATCGTCGACGGACAGGGCAGTCCCGCGTCGCAGTTCGACGAGAGCTGGCCGGGCCGCGAACGCACGCCCGGCCACTGGCGCGAGGTGTCGTCGTTCTACCGCGCCGATCGCAGCGGACGCCTCGAATGCCTCGACAAGCAGCTGTGGAGCGGCGACGAGGGCGAGCCGGTCGGCCTCGGCATGTTCTATTTCCTGCTCACGCAGGCCATGTTTCCGGGCGAAGGCAACGAGGGCAAGGTGATGGGGCTCGCTCCGCACGGCGATCCGGACGCCTTCGGCCTGCCGCCGCTCGAGGTGAACGGCTTCGACGTGACGATTCCGCCCGCGTGGCGCGAGATCGTCGCGGTGCGTCCGCGCTTTCGCTACGACCCGAACGATCGCTCGCGCTTCGACGACGTCGCCAATCTCGCTGCCGCCGGCCAGCGCGCATTCGAGGATGCGTTGCTGAAGCTCGCGACGACGCTGCACGAGCGCACCGGCCTGGACGCCCTGTGCTTCGCCGGCGGCACCGGTCTGAACTGCTCGGCGAACGACCGGCTGCTGCGCGCGTCGCCTTTCGCGCAGCTGTTCATCCCGCCGGCGCCGAGCGACGCCGGCACTTCCCTGGGCTGCGCGGTCTATGGCCTCAGCGCGCTGCTCGGCGAGCGCTGCGACTGGCGCTGGCGCGACGACTTCCTCGGCCCGGAGCCGCGCGAGGGCGCAATCGAGCGCGCGCTGGCAGGCGCACACGACCTCGTCGTCGAGAAGCCCGACGACCTGCCGAAGCGCTTCGTCGACGAGCTGCTCGCCACGCGCGTGGTCGCGCTCTACCAGGGCCGCAGCGAGTTCGGTCCGCGCGCGCTCGGACATCGCAGCATCGTCGGCGACCCTCGCGAAGGCATCGTGCGCGACTGGATCAACGCGCAGGTGAAGGAGCGCGAGTGGTTCCGCCCGCTCGCGCCGATCGTGCTGCTCGAGGAGGCCGATCGCTGGTTCGACATCCGCCGTCCGTCGCCGTTCATGCAGTTCGCCGCGCCGGTGCATGCGGAAGCGGTTCCGCGCATTCCGGCGGTCACGCACGTCGACGGCACCGCGCGGCTGCAGACGGTGGCCCGCGACGACGACCCGCTGCTGCGCGCGCTGCTCGAAGGCTTCGCCGCGCGAACCGGCGTTCCCGTGCTGCTGAACACGTCGTTCAATCGCAGGGAGGAGCCGATCGTCGAGACGCCGCAGCAGGCGCTCGACTCGTTCCGCCGCATGCCGCTGCATTCGATCGCGATGCCGCCGTATTTCGTGCGCAAGCGCTCGGCGCCGGCGTCGCTCGCCTGAAGAAGCTGTGACCGGATCGCGGCCCGTGATCCGCGGCTATCCGCACAGGCCGAGCGTGAAGCCCGGCGACACGCTCGTGCTGCACGTGTCCACCGGCGCGCCGGCATTTCGCGTCGCGTTCCACCGCTGGATCGGGCAATTCGTCGCGATGTACGTGTCGGGCTGGCTGCCGGGAACGGATGCGCCCGAGCGCACGCCCGACGTCGACTGGCAATGGCCGGCGTTCGAGTTCCGCATTCCGTCCGACTGGCCATCGGGCGTCTACGTCGCGCACCTGCAGGAGCAGGGTCGCGAACCCGGGAGGCTCGACGTGTCGATGGACCGCGCTGCTGCGCTCTTCGTCGTGCGAGGGCCCGGGCGCAGCCCGATCGTCTACAAGCTGCCGATCGCGACCTGGCACGCCTACAACTGCACCGGCGGCGCGTGCTTCTATCACGACCCGCCGCGCTCGATCGATCCGCCCGGCGCGCGCGTGAGCTGGCGCAGGCCGGGCGGCGGGATCGGCGGCATCACTTTCGGCGCGGTCGACCACTACGACGAGCGCTCGCCGCGGCAGACCTTCGCGCACTGGGATGCCGGCTTCATCGGGTGGCTGCGCGCCCGGGGACACGAGCCCGAATACTGCACTGATCTCGACCTGCACGAGGACGACGGCCTGCTCGCGCAGCATCGGCTGATGCTCAGCGTCGGCCACGACGAGTACTGGAGCGAGACGATGCGTGCGCAGGTCGAGCGCTTCATCGCCGGCGGCGGCAACGCCTGCTTCTTCGGCGCGAACGTGTGCTGGTGGCGCATCCATCTCGTCGACGACTGCGGCGCGATGGTCTGCCACCAGGGCGGGCCGCGCGGCGCGCTCGATCACTGGTGGTCCCCGGTGGGCGCGGCGCGCCCCGAAGACTCGCTCACCGGCGTCAGCTACCGGCACGGCGGCGGCTGGTGGGACGGCCCGCGCGAAACGCGCGGCTTCATCGTGCAGGACGATGCGCACTGGGTCTTCGACGGCACCGGGCTGCGCACCGGCGACGCTTTCGGCGCGAACACGACGCCGCCGATCGTCGGCTACGAATGCGACGGCGCGCCGCTGCTGCCGGTCGATGCGGCGCGCGGGCTGTACGCGCTGGCGCCCGACGCCGCCCGCTGCGGCACGCCGCGCAGCTTTCGCGCGCTCGCCGTCGGTCCGCTCGACGAACGCTGGCAGGAGCTGCCGCACCGCGAGGGACACGACGCCGGGCAAGGCGTGCACTCGGCCACGCTCGGGCTGTACGAGCGCGACGGCACGGTCTTCACCGCGGGGTCGGTCGACTGGGCGCAGGCGCTCGCCGACGGCAGCGAGCCCGCCATCGAACGGATCACGCGCAACGTGATCGAGCGCCTGGCCGGCATCGGGCCCGACCTCGACCCGGGCGCCGACCCCGACCTGGGCTCAGGCCGCGGCGCGCCCTCGTCGTCCGCCTCGAGCCGGAACCGCTGATCCCATGGCTCGACCCCGGTCGCCCCGTATCAGCGTGCTGATGCCGACCTACGAGCAGCCGGCCTTCCTCGCGCGCGCGCTCGACTCGCTGTACCGGCAACGCATCGACGACTGGGAGCTGGTGCTGGTCGACGCGAGCTTCTCCGACGACACCGCGCGCGCCGTCGATCGCTGGCTCGCCGACTCGCGCATCCGCTACCTGCGCATCCACGAGGGCGGACTGGGCTTCGCGCTGAACGTCGCACTCGATCATGCGCGCGCCGAACGCATCGCCTATCTGCCGAGCGACGATCTCTGGTACGAGGAGCACCTCGATCGCCTCGATGCGCTGCTCGAAGCGCATCCTCGGGCGGTGCTCGCCCATTCGGGCGTGCGCTACCGCTACAACCGCGAGACGCCCGGCGCCGTTCCCGGCTTCGCCCTGCAGCTCGTGCAGTGCATGCACCGGCGCGTATCCGAGCGCTGGACCGAGCGCGACGAGATCGAGTCCGACGACCTCGACCGTCTCTACTGGAACCGGCTGCGCGCACATGGCACCTTCGTCGGCGGCGAGCGCGTCAGCTGCGAATGGGTCGACCATCCGGCGCAGCGGCACAAGCGCATGCGGGAGCCGGTGGGCGGCATCAATCCGTTCCGGCAGCACTATCGGGTAAGCACGCCGCTGCGCTTCCACACGACGACGGGCAACTTCATCGACGAGGAAACGCAGTACCGCGCGCAGCGCGTCCGCGCCGACACGCCGCGCGCCCGCGACGGCCTGAAGATCCTGCTGGTCGGCGAGCTGGCCTACAACGCCGATCGCGTGCTCGCGCTCGAGGAGCGCGGCCACGAGCTGCACGGCCTGTGGATGCCGGACCCCTACTGGTACAACACGGTAGGCCCGCTGCCCTTCGGCCACGTGCGCGATCTGCCGCGCGACGACTGGCGGCGCGCGTTGCGTGAACTGCAACCCGACCTCGTCTACGCGCTGCTGAACTGGCAGGCGGTGCCCTTCGCGCACGAGGTGATGCGCGAGGCGCGCGGCATTCCCTTCGTCTGGCATTTCAAGGAAGGCCCGTTCATCTGCCTCGAGAAGGGCACCTGGCCGCAGCTCGTCGAGCTGCATCGCGACGCCGACGGCCAGATCTTCAGCAGCCCCGAAATCCGCGACTGGCTCGACACCGTGGTGCCGGGCCTTTCACGGCGCACGCCGACGCACGTGCTCGACGGCGACCTGCCGCGCGCCGGATGGTTCCGCGGGGAGCCCTCGCCGAAACTGTCGGCGAGCGACGGCGAGATCCACACCGTCGTTCCCGGCAGGCCGATCGGCCTGCACCCGCCCGACGTCGCGACGCTCGCGCGACAGCGCATCCATCTGCATTTCTACGGCGACTTCACGCACGGCCAGTGGCTCGAGTGGATCGCGAAGGCGCGCGCGCTCGCGCCGCATCACCTGCATCTGCATCCGCACGTCGACGCGTCCGGCTGGGTGCGCGAGTTCTCGCAGTACGACGCAGGCTGGCTGCACGCGTTTCGCAGCGTCAACGAAGGCGAGCTGCGCCGCGCGAACTGGGACGACCTCAACTACCCGGCACGGATGACGACGCTGGCCGCGGCCGGCCTGCCGATGATCCAGCAGGCGAATCGGGGATCGATCGTCGCGACCGAGGCGCTCACGCGCCGGCTCGGCACCGGCGTCTTCTTCGACGGGTTCGACGAACTCGGGGAGATCCTGCGCGACGAGGACGCGATGCGGACCTGCGCCGAGGCGGTGCGCACGCATCGGGAGGCGTTCACCTTCGATGCGCACGCGGACGAGCTGGTGGCGTTCTTCCGGCGCGTGATGCGCCAGGGCCCGTGAACAGGCAGGCCCTGGCTAGAACTGCTCCCACGGCAGTCCGTCGAAACGCCATCCGTTGCTCTTGCCGCGTTGGCGATCGGCGTTCATGTCGCCCTCGAAGCCGTGCAGCACGTTGTAGACGGCGCTGAAGCCGGCCGCCTCGAGCGCCGCGGCCGCTTCCACCGAGCGCTTGCCGCTGCGGCAGATCAGCACCACCGGCCGGTCGAGCGAGTTGCCGGCGAGCTTCTTCACGTCCGCGACGAAGTGCGGGTTGAATTCCCAGTCGGGCGCGTCGTACCAGGGGACGTGCATCGAGCCGACGGCGTGACCGACGAAGAAATACTCGGGATCGCTGCGGCAGTCGACGAACAGGACCTCGGGATTGCTGAGGATGAAGTCGTGCGCCTGGCGGGGGAGGAGGTCTTTCATCGCGCGGATGGTAACCGGGCGCCATATCGCCGCGCCGCTCATGCGAAATGCTTCGATCGAAATGCCGAAGCGTGAAAAGCCGCCTGCGTTCCTGCGTCCAGGCCGTCAGCGCCGCCGGTTCCACTTCGACATGGCGCCGCCGAAGCGGTACGCGATCCACCCGCCCAGCATCCCGCCCAGGTGCGCGAAATGGGCGACCCCCGAGGCCGAGCCCGTCACGCCGAGCACCAGTTCGAGCGCGCCGTAGAGTGCGACGAACACGCGTGCCGGCATCGGGATCGGCGGAAAGAGCAGCATCACCGTGCGGTTCGGGAACACGATCGCATAGCTGAGCAGCACCGCGAACACGCCGGCCGATGCGCCGATCACCGGCAGCCCGCCGCCGCCGAAGGCCTCGCCGACGAAGATCTGCGCGATCGCGCCGGTGACGACGCCGAGGAAATAGCCGAAAGCCAGGCGCCGCGCGCCCCAGACGCGTTCCAGGTCGGTGCCGAACATCCAGACCGCGAACATGTTGAACAGCAGGTGCGTGAGCCCGCCGTGCAGGAAGCTGTAGCTCAGCAGCGTCCACGGCGCCGCGAGCACGTTCGTCCAGGGGCTCGGCCACAGCGCGAACCACTCGATCGTCACCGGCCCGAGCAGCCCCTGCAGCAGGAAGCCGACGACGTTCGCGGTGATCAGGAACTGGATGAAGGGGGTCAAGAGTCGGTCCGGCTCGGTGGCGGAGCCGACAGCGTACCCGCAACACGCGTGCGGGGGTCCAGTGCCCGCCGGCTGCGGTCAGCGGCGCCGCCACTCGCGCCGCCTCGCGCGGCTGGTCAGTCTGGCGACTCGCCCGTCTCCAGAATCCGCGCCGCCTCGCGCACCCGCTGTCCCTCGCGCAGCCCCGCTGCCCGCGCCGCATCGTTCACGAAGCTCACGACACCGTTCTCGTAGCCGTCCTGCGCATCGCCGATGCGCGCGGAGTCGTGCGAATACGTCGCGCAGGCGACGCCGATCGCATCGAGCAGCTCGAGCGCGACGATGCCCGCGCGGTCCTTTCCGACACCCGCGTCGTTGAAGAACACCGCACGCGGCTTCGCCGGCGCGCGCAGCACGAAGCCGGTGGACGAGACGCCGCCGTGCGAGCCGGAGACGATCACCGAATCGGCGTGCGAAGCGTCGATCGAAGTGATCGTGTCGAGCAGATGCACGACGACGCGTGCTCGGGCAGCGTCGACGCTCATCAGGGCAGGAAATCCGCCGTCCTGCGCCCGACCCGCAGTCCGTCCACCTGCGCGAAATGCTCGTCGAGCGTGAGAAGTGCGGTACCGCGCTCGAGCGCGCTTGCCGCGATCCACAGATCGTTCGTAGGTATCGGTCGCCCCTTGCGTCGAAGACTCGCGTAAACGAGCGCGTATCGGTCGGCCGTCTCGTCGGTGACGTTCAGAACCACTACCCGTTCGGAGGCGAGAAAACGCGACAGTTGCGCGCGATTCGACGGTTCGCGCGTGCCGGCGGCGAAGCCGGCGAGCAACTCTCCAAGGACGATGCTGTTGAAGTAGAGTATGTCCGTGTGAGCCAGCACGTCGACGATCTCCGGATCGCCGCGCAGGAACGCCACGTAGGCGTTGGTGTCGACGAGTAGCGGGCGCACGCGTTCATCTCCAGAGTTCGGGTTCTACCTCCGAGAACGGCGCTGTAGCGGCCTCGAATTCCGCTGCTTCCTCCTCGCTCCAGACGCCGGCCAGGTCGTCCAGGTCGTCGTGTCTGTGCGCGAGCGATTTCCGCTGGATCTTCCCTAGGCCTTGGTCGATCAGTCGAAGAATGAGGGCATTCACGCTGATCCGCTCCCTGCGCGCTCGCGCCCTCAGTGAAGCCAACGTCTCCGGGTCCACGCCGCGAACGCTCAGGTTCGACATGCTATTACCCCTGCCTGCATTTACGTCCAAAGATGGTAGCAAATGCCGCCGCCGGAGTGTCGGCTCTCGATCGGCTCTCGGGCCGGCAAACGCGCGGCATAGAATTCGCGCATGCCCCCCATTGCCCCCATCCCCGCCACCCTCATCCCCGGCGACGGCATCGGCCCCGAAATCGTCGATGCCACGCTCGCCGTCCTCGCCGCTCTCGACGCCCCCTTCCAATGGGACCGCCAGATCGCCGGCCTGGAAGGCGTGCGCGTGGCCGGCGATCCGCTGCCGCCCGCCACGCTCGACAGCATCCGCCGCACGCGCCTGGCGCTGAAGGGTCCGCTCGCCACTCCCTCGGGCAGCGGCTATCGCTCGTCGAACGTTCGACTGCGCGAGGAGTTCCGCCTCTACGCGAACCTGCGTCCCGCGCGCACGATCGTGCCCGGCGGCCGCTTCGAGAACATCGACCTGATCGTCGTGCGCGAGAACCTCGAGGGACTGTACGTCGGGCACGAGTACTACGTGCCGGTGGGCGACGACCCGCGCGCGGTGGCGGTGGCCACCGGCATCAACACGCGCGAGGGCAGCCGCCGCATCATCGAGTTCGCCTTCGAGACAGCGGTGAAGCACGGACGGCGCAAGGTCACGCTCGTGCACAAGGCCAACATCATGAAGGCGCTCACCGGCATCTTCCTCGATGTCGGCCAGGAGATGTACGAGCGCAGGTACAAGGGCCGCTTCGCCTTCGAGACGATGATCGTCGATGCCTGCGCGATGAAGCTCGTCATCGACCCCTGGCAGTTCGACGTGATCGTCACGACGAACCTGTTCGGCGACATCCTCTCCGACCTCGTCGCCGGACTGGTCGGCGGGCTGGGTGTCACGCCCGGCGCGAACATCGGCGCCGACGCGGCGATCTTCGAGGCGGTGCACGGTTCGGCCCCCGACATCGCAGGCAAGGGCGTGGCGAACCCCACGGCGCTGATGCTGTCGGCGGCGATGATGCTCGAGCACTGCGGGATGCCGGAGAAGGCGGCGCGATTGCGCGAGGCGCTCATCCGGACGATCGCCGTCGACGGGATCCGCACGCGCGATCTCGGCGGGAGCGCGGATACGGCGGGGTTCACGAAGGCGCTGGTGGCGGCGATCGGGCGGGGCGCATCGACATGAACGACTCGCGCGAGGCCGACCCGCGCCTTCGCCGCAGCCTCGTCGCCCTGCTGGGCTTCTCGATCCTCTCGGCCTGCTCGACGGTGCCTCCCTCGTCGCGCGGACCTTTCGATTCCATCGACCCCGACTTCGGAGGCGCCGACCCCGACCCCGCTTTCGGCTTGCCAGAGGACCTCGCCCGCGAGGCGAGCTTTCTCGCGCTCAGCCTCGTCGATACGCCGTACCGCTACGGCGGCAACACCCCCGCCGGCGGCTTCGACTGCAGCGGATTGATCGTCTACGTGTTCCGCAACGCAGCCGGGCTGGGCCTGCCCCGCACGGTGGCGCAACTGGCGCAAGTGGGCCAACCGGTGCGCCCCCGCGTCATCCGCAGCGGCGACCTCGTCCTCTTCGACACAACCGGCCGCTTCTCGCACGCCGGAATCTACGTGGGCGCCGGCCGCTTCGTGCACGCGCCTTCCACCGGCGGCGTAGTGCGCCTGGATGGCCTGCAGGCGCGCTACTGGAAGCCGCGCTTTTCGGGCGTGCGGCGCGTATGACGCGCCACCCGGCCCTTTCGCCACGCGCTTCTTCATCGGCCCGAAGGTCATGAGCCGCGACGCCGTGATTCGCGCGGCTTTCTGGCTGGCACTCGCCGCCGTGCTCGTGCTGTCGCTGTGGCCGTCGCCCGAACCGCCGCCCGTGTCCACCGGCTGGGACAAGTCCGATCACGCCGTCGCCTGGTTCGTGGTCGGCCTGCTCGGCATCGGAGCCTACGGCAACCGCCCCCGCCTGTGGGGGGGGCTGTGGGCCTATGGCGGCGCGATCGAGCTGCTGCAGGGCCTCACCGACTATCGAACGGGCGACTGGGGCGACTGGTTCGCCGATGCCGTCGGCATCGGCCTGGCGTTGGTCCTCGGTGCGATTGCGGGTCGATGCCTGCGCGCCAGACTGCCGTTCTCGTTTCCATCGGCCGCAGGGCCGGAGCTGTAGAGCCGCGGGAGCCGCGGGAGCCGCTGAGTGCGCCGAGTGCGGCCATTCCGCCAATGGGCCCAATACGCGCTCGATATACTCGCCCGGTCTTCCTGTTCCTCCTCCTGGCTCCCCCGAAATGCCTTCTGCCGAATCCCGCCTGCGCGAACTCCTGGCCCGCCGCATCCTGATCCTCGACGGCGCGATGGGCACGATGGTGCAGCGCTACGGGCTCGACGAGCAGGGCTTTCGCGGCGAGCGCTTCGCGGCGCACCCGCGCGACCTGAAGGGCAACAACGAGCTGCTGTCGCTGACGCAGCCCGGCATCGTGCGCGAGATCCACGAGCAGTACCTCGCGGCCGGTTCGGACATCATCGAGACGAACACCTTCGGCGCGACCGTGATCGCGCAGGCCGACTACGCGCTCGCCGAATACGCGCGCGAGATGAATCTCGCTGCCGCGCATCTCGCCTGCGAGGCGCGCGACCGCTTCTCGACGCCGGAGCACCCGCGCTTCGTCGCCGGCGCGATCGGCCCGCAGCCGAAGACCGCTTCGATCTCGCCCGACGTCAACGATCCGGGCGCGCGCTCGATCACCTTCGACGAGTTGCGCGACGCGTACGCCGAGCAGGCGCGTGCGCTCGTCGAAGGCGGCGTCGACCTGCTGCTGCTCGAGACGATCTTCGACACGCTGAACGCGAAGGCGGCGATCTTCGCGATCGAGGAATTGATGGCCGAGCGCGAGTCGCAGGGCCTGGCGCGCGTGCCGCTGATGATCTCGGGCACCGTCACCGATGCGTCGGGCCGGCTGCTGTCGGGGCAGACGGTCGAGGCCTTCTGGAACTCGGTGCGTCATGCGCGCCCGCTCACGATCGGGCTGAACTGCGCGCTGGGGGCGGCGCTGATGCGACCCTACGTCGAGGAGCTGTCGGCGAAGGCCGACACCTTCCTGTGCGTCTATCCGAACGCCGGACTGCCGAACCCGATGGCGGAGACGGGCTTCGACGAGACGCCGCCGATCACGTCGTCGCTGCTCGCCGAGTTCGCGCAGGCGGGCTTCGTGAACGTCGTCGGCGGCTGCTGCGGAACGACGCCCGAGCACATCGCGGCGATCGGGCGCGCCGTGCGCAGCGTGGCGCCGCGACGCGTGCCGGAACGCCCGCGCGCGATGCGGCTGGCCGGGCTCGAGGCCTTCGACATCGACGACTCGTCGCTCTTCGTCAACGTCGGCGAACGCACGAACATCACCGGCTCGAAGGTCTTCGCGAAGATGATCCTCGAGGGCCGCTACGACGACGGGCTGGCGGTGGCGCGCCAGCAGGTCGAGAACGGCGCGCAGATCATCGACGTGAACATGGACGAGGGCATGCTCGACTCCGCGGCGGCGATGACGCGCTTCCTGAACCTCGTCGCCTCCGAGCCCGACATCGCGCGCGTGCCGCTGATGATTGACAGTTCGAAGTGGGAGGTGATCGAGGCGGGCCTGAAGTGCGTGCAGGGCAAGCCGATCGTCAACTCGATCTCGCTGAAGGAAGGCGAGGCCGAGTTCCTGCGCCAGGCCACGCTGTGCCGTCGCTACGGCGCAGCGGTGGTCGTGATGGCTTTCGACGAGCAGGGGCAGGCCGACACCTTCGAGCGCAAGGCGCAGATCTGCAGGCGCGCCTACGACCTGCTGACGCAGCGCGTCGACTTCCCGCCCGAGGATATCGTCTTCGACCCCAACATCCTCACCATCGCCACCGGCATCGAGGAGCACGACCACTACGGCGTCGCTTTCCTCGAGGCCACGCGCTGGATACGCGAGAACCTGCCGTACGCGAAGGTGTCGGGCGGCGTGTCGAACCTCTCGTTCAGCTTCCGCGGCAACGACGCGGTGCGCGAGGCGATCCACACGGTGTTCCTCTACCACGCCATTCGCGCCGGGTTGACGATGGCGATCGTCAACGCCGGGATGATCGGCGTCTACGACGACATCGATCCGGCGCTGCGCGAGCGCGTCGAGGACATCGTGCTCGACCGGCCGCCGCGCGTTCCGCCCGGCGACCCCGACTACGGCAAGAGCGCCACCGAGCGGATGATCGAGTTCGCGGCGACGCTGAAGCCCGGAGCCGGAGGAGCGAAGCCCGAGGAGGATCTCGTCTGGCGGCGCGAACCGGTGGCGCAGCGCCTGTCGCATGCGCTGGTGCACGGCATCACGACCTTCATCGTCGAGGACACCGAGGAGGTGCGCGCGAAGATCGCCGCGCGCGGCGGCCGGCCGATCGAAGTGATCGAAGGCCCGCTGATGGACGGGATGAACATCGTCGGCGAGCTTTTCGGCTCGGGGAAGATGTTCCTGCCGCAGGTGGTGAAGTCGGCGCGCGTGATGAAGCAGGCTGTCGCGCACCTGGTGCCCTTCATCGAGGAGGAGAAGCGGGCGCTGGCCGCGAGCGGCGCCGACGTGTCGTCGCGCGGCAAGATCGTCGTCGCCACCGTGAAGGGCGACGTCCACGACATCGGCAAGAACATCGTCGCGGTCGTCCTCCAGTGCAACAACTTCGAAGTCGTCAACATGGGGGTGATGGTGCCGGCCGCGGCGCTGCTGGCGAAGGCGAAGGAGGAGGGCGCCGATATCGTCGGCGTGTCGGGACTCATCACGCCGTCGCTCGAGGAGATGGCGCACGTGGCGCGCGAGATGGAGCGCGACGCGCATTTCCGCGACAACCACGTGCCGCTGCTGATCGGCGGTGCGACGACCTCGCGCGTGCACACCGCAGTGAAGGTTGCGCCGCACTACTCCGGGCCGGTGATCTACG
>CALCZN010000319.1:0-2211 GCA_937903095.1 uncultured Burkholderiales bacterium
CCCCGGAGGGCGACGCCGGGGGGCGAGCGGCCGTACGGCGCGGACGCGCCTGTGCTGCGGCCCCGCTTCGCGGGGCTTCCCTCGCCTACCTCGCAAACTCGCACCCGCTGCCGAGGGGCGCTGCGCGCCCCACGGCGACGGGTCCCGCGAGTTTGCTTTCGGTAGCGCTCGGCTTGCACAGGCGCGTCCGCGCCGTACGGCCGCTCGCCCCCCGGCGTCGCCCTCCGGGGCCGGGCTCGCCCGGCGGCGGCCCGCGCCCTCAGCCCAACGGCTCGCCGCGACGCTTGTGGTCGATATGTGTGCGACGCGCTGCGGACGTGGCGGCCTTCGCCCACTTCGGGCCGCACGGGTACCATCGCGTCCGGCGCAGGGTCGCCTCGTTTCTTTCGTTTCCACACGCCGCTGCTTCCGTGCAGCACGAAGCCGTGAATCAAAACAGAACTTCTCGAGTTTCCGGGGCGCAGGCCTCGCGCAACGCCGCTGACACTTCGTCATCGCGCACGAGGATTCCGAATGCGCTGTCGATCGCCGGCATCGATCCGAGCGGGGGCGCGGGGATCTTCGCCGACCTGAAGGCTTTCTCGGCGCTCGGCGCTTATGGAACCGGCGTGGTCGCGGCGTTGACGGCGCAGAACACCTGCACGGTGACCGGGGTGCATCCGGTGCCGCCGGCGTTCGTGCGGCTGCAGATCGATACACTGTTCGGCGACGTGCGCATCGATGCCGCGAAGATCGGCATGCTCGGGACGGCGCCGATCGCGACGGCGGTCGCGGAAGGGCTGGCCGCGCCGATCGCCGAGGGCCGGCTGCCGCATCGGGTCGTCGATCCGGTGATGGTCGCCAAGAGCGGCGACATGCTGCTCGATCGCGATGCGGTCGGCACGCTGATCGACGCGATCCTGCCGCTGGCGACGATGATCACGCCGAACCTGCCGGAGGCCGGGGTTCTGCTGCGCGAGCGGGCGCCGGAGACGATGCGCGAGATGCGACGCGCGGCCGAGCGGCTGCGCCGCCTGCTCGCCGACGACGGCCTGCGCTTCGTGCTGCTCAAGGGCGGGCACGCGAGCGGCGATCCGGTCGACCTGTTGCACGACGGCGACCGGATGATCGAACTGCCCGAGACGCGCGTGGTCACGCGCAACACGCACGGCACCGGCTGCACGCTGTCGGCGGCGATAGCGGCGCTGCTCGCGCGCGGACTCGATCCGGTGGACGCGGTGCGCGAGGCCAAGCGTTACCTCACCGAGGCGCTGCGCCACGCGGAGCGGCTGGAGGTCGGCAGCGGCCACGGACCGGTGCACCATTTCCATGCCTGGTGGCCTCGATGATCGAACTGTTGTACGGGCTTCCGCTGCTGGTCAAGGCCGCGCTGCTGGGCATCGTCGAGGGTCTCACCGAATTCCTGCCGATCTCGAGCACCGGTCACCTGATCCTCGCGTCGAGCCTGCTCGGCTTCGAAGGCGAGAAGGAGAAGATGTTCTCGGTGGCGATCCAGACCGGCGCGATGCTCGCCGTGATCTGGTATTACCGCACGCGGATCGCCGAGACGATTGCCGGCGTCCTTGCCGAGCCGCGCGCGCGCCGCTTCGCCACCAACGTCGTCGTCGCCTTCCTTCCGGCCGCGGTGCTCGGCGTGCTGTTCGCCGGTGCGATCAAGGCGACGCTGTTCCGGCCGGTGCCGGTGGCGATCGCGTTCATCGTCGGCGGGCTCGTCATCCTGTGGGTCGAGCGCGGGCGCAGCCGTGCGCAGGCGGCGCCTCGCATCGACGACATCGACGCGCTGACGATCGTCGACGCGGTGAAGCTCGGCATCGCGCAGGCCTTCGCGCTCATTCCGGGGACGAGCCGATCGGGCGCGACGATCATCGGCGGCATGCTGTTCGGCCTGTCGCGGCGCGTCGCCACCGAGTTCTCGTTCTTCCTCGCGATTCCGACGCTGATCGGGGCCGGCGTCTACGACGCCTGGAAATACCGTTCGCTGCTCGGGCCGCAGGACGTTCCGCTGTTCGGCACGGGGCTGCTGCTGTCGTTCTTCGCCGCGCTCGCCTGCGTGCACTGGCTGATCCGCTACGTGGCCAGCCACGACTTCGTTCCGTTCGCGTGGTACCGCATCGCGTTCGGCGTCGTCGTGCTCGTCACGGCGTGGTCGGGGGTGGTGCAGTGGAGCGCGTGAACACGAGGTCGCGCACCTCGTGCCCGAGCTTCAGGCCG
>CALCZN010000320.1:0-15240 GCA_937903095.1 uncultured Burkholderiales bacterium
GCTGTGCCGGATGGCGTTGCGCACGAGGTTCACCAGCACGATCCACAGCACGTCGCGGTCGGCGCGCACCGATACGCCGGAAGCGGCCGACGCGCGCAGCGCGATCGAGCGCGCGCGGGCCTCTGCGTCCAGATGCGCGAACACGTCGTCGACCAGCGATGCCACGTCGGTGGAGGAACCCGCGCCCGAGGCGTTTCCGCGCGCCGCTCGCAGCAGGCCCGTGGTCAGCCGCGTGATCTCGGCGAGGCTCGCGCGCAGCTGGGCGGCACGCCCGCGCTGCTGCACGTCGAGCGGCCCCGCCTCGAGCAGGTCGAGCGTCGATACCGCCTGCATCAGCGGCGTTCGCAGCTCGTGACTGGCCGCGGCGGAAAACGCGCGCTCGCGCGCCAGCGCCGCATCGAGCCGGCGCCGTCGCTCGTCGAGCGCGGCCGCCAGCTCGGCCGACTCGGCGTGCCGCGCGAGCCCGAGCAGCGGGGCCGGGCTCGCCGCCCCGCCATCGTTTCGAACTTCCCGCGCCAGGCGCTCGAGATCGCCGGTGAAGCGGCGGGCGGCGCGATCGCTTCCGGCCAGCACGGCGAGCGCGATCACGATCACCGATGCGGCGAGAATCGCGGCCACGTTGCGCTCGCGCCGCTCGTGCTCGGCGACGTCGTAGACGAGGTAGAAGCGCCGCCCGTCGCGCTCGCCGACGGCGATGTGATACTCGACTCCCGGCGAAGGGAAGATCTCGTAGGCGCCGGAGGCCTGCGGCAGGCGCATCAGGTACTCGGGCAGCGCTTCCTCCTCGCCGGGTCCGGTGACGTAGAGCCGCATGTCGGGCGTATTGGGTGCGGCGAGCGTCGGGTCGAGCGCGTACTGCGCCATGCTCAGGCGCAGCTGCTCGGCCGCGATCGCGTCGATCACCTGCTCCTCCCAGCGCTCGGCGCTCCAGTAGACGAACGCCGCCTGCCCGACGGCGACGACGAGCGCGAGCGCGGTGAGCAGCCAGGCCAGGCGCCGGCGCAGCGACGCGGGCGCTGCGCCGCGCCGGTTCATCGCTTGCGCCTCGTTGCGCATCTCATGGGGTGCGTCTCACGGCGGCTCATTGCGTGCGTATCCGGTAGCCGTGTCCGTGCAGCGTCTCGATCGGATCGAGCGTGCTGCCGGCCTGCGCGAAGGCGCGCCGCGTCGCGGCGACGAGCGTGCGCAGCGCCTCGTCGCGGAAGGCGTCCTCGCCCCAGATCGCGCGTTCGAGCGTCTCGCGCGAGAACACCTTGTCGGGCCGTTCGGCGAGCAGCTCGAGCAGGCGCAGCGGCTTGGGCGGCAGGCGCAGCTCGAGATCGTCGACGCGCACGCTGCGCGCTTCGCGGTCGATGCGGATGCGGCCGGCGACGATGACGCCGGCGAGCGCGCGCCCCTGCGCGCGCCGCAGCAGCGCCTCGACGCGCACGGCAAGTTCCGGAAGCTCGAAGGGCTTGACGAGGTAATCGTCGGCCCCGGCATCGAAGCCGGCGAGCTTGTCGTCGAGTTCGTCGCGCGCCGTGAGCATGATCACCGGCGCATCCTCGTGCAGCTCGTTGCGGAAACGCCGGCACCATTCGAGGCCGCTGAGCCGCGGCAGGTTCAGATCGAGCACGACCAGTTCGGGTGCCTGCCGCACCGCGAGCGCGAGACCCAGGTAGCCGTCGCCCGCGTAGTCGCAGGCATGGCCGCGCCGCTGCAGGAAATCGCAGACGTTGGCGCCGATCACCGGATCGTCTTCGATGACGAGGATCCGCGCCACGGCGTCGCTATTCGATGCCCTGGCTGGCGAGATACGACTCGTAGTCGCCGCGCCAGTCGACGATCTCTCCGCCCGTGCGCACCTCGATGACGCGCGTGGCGACCGCATCGACGAACTGGCGGTCGTGCGAGACGACGAAGATCGTGCCCGGATATTTCTCGAGCGCGTACTGCAGCGACTCGATCGACTCCATGTCGAGGTGGTTGGTCGGCTCGTCGAGCATCAGCACGTTGTGCCGGCCGAGCATCAGGCGCCCGAAGCTCATCCGGTGCATCTCGCCGCCCGAAAGCACGCGCACGGGCTTGCGCACCTCGTCACCCGAGAACAGCATGCGCCCGAGGATGCTGCGCAGCGTCTGCTCGTCGTCGCCCGGCTGCGTGTAGTACGACAGCCATTCGGTGAGCGTGCGGTCGGATTCGAAATCCGGATGCACGTCCTGCGCCATGTAGCCGACGTCGGCGTTCTCCGACCAGCGCGCCTCGCCCTCGGTGGGCGCCAGGCCCCCGCCCCGGGCGGGTGCGGGCCCGCCGCCGGGCGCGACGCCGCCTCGTTCGACGCCGAGCATCGCGCGCAGCAACGTCGTCTTGCCCGCGCCGTTGGCGCCGACGATGGCGACGCGATCGCCCGCATCGAAGATCGTCGAGAAGCCCGAGAACACCGGCGCATCGGCGCCCGGATAGCGGTAGCCGAGGTTCTCCACCTCGAGCGCCTGCCGGTGCATCGGCTTGACCTGCTCGAAACGGATGTACGGGCTTTGCCGCGACGAGGGCTTCACCTCGACCGTCTCGCTGCGGATCTTGGCGATCAGCTTCTGGCGCGAGGTGGCCTGGCGCGCCTTCGCCTTGTTCGCCGCGAAGCGCTGCACGAACTCCTGCAGCTCGGCGATGCGCTCCTTCGCGCGATCGTTCGCCGACACCAGGCGCTGGCGCGCCTGCGCCGAGGCAAGCATGTAGTCGTCGTAGTTGCCCGGGTAGACGCGCAGCTCGCGGTAGTCGAGGTCGGCCATGTGCGTGCACACGGCGTTCAGGAAGTGGCGATCGTGCGAGATGATCACCATCGTCGAGTCGCGATCGTTCAGCACCGACTCGAGCCAGCGGATCGTGTCGATGTCGAGGTTGTTCGTCGGCTCGTCGAGCAGCAGCACGTCGGGGTCGGAGAACAGCGCCTGCGCGAGCAGCACGCGCAGCTTCCAGCCGGGCGCGATCTCGCGCATCGGCCCCGCGTGCTGCTCGACCGGAATGCCCAGCCCGAGCAGCAGCTCGCCCGCGCGCGCTTCGGCCGTGTAGCCGCCGTACTCGGCGAACTTCGCCTCCAGCTCGGCCGCGTGCATGTAGTCGTCCTCGCTCGCCTCGGGGTTTTCGTAGATCGCGTCGCGCTCGCGCATCGCGGCCCACATCTCGGCGTGCCCCATCAGCACGACGTCGAGCACGCGCTCGTCCTCGTGCGCGAACTGGTCCTGGCGCAGCTTGCCCAGCCGCACGTTCGGCTCGAGCACGACCTGTCCGCTCGACGGCTCGAGATCGCCGCCGAGGATCTTCATGAAGGTGGACTTGCCCGAACCGTTCGCGCCGATCAGGCCGTAGCGGTTGCCGTCGGCGAACTTGACGTTGACGTTCTCGAACAGGGGCTTGGCCCCGAACTGCATCGTGATGTTGACTGCGGAAAGCATTCGGTGTGTCCGGCCCGCGCGAGCGGGCGCGAGAGGGGTTCAGCCCACCCAGACGCGGGCGTTGCGGAACAGGCGCATCCACGGCGAGTCTTCGCCCAGCGACGGGTCGCGCCAGCTCATCTGGATCGTGCGGAAGACGCGTTCGGGATGCGGCATCAGGATCGTCGCGCGGCCGTCTTCGCTGGTGAAGCCGGTGAGCCCGCCGGGCGAGCCGCCCGGATTCGCCGGGTAGCGCTCGGCCGGCGTGCCGTCGTTCTCGACGAAGCGCAGCGACGCGCGCGCGCGATCGCGCTGCTCGTCGGAGGCGAACTGCGCACGCCCTTCACCGTGCGCTACCGCGATCGGCATCCGGCTGCCCGCCATGCCGGCGAACAGCACCGACGGCGATTCGAGCACCTCGACCATCGAGAAGCGCGCCTCGTACTGCTCGGAACGGTTGCGCACGAAGCGCGGCCAGGCGGCGGCGCCCGGGATGATCGACTTCAGCTGCGACAGCATCTGGCAGCCGTTGCACACGCCGAGCGTGAAGGTGTCGGGCCGCTGGAAGAAGAGCGCGAACTGTTCGGCCATCTTCGCGTTGTAGAGGATCGATTTCGCCCAGCCGCTGCCCGCGCCCAACACGTCGCCGAAGGAGAAGCCGCCGCAGGCGACCAGGCCGCGGAAGTCGTCGAGCCGGTGCCGGCCCGCGAACAGGTCGGTCATGTGGACGTCGAAGCTCTCGAAGCCGGCGCGGTCGAAGGCGGCCGCGATCTCGGTCTGGCTGTTGACGCCCTGCTCGCGCAGGATCGCGATGCGCGGACGCGCGCCGCGCGCGATGTACGGCGCGGCGACGTCCTCGGCCGGATCGAAGCGCAGCGCCACGTGCAGCCCCGGATCGTCGTTGCCCTCGATGCGCTCGAACTCCTCGATGACGCAGTCGGGGTCGTCGCGCAGCGACGCGATGCGCGCGCTCGTCTCGCTCCAGATGCGCTGCAGCGTGGCGCGCGAGCGGCGATACACGCGGCGGCCGTCGCGCCAGATGTCGATCGTGTCGTGCGCCTGCGGCTTGCCGATCACGTGCGACATCGTCGATAACCCGTGCTCGCGCAGCACGCCGAGCACCGCGTCGCGCGCCTCGGCGCGCACCTGCAGCACGGCGCCGGGCTCCTCGCAGAACAGCGCCTGCAGCGTGCGTTCGTTGCGCTGCACGGCGACCTGCTCGGGCCGGATCTTGTAGTCGCCCCAGTCGGCGACGTGCTGGTCGATCGTCAGCAGGTCGACGTTCAGCCCGACGCCGCAATGCCCGGCGAAGGCCATTTCGCAGACCGTCGCGAAGAGTCCGCCGTCGGAGACATCGTGGTAGGCGAGCAGTTGCCCGTCGGCATTGAGCTGCTGGATCGCGGCGAAGAAGCGCACGAGGCGCTGCGGATCGTCGAGGTCGGGCGCCTCATGGCCGACCTGGCCCCAGGCCTGCGCGAGCGCCGAGGCGCCCATGCGCTTGCGGCCGGCGCCGAGGTCGACGAGGATCAGCACCGAATCGACGTCGCGCGCGAGCTGCGGCGTGAGCACGCGTCGGGCGTCGCTCACCGGCGCGCAGCCGGTGACGACGAGCGAGACCGGCGCGAGCACCTCGTGCACTTCGCGCGGATCCGGCGCAGCCCCGTTCGCGCCCGCCCCGCCGGCGTCGTTCGTCGGCGAGCCGCCGCCCTGCCAGCGCGTGCGCATCGACAGCGAATCCTTTCCGACCGGAATCGCCAGCCCCAGTTCACGGCACAGCGACGCGCAGGCCTCGACCGCATCGAACAGGTCGGCATCTTCGGCCGGGTCGCCGCACGCAGCCATCCAGTTCGCCGACAGCTTCACCTGTTCGAGCGACCCGATCGGCGCCGCCGCGAGATTCGTCACCGTTTCGGCGACGGCGATGCGCGACGCGGCGCGCGGATCGATGACGGCCAGCGGCGTGCGCTCGCCCATCGCCAGCGCCTCCCCGCGGTAGCCGTCGTAATCGACGAGGCCGACCGCGCAGTCGGCGACCGGCACCTGCCACGGACCGACCATCGGATCGCGCGAGCACAGTCCGCCCACGCTGCGGTCGCCGATCGTCACGAGAAAGGCCTTGCTCGCGACCGAGGGCACGCGCAGCACGCGCTCGATCGCGTCTTCCAGCGCGATTCCGGCGAGATCGAGCGGCGCGAGCGCGCGCGCGCGGCGCCGCGCCTCCCGGTGCATGCGCGGCGGCTTGCCGAGCAGCACGTCGATCGGCATGTCGACCGCGAGTTCGGCGGCGCCCGCCTCGCGCTGCGCGCGGTCGGCGGCCGCCTCGACGACGAGCTGCCGATCGTCGGAGACGGTGCCGACGACCGCGTAGGGGCAGCGCTCGCGCCGGCACAGGTGATCGAAGAGCGCGAGCGAATCGGGCGCGATCGCGAGCACGTAGCGCTCCTGCGATTCGTTCGACCAGATCTCGGCCGGCGACAGGCCCGATTCCTCGAGCGGCACCTTGCGCAGGTCGAAGCGCGCGCCGCGCCCCGCGCCGTAGACCAGTTCGGGAAACGCATTCGACAGCCCGCCCGCGCCGACGTCGTGCAGCGACAGGATCGGATTGCGCTCGTACAGCTCCCAGCAGCGATCGAGCACTTCCTGCGCGCGGCGCTGCATCTCGGGATTGCCGCGCTGCACCGAATCGAAGTCCAGCTCGGCGGTGTTCGTCCCGGCGCCCATGCTCGACGCCGCGCCGCCCCCCAGCCCGATGCGCATGCCGGGGCCGCCAAGCTGCACGAGCAGCGTGCCGGGCGGCAGGTCGAGCTTGTGCGTGAGCGCGTCGTCGATCGCGCCGACGCCGCCGGCGATCATGATCGGCTTGTGATAGCCGCGCACCCGGCCTTCGACCGGCTGCTCGTAGGTGCGGAAGTAGCCGAGCAGGTTCGGTCGGCCGAATTCGTTGTTGAACGACGCCCCGCCGATCGGCCCCTCGATCATGATCTGCAGCGGCGAGGCGATGCGATCGGGCGAGCCCGGTCCGCCCTCCTCCCACGGCTGCACGTAGCGGTCGATGCGCAGGTTCGAGACGGTGAAGCCGGTCAGGCCGAACTTCGGCTTCGCGCCGCGGCCGGTTGCGCCCTCGTCGCGGATCTCGCCGCCGGCGCCGGTGGAGGCGCCCGGAAAGGGCGAGATCGCCGTCGGGTGGTTGTGCGTCTCGACTTTCAGCAGCGCGTGCGTGCGCCGCTCGCCCCGGAGGTAGCGACCGTTGGCAGTGGCGTCGGGATGGAAACGCCGCGCCGCGCCGCCTTCGAGGATCGCCGCATTGTCGGCGTAGGCGACGACGGTGCCGCGCGGGTTCGCCGCGTGCGTGCTGCGGATCATGCCGAACAGCGTCTCGTCGCGCGGCTGGCCGTCGATCGTCCAGCTCGCGTTGAAGATCTTGTGCCGGCAGTGCTCGGAGTTCGCCTGCGCGAACATCATCAGCTCGACGTCGGTGGGGTCGCGCCCGGCGGCGACGAAGGCGTCGAGCAGGTAGTCGATCTCGTCGTCGGACAGCGCCAGGCCCAGCTCGCGGTCGGCGCGCACGAGTGCCTGGCGCCCCTGCGCGAGCACCGGCACGTGCCGCATCGGCTTGCCCGGCAGCGAGGCGAACAGCTCGCGCGGATCGGGCGGCGCGAGCAGCAGGCTCTCGGTCATCCGGTCGTGCAGGACGGCGCCCAGGCGCGCGAGCATGTCGTCTTCGATCTGCGCGCCGCGCAGCAGCCCGCCGAGCCTGGCGCGCGCCTCGATCCGGTATTCGATGCCGCGCTCGATGCGGCGCACGCCGTCGAAGCCGCAGCTGTGCGCGATGTCGGTCGCCTTGCTCGCCCAGGGCGAAACGGTGCCGATGCGCGGCACGACCCACAGGGGTTGTCCGGGGACCTGCGCTCCTGCGTCGTCACCGGGCAGCGCCTCGAGCAGCTCGACGAGACGCGCGCGCGTGTCCGGCGTCGGCTCGGCGTCGAACCACGCGAAATAGCAGTGGCGCGCGTGCACGGCGCCGGCGCGCGGGTCGATCGCGGCGAGGCGCTCGAGCAGCCGGGCGAGGCGAAACGCGGACAGGGCCGGGGCACCGGCCAGCGTCAGGTAGGCGGACATCGGGGTGGGCGGAGGGCCCGCAGCGAACTTCGCGCTGCGAAGGCGTGAGCGACCCGCCATTATAGGTGCAGGCCGCAGCAGACGCCCCTGGCCGAACCGGGCCCGGATTGCCGGCTGCCGCCGCGATCGACTGCTCCACCTTACTCCCTGCTCGTCAGTACGGTCCTGCCGCGTGGACTCCCGATTCTCAGCTGCATGTACGCCCGATCCGCTCGAAGCACCTCATGCGGCGCATCGAGTTCCTTCAGCAGCGCGTTGAGCTCCGCCGCACGCGGATGTCCCATTTCAAACGACTCGAAGCGACAGCCGCGCGCGTTGTTCGCCGCCGGATGCGGCGTGTTCTGCCAGTCGATGAGCTTCGGCACGAAATCGCCGAACGCATTGTCGTGCGGCACGAGCAACCGCCAGCGCAGCACCCTTCCGTCGGGCGTGGTACGCGACGCATCGAAGAGATCCGCTTCGATGCCGTGGTCGGCAAGCACCGTCTTCGCCGCTTCCATCTCGCCGCCGGTCGCCTTCAGCATGTAGGCAAAGAGCCGTGGCACGGTGAACTGCTGCAGCCGCGCACCCATGTTGCCGTCGGGAGTCTGTTGCGGGTCGACGGCGAGCAGCTCGAAATAGACGGTGTCACCGAGCGAGGCCAGCGCGTTGTGCGTTCCGAGGCCCGGGTGGCGACCGCCGAGCGTCGGCTCGACACCGGTGAGCGCGGTGAAGTCGGCGCGCATTGCGTCGAGTTCGCGCCCGCCATAGATGAAGTGATCGTAGGCTTTCATGCCGATGCTCTCTCCGGTATCTGCGCTTCAGCTCCAGCGCCCGAGGCCTTCGAGCGCCTGCAACTGGATGCTGCGCGCGTGGTCGACGACGCGGCTTCGCCACTCGGGATCGGTCGGCGTGAAGCTCTCGCGGATCTCGGCGCGCATGCGCGTGATCCGTTCGGGGTCGTCGGGAACGTCGCCGAAGCGCAGCCAGCGGTCGGCGCGCAGTTGGTCGAACGAAGCCTTGATCGGGCCGGTGCCGAATTCGATGACGCCGCCGGTGATCTGCGCTGGCGCGATCATGTCTCGCACGCCGTAGAAGACGAGGCCGTTGTACGGCGGGCGCTGGCCGCCCTCGAAGCCCACCTCGTTCTCGATGCGCTCGCGCCCCCACCAATGGCAGGCGCGGTTCCAGTCGGGGCCGCCGCGGTCGTTGAAACACAGGAAGAACGGCTCGCCCGGCTGGCCGAGGCCGGTGTGCCAGTCGATGAAGGCGAGGCGCTGCACGGCGGGCAACTCGTCGGCCACGATCCGCCGCAGCGCGAGGTGCGACCATTCGGGCGCGCGGCCGCCGTAGTTCAGCCCGGTGGGGTCGTCGAACTGACCTTTCATGCTCGAGTCGAGCCAGGCCTTCTGCCCATTCTGCGCGATCCAGTCTTCGATGGCACTGTCGGTCTGCGCCCGCGTTTCGGGGGTCCAGTGACGCGGGCAGAGGACGTCGTGCAGCTCGAGGTACGCCGGGTTCGCCGGCAGCCGGCCGGAGAAGTCGACGAAGTTGCGGTTCAGATCGACGTTGTGTTCGGTGGTGCGCGTGCCGTGCGCGAAGCCGTAGGGGTTGAGCGCGTGGACGAGTACGACGCGCGTGTCGGCAGGCAGTTCGCCGAGCGCACCGGTACGGATCAGCGCCACCTGTGCGGCAGAACCGGCGTGGCCTTCGCCGCCGTGCGTGCCGGAGATGACGAGCAGTGCGCGCGTGGCCGTGCGCGGCCCGAAACTCGCGACTTCGATCGCGAGGCTGCCGCCGTCGGGTCCGGTGGCTTCCGGATGCACGTGGCTGGTGACGACGGCGCCGGCCTCGGCCGCGACCAGTTGCAGCTTCGCGCGCGCGGCGGCGTAGCTGGCTGCATAGCAGTCGAGGTTCGCGGTCCGATTTCGGTGAGCACCGCTTGACATGTTAAATCTCCGCTGTAATCTCTTCTTTGCGTCGGTCGGGTTGCCCGATTACAGCAGGTTTTAACCCAATCTAGCATGTCTCCGATGCCATGCAAACCGCCAAAACAACGTCGATCCTGCCTGCACCGCAAGAACCGGAACGGGCACGGCCGCGCCGCCAGAGCGACGATGCCTTCGAGGCGCTGCGCCAGGCCATCCTGCGCTGCGAGATCGTTCCCGGGGCACTGGTCTCGGAGTCCGATCTCGCTACGCGCTTCAGCTTGCGTCGCGCGGCCACGCGCGTGGCGCTCGAGCGATTGTCGATGATCGGGCTGCTGCGTCCGCTGCCGCGCCGCGGCTACGTCGTCAAGCCGATCACGCTGCGCGACGTGAACGATCTCTTCCAGGTGCGCGCGATCATCGAGACGGGCGCCGTGCGGCTCGCCGCGGGACGCGTCGACGAAGCCGGGCTGCGCCGCCTCGACCGCATCGGCACCGCCGGATACCGCCCCGGCGATCGTACGAGCGAGGCGGCGTTCCTGCACGCAAACAGTGAGTTCCACATCATGGTCGCGTCGGCCTCGGGCAACGACCGCCTCGTGGCGATGGTCGCGCAGGTGCTCGCCGAGATGGAGCGGCTGTTCCATTTCGGGCTTTCGCGTCGCGATCGCAGCCGGGAGATGCAGCAGGAGCACCAGGCGCTGATCGACGCGCTGGCGCGCGGCGACGCCGACGCTGCCGAGCGGATGGTGCGCGAGGAGCTCTCGTCGTCGAAGGCGATGGTGCTCGATGCGCTGATCTCGAGCGAGTCGCTGCTCGACATCAGCATCTCGCACGTCGAGTCGCCCGGCACAGCCGAATCTCGCCGCACCAGGTCGCATCCGTGACCGCGTGTGCAGTTGCCTAGAAACCGTTTCCGAGACCACAGGATGACTGCCGAATTCACGCTCGACACCCTCGATGCCTGGATGAAGGGTTCGCCCTTCATCGCGTTCATGAACCTCGAACTCGTCTCGGCCGATCCCACCGAGGGACGCCTGTCGATGAAGATGCCGATGCGCGCGGAGTTCGAGCGCGGCGCCGGAAGCGGCCAGTTCCACGGCGGGCCGATCGCCGCGCTGATCGACACGGTGGGCGACTTCGCCGTGGCCTTCGTCGTCAAGGGCGGCGTGCCGACGATCAACTTCCGTGTCGACTACCTGCGTCCGTCCACGGGAGCCTTCCTCGTCGCATCGGCGTCGGTGCGCCGCGTCGGGCGCATGATCGGCGTGGTGGATATCGACGTCTTCGACGAACAGAACCGCCTCACCGCGGTGGGCCGCGGCTGCTACGGCGCGCAGCCAGGCTGAAGCATGCCGATGTTCCCGAACCTGGGGGAGATCGTCCCGCGCGAAGTGCCGGGCGAGGTGGCCTGGCTCACCGAGGTCGCGGCCGACGGTGCCGAGCGCACGCTCGATTTCGCACAGCTGCACGCGCAGGCCGATGCGGTCGCGCGGGGACTGCTCGCGCGCGGGCTCGCACGCGGCGAGCGCGTCGCGTTGATGGCGGGCAACAGCGCGCGCTACCTCGTCGCCTTTCTCGGCATCCTGCGCGCGGGCCTCGTCGCCGTGCCGGTCAACTCACGGCTGCCGGCAGCGACGCTCGATCATATCCACCGCGACGCGCAGATCCGCCTCACGCTGGCCGATGCCGCGACGCTGCCTGCGCTCGAAGGCCGCTGCGCGCTGCCGATGGACGACGACGAGGCGTGGAACGACATGCTCGATCCGGGCCCGTTCGACAGTCCGGCGATGCGCCCCGAGGACTTCGCGCTGATCCTCTACACCTCGGGTTCCACCGGGCGGCCCAAGGGTGTGCCGCTCACGCACGGCGGCTACACGTGGGCAGCCGACCTCCTCGTCGCCTCGGGTCCGCCGATGGCCAGCAAGCGCGTACTGGTGGCCGCGCCGCTCTTTCACATGAACGGGTTGCTGATGAGCCTGCTCACGTCGCGCTCGGGCGGCTCGGTGGTTCTGCTGCAGCGTTTCAACGCCGCGCAATATCTGCAGGCGGCGGCGCGCCATCGCTGCCACGTGCTCACGTCGGTGCCGACGATGCTCGCGCTCGTCGCGCGCGAGACGGCGCTGATCGACACGCTCGACCTCGGCTGCGTGGAGACCGTCGTCACCGGTTCGGCGCCATCGAGCGAGGCGCTCTTCGAACGCATCGCGCGCATCTTCCCGAACGCGCGCGTGATGAACTCCTACGGCACCACCGAGTCGAGCCCGGTGTGCTTCGGCGCCCACCCGGACGGCCTGCCGCGGCCGGTACTGTCGGTGGGCTATCCGATGCGCGAGGCCGAGTACGCGCTCGTCGGCGGCCCGGACGCGGACCAGGGCGTGCTGCACCTGCGCAGCCGCGCCGTGATGCCCGGCTACCTGAACCTGCCCGAGGAGACCGCCAAACGCATGCACGACGGCTGGTACGACACCGGCGACGTGATGCGCCGCGACGCCGACGGCTTCTTCTATTTCGTCGGCCGCGCCGACGACATGTTCGTCTGCGGCGGCGAGAACGTTTACCCGGGTGAGGTCGAGAAGCTGCTCGAGACGCACCCGGCGATCGCGCAGGCAGCGGTGGTTCCGCTGCCCGACGAGATCAAGGGCCAGTTGCCCGTCGCCTTCATCGTCGTACGCCCGGGGCACGACGTGACCGGCGACGAAGTCAGGCAATACGCGCTCGACCACGCGCCGGCCTACCAGCATCCGCGCTTCGTCGAGTTCATCGCCGAGATGCCGCTGACCGGCCCCAACAAGATCGATCGCAGGCAACTCGTCGAGCGCGCCACACGCGAATTCCGCCGATGAACGTCCGGCGCACGCCGCGTTCGCAACCGAGGAGAAGAAAACGATGAGAGCACAAGTCATTCGCGGCCACGGCGCCATCGAAGGCATCGTCTTCGAGGCGAACTGGCCCGATCCGCAACCCGGGCCCGACGAGGTCGTGCTGCGCGTGGGCGCGTGCACGCTGAACTACCATGACCTCTTCACGCTGCGCGGCATGCCCGGCATCAAGCTCAACATGCCGCTGATCATGGGAATCGACGTCGCCGGCGACGTGCTGTCGGTCGGCAGCGCGGTGCAGGGCTGGAAGGCCGGCGACCGTGTGATGGTCGATCCGGTCAACCGCAAGATCGGCAAGCTGCTGGGCGAGGCGATGAACGGCGGGCTCGCCGAGCAGGTGAAGGTCGACGCTTCGCAGCTGATCGCGTTGCCCGACGACGTGAGTCACGAAGCCGCAGCCACGTTGCCCGTCGCCTATGGCACCGCGTACCGGATGATGGTCACGCGAGGGAAGATTGCCGCCGGCGAGAAGGTGCTGATTCTCGGTGCTTCGGGAGGCGTGGGGACCTGCTGCGTGCAACTGGCCAAGCTCGCCGGCGCGCACGTGATCGTCGCCGCATCGAGCGAGGAGAAGCTCGCGCGGCTGAAGGAACTCGGCGCCGACGACGGCATCGACTACGTCGCCGGCGACTTCATGCGCGAGGTGCACAAGCGCTACGGCAAGCCGAGCTTCCCGGTCGGCGGCGGCGGCGTCGACGTCGTCGTGAACTTCACCGGCGGCGACACCTGGGTGCCGTCGCTGCGCTGCCTGCGCCACGACGGGCGGCTGCTCACCTGCGGCGCCACGGCCGGCTACGACCCGAAGGAGGACATCCGATTCATCTGGTCGTTCGAGCTGAACATCGTCGGTTCGAACGGCTGGCTGCCCGAAGACCTGCACAGCCTGCTCGATCTCGTGCGCAGCGGTCAACTCGTGCCCGTCATCGACCGGCGTCTGCCGCTCGAGGACACTCGCGAAGCCTTCCGGCTGCTGCAGGAGCGGCAGGTGTTCGGCAAGGTGGCCGTGATTCCCTGATCCCGCATCCGCAATGCGTCGCGTTCGCCGCCGGCAGCGCTTCGCCGATCGTCCCGCTGTCTCGTCCACGAGGAGGACCTCGATGAAATCCGCACTGATTGCGACGCTTGCCGCCGGCACCCTGCTCGCCGCGGCCGCCCCCGCCTCGGCCCAGTCCGGGGAAATCAAGTTCGCCTGCTATGCGCCGATGACCGGGCAGCTCGCCATCTTCGGGCGCAGCATGCAGAACGGCTTCGACCTGGCGATCGACGACTTCGCCAAGCGCCCCGAGTCGAAGGGGATCAAGTTCGTGATCCGCTGCGAGGACGACCAGGGCCGCGCCGACGACGGCATCAACCTCGCGCGCAAGTTCATCGAGGACCCGTCGATGAAGGCCGCGATCGGCAGCTGGTCGTCGACGGTGACGCTGGCAGCCGGTCCGATCTACAACGAGGCGAAGATGGTCAGCATCACGCCGATCTCTACGCACCCCGACGTGACGAAGATCGGGCCGTACGTCTTCCGCCAGAGTCTTACGCAGGCATTCGAAGGGCAGTTCAACAGCCGCTACCTGCAGAAGCTCGGCGTGAAGACGCTCGCGATGATCAACATCCCGAACGATTACGGCAAGGCCAACATGCACTTCACGAAGGCCGAGTTCGAGAAGCTCGGCGGCCAGGTCGTCTTCGAGGAGTTCGTGCGGCCCGATGCGCAGGACTTCCGCCAGACGCTGCAGAAGGCGCTGCGCAGCAAGCCCGATTCGCTGTACTTCGGCGGCTTCGCCCCGCAGGCGGCGCTGATCCTGAAGCAGCTGATGCAGATGGGCAACAAGACGCCGATCTACCTGTCGGCGGCCAACGACTCGCCCGATCTCGTGCGGCTCGCCGGGGTCGATGCGGTGGAGGGCGTGCACCTGCCGGTCATGTTCAATCCGGTGACAGGGCCGAAGATGGCCGACTTCTTCAAGCGCTACGAGGCGCGCTTCGGGGCGCCGCCCGACCCCTTCGCCGGCAACGCCTACCTCACGGGTTCGATGATGATGGCGATCGCCGCGAAGCAGTATCCCGACGTGACGCGCGAATCGATCCGCCGCGGGCTCGACGAGATCCGCGTGTTCGACGGCATCTTCGGGCCGATCCAGTACGACCCCGACACGCGCGAGTGGCAGTTCAAGTTCTACGACGGCGTGTTCGAAGGCGGCAAGATCCGGATCGTCGACTGAAGACGAAACCGCGCGGAGTTTCGCGCGGCGTCCACCCCCGATGATCGACTCCTTCGTCCTCGGGCAGCTCGCGATCGGCTTGAGCGTCGGCATGACCTACGCGATCGTCGCGATCGGCCTCACGCTGATCTACCGCGTGCTGCTCGCCGTCAACTTCGCGCATGGCGAGGTCTACACGCTGGGCGCCTTCGCGACCTTCGTCGGCGCGACGCTGCTGCACCTGCCGCTATGGGTCATCGTGCCTGCGGTGCTCGTCGTCGGCGGCGTCACCGGTGCGCTGATCGAGCGCATTGCCTTCCGGCCGTTCCGCAAGTTCACCGACGAGGCGTCGCTGAAGTCGCGCGCGGTGCGCGAGGCCACGCTGCTGTCGTCGTTCGCGGTGGGGCTTATCGTGCGCGAGCTGCTCGACCAGGTCTTCCACGGCGAGTGGCTCGCGCTGCCGCAGGAATACCTGCTGGGTCGCCCGCTCGATCTCGGCGTCATTTCGCTCTCGGTGGGCGAAGCGGCGATCGCCCTCATCTCGCTGGCGATGCTGCTCGGGCTGCAGTGGCTGCTGCATCGCACGCGCATGGGCATCGCGATCCGCGCAGTGTCGTCGAACCTGATCGGCGCGCAGATCTCCGGCATCGACATCAACCGCGTGGTGCTGGCCGTCTTCGTCGTCGGCTCGGTGCTCGGTGCCGTGGCCGGCATGGTCGTCTCGCTC
>CALCZN010000321.1:0-5861 GCA_937903095.1 uncultured Burkholderiales bacterium
CATCAGCATCAAGACCGTCGAGGCGCATCGCGCGAACATCATGGACAAGCTCGGCGCGCGCACGATGGCCGACCTGATGCGCATCGCGCTGCGCGCGGGAGGCGAGCGGCCCGAGGAGTGACGCATCGAGCGGCTCGCGCGGCTTCGGCGCGCGGGCGGCGCTCAGCCCGCCGGGCTACGCTCGGCAGCGGGCGTAGCCCGGCATGCGGGTCGCACGCGCGCGCAACTGCTGCAACAGCGAGCGCACCGCGGGTTGCGTACGCAGCCGGCGCGCGCCTGCGAAGAAATAGCGCTCGGTGCCGATCGGCACGAAGCCGAGATCGAGCTGGACCGCCGCCGCGCGCAAGCCGAAACCCGCATCGGCGAGCCCCGCCGCCACCGAAGCGGCCACCGCGAAGTGCGTGAATTCCTCGCGCTCGTAGCCCGCGATCTCCGACGGCTTCAGGCCGCGCTCGCGCAGCAGCCGGTCGAACCAGGCGCGCGTGCCGGCGCCGCGCTGGCGGTTGACGAAACGCAGCCCCGGGCGGGCGAGATCGGCCACGTCCTTCACGCGACGCGGATTGCCGCGCGCCACGATGAGCCCCTGCTCGCGACGCATCACCGCCTCGACGAAGCAACGCGCGTCGTCGAATACTGCGGCGCGCTCGCTCGCGCGCGGCAGCGGCTCGGGCAGGTGAAAGCCGGCCAGTTCCGCCCCGCCGGCCGACAGCGCCGCCAGCGCCTGCTCGGAACCGACGAAGCGCACGTTCCAGCGCGCGTCGCCGCCGTCGGCCAGCACCGCCTGCAGCAGCAGGTCGTGGCTCGCCGCGACGCGCAGCGCCGTTTCGCGCGGTCCGAGCAGCGGCGCGAGCGCCTCGCCGAAGGCACTCGCCGGCGCTTCGAGCCGGCGCACCGCATCGCGCTCGAAGCGCCTGCCGGCTGCGGCGAGCGCCTCGCCGGCGTCGGTGAGCCGGCTGCCGTGGCCTTTCACGCGATCGACCAGCGCCACGCCGAGCAGCCGCTCGGCGCGCACGAGCTTGCCCCAGGCGCCGCGGTACGAGACGCCGAGCGCGCGCGCCGCGCTGCCCACGCGCGGCGCCTCGCCGATCGCCTGCAGCAGGCGCGCCAGCTCGACGAGGTCGAGCGATTCGTCGCCGAAACGCAGCAGCGCGGAGGATGACAGCTCGAGGGGAATCGGCATCGACGGACGGGCGGCAAATAGGAATGCGTTTGCCGAATGAATCGAATCGGCAGGCTACACCTAAACTGTCCCGATGTTCGACGTGTCGATCGAAGAGCTGATCCGCAGCTTCGAGGGCGACGTGCTGGCGATCGTCGCCCTGTCGCTGCGCGTGAGCCTGAGCGCCGTCGCCATCGCCGCGGTGATCGGCATGCCGCTGGGCGCCTTCGTGGCGGTGGTGCGCTTTCCCGGACGATCGATCGCCGTCACCCTGCTCAACGCGATGATGGGCCTGCCCGCCGTGCTGGTCGGCCTGGTCGTCTACCTGTCGCTGTCGCGCAGCGGCCCGCTGGGCGGCTTCGGCCTGCTGTTCACGCCGGCAGCGATGATCGTCGCGCAGGCCGTCCTCACGACGCCGCTCGTCGCGGCGCTCACCCGCCAGACGGTCGAGGACGCCTGGCGCCAGCACGGCGAGACGCTGCGCTCGCTGCGCCTGCCGCTCGCCTCGCGCGTGCGCGTGCTGCTGTGGGACTGCCGCTTCTCGGTGGCGGCCGCCTTTCTCGCCGGGCTGGGCCGGGCGATGTCCGAGGTCGGCACCGTGATGATCGTCGGCGGCAACATCGACGGCTTCACGCGCGTGATGACGACGGCGATCGCGCTGGAGACGAGCAAGGGCGACCTGCCGCTGGCGGTGGCGCTCGGCATCGTGCTGATGGCGCTGGTGCTCGCGCTCAACGCGCTGGTGAGCACGGTGCGCGGCGTGGCGATGCGGCGCCATGGCGGCTGAAGTCCTCGACGCCCGGCGCGCGGCGCCTGCGGCGAGGGCCGCGCTCGATCCGCTGCTCAGCCTGCGCGGAATCGTCTTTCGCCCGGCCGAGCGCACGATCCTCGACCATGTCGACTTCGACTGGGACGGAGCCGGCGTCTGCGCGCTGGTCGGCCCAAACGGCGCCGGCAAGACGGTATTGCTGCGCACGATCCACGGCCTGCTCGCGCCCCACGAGGGGGACGTGCGCTTCGAGGGCCGGTCGCGCCCCGCAGGCGACCTCGCCTTCGCCGGCCAGGCGCTCGTCTTCCAGCATTCGTCGATGTTCCGCGGGTCCGCACTCGACAACCTGCTGGTCGTCCCCGGAATCGGGGCGAGCGGGCGAGAGCGGCGCGAGTGCGCACTGGCGATGCTCGAACGCGTCGGGCTGCGCGAGCTGGCGCAGGCGCCGGCGCTGAAGCTCTCCGGCGGGGAGCGCCAGCGGCTGGCGATCGCGCGCGCCTGGCTGATGCGCCCTCGCCTGCTGCTGCTCGACGAGCCCACGGCGAGCCTCGATCCCTCCGCCACCGAGCAGGTCGAAGAGCTGATCCGCGAGATCCACGACGACGGCTGCCGGGTGCTGCTCACCTCGCACAACCTGGGCCAGGTTTCGCGCCTGGCCGACGAGGTCGTCTTCCTGCATCGCGGGCGCGTGCTCGAACGCACCCCCGTCTCCGCGTTCTTCGCGAATCCTCGCACCCGCGAGGCCCGTCAGTTCCTGCAAGGAGCCCTGCCATGGCATCTGTCTTCGCCCCCCTGAAAGCTGTTGGAGCGCCGCTCGCCGCGCTGGCCTCCGCGTTGGCCTTCATCGCCGCGCTCGCGGCGCCGCCTCCGGCCGCTGCGCAGGCGACGACGATCACCGTCGCCTCGACCACGTCCACCGAGCAATCGGGACTGTTCAGGCAGCTGCTGCCGGCCTTCGAGAAGGACACCGGCATCCAGGTGAAGGTCGTCGCCGTCGGCACCGGCCAGGCGCTGGACATCGGCCGGCGCGGCGATGCCGACGTCGTCTTCGTGCACGACCCGGCGGCCGAGGAGAAGTTCATGGCCGAAGGCGCCGGCGTCGACCACAAGCGGGTCATGTACAACGACTTCGTCATCGTGGGCCCGAAGAGCGATCCGGCGAAGATCCGCGGCGACAAAAGCGTCATCGACGCGATGCGCAGGATCGCCGAAGCGAAAGTGCCCTTCGCCTCGCGCGGCGATCGCAGCGGCACGAACGCGGCCGAATTGCGCTACTGGAAGGACGCCGGCATCGACGTCTCGGCGGCCAAGGGCCAGTGGTACAAGGAAACCGGCTCGGGCATGGGTCCGACGCTGAACACCGCCGCCGGCATGAACGCCTACTCGCTCACCGACCGCGGCACCTGGCTGTCGTTCAGGAACCGCGGCGATCTCGAGATCCTCGTGCAGGGCGACGAGCGGCTGTTCAACCAGTACGGCGTGATGCTCGTGAACCCGGCCAGGCACCCGCAGGTGAAGAAGGAAGCGGGAACGAAGTTCATCGACTGGCTGGTCAGCGACAGGGGACAGCAGACGATCGCCGACTACAAGGTCAACGGCGAGCAGCTGTTCTTCCCGAACGCGAAGAAGTGAGCAGGCGGCGCGTGCTCCCGGCGGCTTGCGTCGATGCGACCGCGCCTGCGAACGTCGTGCTAGAATCTCGCGCTTCGCGCCCGTAGCTCAGTTGGATAGAGTACCTGGCTACGAACCAGGGGGTCGTGGGTTCGAATCCTGCCGGGCGCGCCAATCGAACAAGGGCTTACCTTCGGGTCGGCCCTTGTCGGTTCCGGGGGAGTGCGTCATCGGCTCACGTGATTCCCTTGCCGGTTCCTCCGTCTCGCCGTCCTCGCTGAACGCGCGCCTGGTCTGGCTCGCCGTTCCGGTCGGGCACTACCTCGGCGCGAACGTCGGCGTGCTGTTCACCGCCATGCCCGAGGGCTCGGCGATGCTATGGCCGGCGAACAGCGTGCTGCTCACCGCGCTGCTGCTGCGCGACGGCCGAGGCATGTTCCCGCTGGCGCTGCTCGTGCTGCTCGCCGAGGTTCTGGCCGATACGCCGCTCTTCTCGCTGAAGGAGGCGCTGCTGTTCGGCGCGATCAACATCGGCGAGTCGCTCGTCGCATTCGCGCTGCTGCGCCGCGCGGGCTTCGACCCCCGCTTCGGCACGCTGGACGACCTGCACAAGTTCCTGCTGGCCGGACCGGTCGTGGCCGCGCTGCTGTCGGCGATCGCCGGCGGCGCCGTCTACAGCCATTTCCGCGGCTACGAAACCTCGTATCTGGAATTCGCGCGCGTCTGGTGGTTCGGCGACGGACTCGGGCTGCTCGTGTTTACGCCGCTGTTCCTCGGCGTTGCCGAAGCCTGGGGGCGCATCGCCGAACGACTGCGCGCGATTCGCACGTCCGACTGGACGGTGCTCGCGCTGGCTTTCGCCGCGCTGGCCGTATTCGTCGCCACGCGCGACGGGACGCTTTTCGGCATGCCGGCCACCCCCGCACTCATGCTGCCTTTCGCGATAGCGGTCGCCGCCCGCTTCGGCCTGGCCGTCTCCGCGGGCACCGCCGCCGCGATGTCGCTCGCCATCGTCGTGAAAACGACGATCGGGCACAAGCCGTTCGGCGCCGAAGAGGCGCACGCGGCCGTGCTGCGCGCGCAGGAATTCGTGCTGGCGCTGGCGGTCGCGACGATCGGCCTGGCGGCCCTGCTCGCCCAGTTGCGCGCACGCCAGCACGAAGCCGACCTCGCCAACGCAAGGCTCGCCGAAGCGAACGAACGCCTGGAGGCGCGCGTACGCGAGAAGACCGAGCAATACGAAGCGCTCAACCGCGAACTGCGGGCGCTGGCATCGATAGACTCGCTCACCGGCATCGCCAACCGCCGCGCATTCCTCGAGCAGGCGCACAAGGAGTTCGACAACAGCCTGCGCTACGGCACGCCGCTGTCGCTGCTGGTGCTCGACCTCGACCATTTCAAGCGGGTCAACGATCGCTTCGGGCACGAGGCGGGCGACCGCGTCCTGCAGCAGACCGCGGTGGCGATCGTCGAGATGCTGCGCTCCGGCGACCTCGTCGCCCGCTACGGCGGCGAGGAGTTCGTCGTGCTCGCCCCGCACACCGGGCTGCACGACGCGGCCACGCTCGCTGCGCGCATCAAGGAGCGGATCTCGCGCCGCCCGCTCGTCTACGAGCGCCGCGCACTGCACGTCACCATCAGCATCGGCGTGGCCTCGCGCATCGACGACGATGCCGACCTGCACGCGCTGCTGCGGCGCGCCGATGCGGCGCTCTACGACGCGAAGCGGGCGGGACGCGATCGGGTGGCGCTGGCCGGGACGGCAGCCGCGGGAAGCTCTGCCCGCTGAGCGACTATCGAGCCCCGTCGGCCTTTCGGTCCTGGTTCGGAGACGGAAGCCCGATGCCTTCGGCGAGCATTTCCTCGATGATCCCGAGCAGCTCGTCGCGAGCCGTTTCGTTGCCGGCCTGCGCCTGCCTGATCAGCGCATCGATTCTCTGTTGTTCTTCGCCCATGGGGAGTCCGCCGGGTCGCTGGTCCGCATGATGCTGCCACCGGCCGGACTGCGTGGTCGTGACATTTCGCACGGTGTATGACTCCTGCAACAAGCTGCAGGGATAGCATCGGCGGGAAACGAAGCCGCGTCTACGCTGGCTTACCCGGACTACCCGGTCTTGCCCGTCCCCAGCGCCGCGGAATCGAGCACGGCGCCGCTCGACACCGCCGCTTCCTCGCCGATCAGGCCGCGCGGCCGGAACACCAGCGTCACCATCAGCACCAGCCCGATCAGGATCACCTGCGCCGCGCCGCCCTTCACCTGCAGGCTCGCCGGCAGCACCTGCTGCGCGATGCTTCCGCTCAGCGTCCACACGGCCCACATGA
>CALCZN010000322.1:0-2213 GCA_937903095.1 uncultured Burkholderiales bacterium
CGATACCGCGCAGAGCTACGAGTTCTTGCGCGCGAAATTCAACAGCCTGCTAACGCTTCTTGCCGCCGCCCAGCAGAGCCGCGACTGCCCGGCGCGGCCTGCGCGCGCCCGCGCGTTCGGCCGCCATCGCGGGCGCTTCGGCCTCGGCCGACGACGCGGCCGGGACGTAGGGCTCGAAGAAGAAGGGATCGTTCGAATAGCCGGCGACCGCCGGATGCGCCGTCTCGCGCGCTCGCGCGTGTCCGGAGCTGCGCGCGGAACGCGCGCGGCGCTCGGCGCCCGGCTCGCGACGATCGCGATCGCGGTCGCGATCATTCTCGCGCCCGCGACCACGCGCTGCCGCAGGCACCTCGAGCCGCTCGACGTCGAGCTTGCGCCCGAGCAGCTTCTCGATGTCGGCGTGATGCCGCTCGTCCTCGCCGGTCATCAGCGACAGCGCCAGGCCGCTCGCACCGGCGCGGCCGGTGCGCCCGATGCGGTGCACGTAGTCTTCGGCGTTGTACGGCAGGTCGTAGTTGATGACGGCCGGCAGCTCGGCGATGTCCAGGCCGCGCGCGGCGACGTCGGTGGCGACCAGCACGACGATCTCGCCCTTCTTGAACGAGTCGAGCGTGGCGAGCCGCTCCTGCTGCGACTTGTTGCCGTGGATCGCGGCCGCGTTCAGGCCGTCGCGCTCGAGCTGGCGCGCCAGGCGCCCGGCGCCGATCTTCGTGTTGGTGAACACGATCACCTGCGACAGCTGGCGCTCGCGCACCAACTGCGCGACGGCCGCCCGCTTGGCCTCGAGATCGGCGACGCGATAGATGCGCTGCTCGACGTTCTCGGCAGCGGCGTTGCGCCGGGCGACCTCGATGACCTGCGGATCGTTCAGGAAGCTGGAAGCGAGCCGCCGGATGTCGGAGGAGAAAGTGGCCGAGAACATCAGGTTCTGCCGCTGCTCCGGCAGCGCGTGCAGGATGCGCTGGATGTCGGGCAGGAAACCCATGTCGAGCATGCGATCGGCTTCGTCGAGCACGAGCATCTCGGCCTGCGCGAGCGAGACCGTCTTCTGGCCCATGTGATCGAGCAGCCGCCCCGGCGTGGCGATCAGCACCTCGCAGCCCTGGCGCAGCGCGGCGATCTGCGGCTTGATGTCGACGCCGCCGAATACCACCGCCGAGCGAAGTCCGGTGTACTTCGCGTACTGGCGCACGTTCTCGTGGATCTGGTCGGCCAGCTCGCGGGTAGGCGCGAGAATCAGCGCCCGGACCGGGTGGCGCGCCGGCGAGGCGCTCGTGTTGGCATGCTGCATCAGCCGCTGCAGTATCGGCAGCGCGAAACCGGCCGTCTTGCCGGTGCCGGTCTGTGCGGCGCCCATGACGTCGCGCCCTTGCAGCACGACCGGGATCGCCTGCGCCTGGATCGGAGTGGGTTCGCGGTAACCGAGTTCGGTGACGGCGCGCAGAATCGGTTCGGCGAGGCCGAACGAGTCGAATGTGTTGCTCAACAGGATGGCCGGAACAGGCCCGCGCGGCTTCGGACGCGCGGTACAGTGGAAAGTGCCATTGTCCGCCTTTCGGCAGTCGAAGGCAAAGACACGGCGGGCCCCTTGTTTGCTACGCCGGCTGACCCCATATCATGCCGCGTAGTGCAGCGAGCCCACAGACCACTCGATCATGCGCCTCCAGCACGGCGGTTTCGCGGTTGCCCTGACGCTGTGTTTCGGCGCGTTGCTCGCAGGCTGCCAGTCGCTGCTGCCGAAGGCTTCCGAGACGACCGAGGTGCCCTGGAAGACCTTCGAGGAAGCGCGCGCGGCGGTGGAGGCGATCGAACCCTACCGCTCGCGCAAGTCCACGCTGATTTCGGACGGCTTCAACCCCTTTCACAACCCCTCGGTCACGATCCTGTCGTATCCGGAGATCGTCCAGCGCTTCTCGGCGGGCAACGCGCTGCGTCGCGACGAATACGACCAGGGCATCCGCAGCTGCCTGGTGGCCGGCAAGGCGTGCAGCGGCTACGCGATCGCGGTCAAGCGCGTGAAGCACGACCGCATCGGCAACTTCTGGCTCGACATGCTCGGTTTCGTTCGCCGCACGAACATCACCGGATGGAGCTTCAACGCGCTGATCCTGTTCGTCGACGACGAGGTCGTCTACACCACTTATAGCGGCCAGCCGCAGATGAACGAGATGCAGGTGCGCCGCAACCCGCTCGGTCCGCTGCAGAGCATCGGC
>CALCZN010000323.1:0-7287 GCA_937903095.1 uncultured Burkholderiales bacterium
GCGCCCGTGTAGCGAAGCGAAACGCGGTCCTCCTGCAGCGCCCGTTCGCCCCAGTACACGTGGCTGACCGCGTTCAGCGGCGCGGCTGCGCTGCCGTCCTCGCGCCGTCCCCGCAAGGCGAGCACGCCCACCGTCGCCGCTGCCGCCAGCGCGCCGCTCAGCATCCCGTCCCGCAAGGCCTCCGACCAGTTCTTCATCGCGAACTCCCGCTGCCTGCATGCTTCGGCGATCCGGCGCAAGCGTCGTTCCCGCAACGCCGCCGCGCCGTTCGAATTGACCGGATCCCGCACTTCCCGGTACGCTTTGAGGCTTTGCGGGCGGCAGGCACCCATACATGCGGCTGATCCTTCTCGGCGCACCCGGAGCGGGCAAAGGCACGCAGGCCGCGTTCATCACGAAGAAATACGGCATTCCGCAGATCTCCACCGGAGACATGCTGCGCGCCGCGGTCAAGGCCGGCACCCCGCTCGGCCTGGCCGCCAAGAAGGTGATGGACGCAGGCGCGCTGGTGTCCGACGACATCATCATCGGCCTGGTCGAGGAGCGGCTGCGCCAGGCCGACTGCGCCAACGGCTACCTGTTCGACGGCTTTCCGCGCACGATCCCGCAGGCCGAAGCGATGAAGAGCGCCGGCGTGCATCTCGATTACGTTCTCGAGATCGACGTGCCCGACGCCGACATCATCGAGCGGATGAGCGGCCGGCGCGTGCATGCCGCCAGCGGACGCACCTACCACGTGCGCTTCAACCCGCCCCGCATTCCCGGCAAGGACGACGTCACCGGCGAAGACCTGGTCCAGCGCGACGACGATCGCGAGGAAACGGTGCGCAAGCGCCTGGCGGTGTATCACTCGCAGACGCGCCCGCTCGTCGACTACTACGCCGCCTGGGAACGCTCGGGCGACGCCGCGGCGCCGCGCTGCCGGAAAGTGTCGGGCGTGGGCAGCGTGGACGAAATCACCGCTCGTGTCTTCGCCGCGCTCCAGTAAACTCCCGGCGCTTCGCGCTTGAAATCGAGTCGCCTCGCGCCCGAACCTGCGTCGCCTCGCGCGCCGGCGCCTCGTTTCCCGAACGTCTCTTTCAGCTTTTCACATCACAACCGGAACCGGATGGAGGTCCACTCATGACTGCTACCTCGGCGGGCCTGTGGCTCGCTCTGGCCTGCGGGCTGGCGGCGGTGATCTACGGCGTCGCATCGAGCCGCTGGATCCTGTCGCTCGACGCGGGCAATGCACGGATGCAGGAGATCGCCGCGGCGATCCAGCAGGGCGCGAAGGCGTACCTGAACCGGCAGTACCGCACGATCGCGATCGTCGGAGTGGTTCTCTTCATCGTCATCTGGCTGGTTCCGGGGCTCGGCCTGCCCACGGCGATCGGCTTCGCCATCGGCGCGATCCTCTCCGGAGCGGCCGGCTACATCGGCATGAACGTCTCGGTGCGCGCGAACGTGCGCACCGCGCAGGCCGCCACGCGCGGACTCGGTGACGCGCTCGCGGTCGCGTTCCGCGGCGGCGCGATCACCGGCATGCTCGTCGTCGGCCTGGGCCTGCTCGGCGTGGCCGGCTACTACGGGCTGCTGGTCGCCAGCGCGCCGCACGGCCTGGGCACGGTCGTCTCGCTGCACGACGTCATCCGCCCGTTGATCGGCCTGGCCTTCGGCTCGTCGCTGATCTCGATCTTCGCGCGGCTGGGCGGCGGCATCTTCACGAAGGGCGCCGACGTCGGCGCCGACCTGGTCGGCAAGGTCGAGGCCGGCATCCCCGAAGACGATCCGCGCAACCCGGCGGTGATCGCCGACAACGTCGGCGACAACGTCGGCGACTGCGCCGGCATGGCGGCCGACCTGTTCGAGACCTATGCCGTCACGCTGATCGCCACGATGCTGCTCGGCTCGCTGATGATCAAGGGGGCCGAGGCGCAGGCGGTCGTCTACCCGCTCGCGCTCGGCGGACTGTCGATCATCGCGTCGATCATCGGCGCGATGTTCGTCAAGGCCGCGCCCGGCCAGACGAACATCATGGGCGCGCTCTACCGGGGGCTGATCTGGGCCGGCGGCATCGCCACCATCGTCGCCTACCCGATCACCGTCTGGATGTTCGGCGACGGCGATCTCGCGCGTTCGGGCACCTCGGTGCTGAACCTGTGGCTGTGCGTCGTCGTCGGCATGGTGCTCACCGGGCTGATCGTCTGGGTCACCGAGTACTACACCGGCACGCAGTACAAGCCGGTGCGCTACGTGGCGCAATCGTCGACCACCGGCCACGGCACGAACATCATCGCGGGGCTCGCCGTGTCGATGAAATCCACCGCCTGGCCGGTGCTGTTCGTCTGCGCCGCGATCGTCTCGGCGTACTGGCTGGGCGGCCTGTACGGCATCGCCGTCGCGGCCACCTCGATGCTGTCGATGGCCGGCATCGTCGTCGCGCTCGACGCCTACGGGCCGATCACCGACAACGCCGGCGGCATCGCCGAGATGTCGCATCTTCCCGAGTCGGTGCGCAACATCACCGACCCGCTCGACGCGGTCGGCAACACGACCAAGGCGGTCACCAAGGGCTACGCGATCGGCTCGGCGGGCCTGGCGGCGCTCGTGCTCTTCGCCGACTACACCCACGCGCTCGAGTCGGCGAACATCGTCGCCAGCTTCGACCTGTCGAACCACATGGTGATCGTCGGCCTGATCATCGGCGGCCTGATTCCCTACCTGTTCGGCGCGATGGCGATGGAGGCCGTCGGCCGCGCCGCCGGCGCGGTGGTGGAGGAAGTGCGCCGGCAGTTCCGCGAGATCCGCGGAATCATGGAAGGCACCGCCAAGCCCGACTACTCGCGCGCGGTGGACCTGCTCACCGGTGCGGCGATCAAGGAGATGATGATCCCGTCGCTGCTGCCGGTGGTCGTTCCGGTGCTGGTCGGCCTGCTGCTCGGACCGGAAGCGCTGGGCGGCGTGCTGATGGGCACGATCGTCACCGGCCTGTTCGTCGCGATCTCGATGTGCACGGGCGGCGGCGCCTGGGACAACGCGAAGAAATACATCGAGGAAGGCAACTTCGGCGGCAAGGGCTCCGAGGCGCACAAGGCCGCGGTCACCGGCGACACGGTCGGCGACCCCTACAAGGACACGGCCGGCCCCGCGGTGAACCCGCTGATCAAGATCATCAACATCGTCGCGCTGCTGATCGTTCCGTTGATCGCGGTGGTCTGGACGCAGTAAGCCTGTTCCGCCGGCGCTTCGGCGTCGGCGCTCGGCGCAGGTTCGCACCGGCGGCGCATTGCGCCGCCGGTTTCGTTTCAGCCCTGCGTTTCCTCGAGCGCCGCGAGCCGGCGGTCAACGGCGCCCAGACGGCGGACGTCGCCGCGCTCGCGATGGATCGCCTGCAGATTGCGCAGCATGCGCGCGAGGATCTGCCGCGCGCTCGCCGTGGGCAGCGCGCCGCCGAGCAGCCGGCTCGCCTCGTCGCGATCGCCGCCCGCGTAGGGCAGCAGACGGTATTCGAGTTCGTCGTGCGTGAGCACGCGCGCGCCGGCGAAGACGTCGACGATCATGGCGCGGCCGGCCACGTCGTGCCGCACGAGAAAGTGCCCGGGAAAGCCCACGCCGCAGGCCTGCACGCCCGCCTGCTCGGCGATTTCGAGATACAGCACCGACAGGGTGATCGGAATGCCGAGTCGCCGCTCGATCACCCGGTTCAGGTAGCTGTTCTCCGGATCGTGGAAGTCGTTCGCGTTGCCGCGGAAACCCAGTTCGTCGGCGAAGTGCTCGCGCAGCGCGTCGACGCGCGCGATCGGCTGGCGCAGTTTCGAGACGCGGCGACGCAACGCCAGCGCGAAGCCGTCCACGCGCGCGAGCACCTCGTGCATCGGCAGCTCGGGGTATTCGTCCTGCGCGATCGACAGCGCCGCCTCGAACAGCGGCAGCGAATCGTCGCTGCGCACCAGTATGCGCCAGTAATCGAGGAAGCAATCCATCGCGGCCCCTCCACGGCCCCTGAACCTGCAGGATTTCGTGCGACATCGAACGACTGGCGGAAGCGGCAGGCCGGCGTGCATCGCTACGGTAGCGCGCCGCCTTCGCCGTTGCCACCGGTCGTTGTGCTGTAATTCCGGATCGAATTCTCCAGGAGGACCCGATGAAGATCCCGAACAACGTCGTGCTCGTCACCGGCGGCGCATCCGGCCTGGGCGCCGCTACCGTGCGGCGCATTGTCGCCGCCGGCGGCAAGGCGCTGGTCGCCGACCTGAACGAAACGATGGGCAAGCAGCTGGTCGACGAGATCGGCGCGGCCGCGCGCTTCGTGCGCTGCGACGTCTCCTCCGAAGCCGACGCGCAGGCGGCGGTCGATGCGGCCGGCGGCATGGGCCGCCTCGTCGGGCTCGTCAACTGCGCCGGCATCGGCCCTGCGGCGAAGACGGTCGGCAAGGACGGACCGCATCGGCTCGACGTCTTCACGAAGGTGATCACCGTCAACCTGATCGGCACCTTCAACATGATCCGCATCGCCGCCGCCGCGATGATCCGCAACGAGCCGAACGACGAAGCCGAGCGCGGCGTCATCGTGAACACCGCGTCGGTGGCGGCCTTCGACGGCCAGATCGGACAGGCCGCGTATTCGGCCTCGAAGGGCGGCATCGTCGGCATGACGCTGCCGATCGCGCGCGATCTCTCGCGCGACGGCGTGCGGGTCGTCACCATCGCGCCGGGCCTGTTCCTCACCCCGCTGATGGACAGCCTGCCGAAGGACGTGCAGGAGTCGCTCGGTCGTCAGGTGCCCTTCCCCTCGCGCCTGGGCCGGCCCGACGAATACGCGCAACTCGTCGAGCACGTCTTCGCGAACACGATGCTCAACGGCGAGACGATCCGGCTGGATGGGGCGATACGGATGGCGCCGAGGTAAAGGCGGTGAAGGGTCAAGGGTCAAGGGTGAAGGGGAAAAGACTCTCCACCCATTGGCCCAGCACGAGCAATGCCGCGTCGCCGTCGCGGCGGGCGACGAGCTGCAGGCCGACGGGCAGGCCTTCGACGAAGCCCAGCGGCACCGACAGCGCGGGCACGCCGCACAGCGAGAACGGCAGCGTCTGGCCGAGCACGGCCTCGCGCACGGTCGTCGTTCCGCCTTCGACCTCCACGTCGTTCTGCCCGCGCAGCGGCGGCAGCACCGTGCTGGTCGGCAGGATCCACGCGTCGCAGTCGGCAAGCGCGGCTTCCAGGGCCGCTGCGATGGACGTGCGCGTGCGCAGCGCGTCCACGTACTCGACGGCGAGGATGCGGCGCGCGGCCTGCAGCGCGGGCAGGACCAGCGGCGAGAAAGCCTCGCCTCCGGCATCGAGCGCGGCGCGGTGCACCCACGCGGCTTCGGCCCGCACGATCGGCGTGTAGGCGGCCCACGAATCCTTCAGCTGCAGAAGCTGCACCTCGGCGATTTCCGCGCCGTGCCCACGCAGTTGCGCGACCGCGCGCTCGAAGCGTTCGCGCACCTGCGGCGCGAGCCGCCCGCGCAGCCACTCGGCCGGCACGTGCAGTCGCGGACGACGCGCGACCGTGCCGTGCGCGACGCGCCGTTGCGCCATCACCTCGTACAGCAGCGCGCAGTCGTCGACGCTGCGCGCGAGCGGTCCGGCGTGGTCGCAGGTGAACGACAGCGGCAGCGCGCCATCGAGCGGAATCGCGCCCGACGTCGGCTTGAAGCCGACCACCGAGCAGAAGGCGGCCGGGATGCGGACCGAGCCGCCGGTGTCGCTGCCGATCGATGCGACGCCGATGCCGGTGGCCACCGCCACGCCCGATCCGCTCGACGATCCCCCGGATTGGCGCGCGGGGTCGAAGGGATTGCACACGTCGCCGGTCCATTCGTTCTCGCCGCTGCAGCCGAGCGCGATCTCGTGCATGTTCGTCTTGGCGAAGACGAGGGCGCCCGCCGCGCGCAGACGTGCGACCAGCGTCGCCTCGTCCGTGCCGAGCGAAGGCAGCGGCGCGCGCGTGCCGGCGCGCGTGGGCATGCCGCGCACCGCGTACAAGTCCTTGATCGACACCGGCACGCCGTGCAGCGGGCCGCGCAGGCGGCCGCTGCGCGCCTCCTCGTCGAGGACGCGCGCCTCGTCGCCGGCGGCGGACCAGTCGACCCAGGCGATGGCGTTCAGGCCGGCGTGACGCGCGGCGTTGTCCCGCGCCTGCTCGACGAGCGCCTGCGCGCTGCGCGTGCCTTGCGCGATCGCGGCGACGAGGTTGCGGATCGACTCGGGCCGGCTCGCCGGCGGATCGGCGGGATTGCGTTGGACGGATTGCATGCTCGACGGTTGCGCAGGAATCGACCGCTATCATGCCCCGATGCGACTCGCATCGTTTCTCGCGTGGGGGCTCCTCGCCTGCTTCGCGTCGTCGATGCCGCGGGCGGCGCCGGCCGTCGAAGGCGCGGCGGCAGCGGCGGCCATCGAAAGCACGTCACCGCAGGCGGTCATCGAAAGCACGTCGCCGCAGGCGGCGACGGGCTCGCTCGCCCGCGCAGCGCCCGAGGCGGCGAGCCGCTTCGTCGAACGCGCGCCGGTGTTCGCGACGCGCTTCCTCGCCGTCACCGCGAACCCGCACGCTACGCGTGCCGCGGCGTCCATCCTCGAGGCGGGCGGCAACGCGGTCGATGCGGCGATCGCCGCGCAGATGGTGCTCGGCCTCGTCGAGCCGCAATCCTCCGGCATCGGCGGCGGCGCGTTCCTGCTGCTCTTCGACGCGCGCAGCGGCCGCGTGCGCGCCTTCGACGGCCGCGAAACGGCGCCGGCGCGCGCGCAGGGCGATCTGTTCCTGCGGCCCGACGGCACGCCGATGGACTTCTTCGAGGCGGCAGTCGGCGGCCGATCGGTAGGCGTGCCGGGCGTCGTGCGCATGCTCGAGCGGGTGCACCAGGCGCACGGGCGTCTCGCCTGGCATCGACTGTTCGAACCGGCGATCACGCTGGCGCGCAACGGCTTCGAGGTGAGCGAAAGACTGCACGCGCTGCTCGACGCCGATCGCTGGCTGCGCATGCAACCGGCGGCCGCGGCGTATTTCTACGACGCCGAAGGCCACGCCTGGCCGCCCGGACATCTTCTGCGCAACGAGGCGCTCGCCGACACGCTCGCGCAGGTCGCGCATCGCGGCAGCCTCGCGCTGCACACCGGGCCGATCGCGCGCGACATCGTCGACGCCGTCGCCGCGCATCCGAACGCCGGAGTGCTCGGCGAACGCGACCTCGCGTTCTACGAGCCGGTGGAGCGCGAGCCGTTGTGCGTCGAGATCGGAAGAGCACACGTCTGAACTCCA
>CALCZN010000324.1:0-17724 GCA_937903095.1 uncultured Burkholderiales bacterium
TGAACATGGCCGGTGCGCTGGCCGCCGAGAAGTACAAGAAGTTCTACATGATCACGACCATGTGGCCCCACATGTGGGCGCCGAAGAAGTTCAAGTGGTCGGCCTTGTTCTTCTACGACGCCGGCGGCGGCGCGGAGGTTCCGTTCAAGATCTGGCAGACGCTTCCCGAGAACGAGCGGCCGAAGAATCCGGCGCTCGTCATGGAGGATTCGCCCGACGGCCAGGGCTTCGGCGGCGCCTTCAAGGCGATGGCGAAGAAATACAACGTCAGCTTCGGCATGGACGAGCCGTGGGCGATGGGCTCGAAGGACTACTCGTCGTACATCCTGAAGATGAAGGCCAAGGGCATCGACTCGGTGCTGCTGTTCGGCAACCCCACCGACGCGATCACGCTCGTGCGCCAGATGAAGGAGCAGAACTTCAGCGTCCCGTACCTGCACGGCTGGAAGGGAACCTGGACCAACGAGTTCCACGAAGCGCTCGGCGCCGACTCGAACTACATCCTGGCCGACGGCTTCTGGTCGATGGACCTGCCCTATCCGGGCGCGAAGGAGCTGGGCGAGCGCTACATGAAGGACAAGGGCAAGGGTAGCGTCGTCGTCGGCATGTTCTACGCGAACGCGCAGGTGCTGCTGAAGGCGATCGAGAAGACCGGATCGCTCGATCCGAAGACCGTGCGCGACGCGGTCGCCGGCCACGAGTTCAAGGACACGGTGCAGGGCGATGTGACCTTCACGCCGGCCGGACTGGGAGAGATCACCAGCACGGCCAACCAGTGGTGGAAGGACAAGCTCGAGCTGGTCTACCCGCCGCGCCAGGACGGCTGGAAGCTCAAGCTCGCGCCGGCCTGGGACCAGCGGAGCAAGTAGCTTCGCAAGCCGGCGCGCGGCTCCGGCGGCGGGCGGCCTCGGCCGCCCGCGCCGCGCTCAATGCCTGCGCGCGCGCACGAACTCGCTCGGCGTCACGCCGAACTCCGCCTTGAACAGGCGGGAGAAATGCGCGACGCTGTTGAAGCCCCAGTGATACGCGGTGCCCGATATCGAGCGGCCGCCGGGCTCCGGCCGCTCGAGCGCCTGCTTGCAGCGCAACAGGCGGGCGCGCCATATGTACCGCTCCACCGTCGCGTCCTCGCCCTCGAAGACCCGATGAAGGTAGCGCTTCGAGCAGCGCAGGTCGCGTGCGATGCGCTCGATCGTCAGATCGGCATCGGCCAGATTCGATTCGATGTACTGGCGAACGCGCAGCCGCAGCACTTCGGGCAGCGGAGTCGCTTCGGGTTGTCCGCCACGGTGCGCCTGCAGCGTGGAAGCGAGCAGCGCGAGGGCGGCTTCGCTGATCGTCGAGCCGCAGCCGTCGGGCAGCGAATCGAGCTGCGAGGACAGCGACGCGAGAAAACTCGACAGCACCGAGTAGAGCCCGCGCAGCTCGGGCTCGGCCGGCTCGCAGGTATGCAGCGGCGGCACCGACAGCGGGCGCAGCCGCTCGCGCGGGATGTGCACCACCATGTGCTTCAGCGACTCGCGCGAGGTGATGGAGTAGGGCACGCGCGGGTCGTACAGGCTCCAGTCGCCCGTCTTCAGGGTGACGCAGCCATCGCGCTGCTCGATCTCGCTTTCGCCGCGCAACTGCAGCAGCAGCTTGTAGTTGTCGGCCGCGTCGCCCATCTCGGAATGGTCGCGCACGACGCGGTGGGCGCTCGCGTCGATCGTGTACAGCCGCAGCGGGCCTGCGTGATAGACGAGCATGCGCCCCTCGAAATCGTGCGGCGCCAGGTTCGTCGTTCCGAGCGGGCCGAAGAATTGCCGCGTCGTCAGCTTCCAGTAGTCCACGCCCGCGCCGCGGGGCTGCGACGCCGTGTCGAACGCTTCGCGTTTCATTGTGGGTCTCCTCCACTACCTTCGATCGTACCCATGCGGGATATTCGCGCAAGGCGGGAGATCGGGAACGAGGGAATACTCAGACGTTCATGCCGCCGTCGACCATGAGCGTGGTGCCGGTGGTGAAACTGCTGTCGTCGCTCGCCAGCCAGAGCACCGCGCGTGCGATCTCCTCGGGGCGCGCGTGGCGCCGCAACGGAATGAGCTGATCGAAGAACGCCGTGGCGTCCTGTCCGAGCACCTTCGACAGGTGCTGCTCCAGGTTCTTCTGGAAGTCGTTGTCCACCGGCCCCGGATGCACGGTGTTGACGCGGATCCCGCGCGCGGCCGCCTCCTTCGAGACGCTGCGCATCAGGCCGACCTGCGCGTGCTTGGCGGTGATGTAGGCCGACACGCCGGGATCGCCCCGCATGCCGGCGACGCTCGAGCAGATCACCAGGCTGCCCCCGTCGCGCATGGCCGGCAACCCGTGCTTGCAGGCGAGGAACGCGCCGCGTACATGCACCGCGAGGACGCTGTCGAACACGTCGTCGGGGTAGTCGACGACCGGCGCGATGACGCCGCTGTTGCCCGCGTTGCTGAACAGGACGTCGAGGGGACCGAAGCGGGACGTCGCCTCGGCGAGGGCGCGCCGCCAGTTGTTGCCGCTGGTGACGTCGAGCGCCACGGCGCACACCCGGTCGGCGGGCAGCGCCGCGCGCGCTGCATCGAGCGCGGGGCCGGGCAGGTCAGCCAGCGTGACGCGGGCTCCCTCGTCGCAGAAGACGCGCGCCGTGGCCAGGCCGATGCTGCCCGCGCCGCCGGTGACGAACGCGTGCCGGTCCTGCAGCTTCGTCGCGCCCATTTTCAGGAAGACACCGTTTCGTCGGACATCGCCATCTCGAGGTGCTCGGCGAGCCGCGTCGCCAGCGCCATGATCGTGAGCGACGGATTCACCGACAGCGTTCGCGGCACCAGCGAGCCGTCGCCGACGAACAGGCCCTTCACTTCGTGCGATTCGCCGTTGCGGTCGACGACCGATCGCGCGGGATCGTCTCCCATCCGGCACCCGCCCTGCGTATGCGTGGAGATCAGGCCGGTCCAGCAGATCTTCGTCGCGCCCGCCGCCTGCAGCGCCTGCCGGCTGAACCGCAGCGCGGCGTCGAGCCGTTCGTGCTCGCTCGGCCGGAAGGCGACTTCGAGCTTCTCGCGCCCGTTTTCGTCGAGCCTTACCGCGGCGTTGTTCTCGTCGTTGACCATCGCCAGTACGCCGACCCAGCGCCGGTAGGCGCGCATGGCTTCGACGAGCGGCGCGCCCCACAGCGGCCCGCTCTCGTCGCGGATCGTCGTCGCGAAGGCGATCGGGTCCATGATCGTCGAGGCTTCGAGCACGAAGCCGCCGTCCTCGTCGGTCTGGAACTTCATGCAGTGCGCGCTGATCGGATACACGCGGTGCGCGTCCTGGATCTCGTCGAACAGGCCGTAGACGAGCCGCAGCGGATGCAGCCCGACGTACCGGCCGATCGCCGGGTTGCGAAGCCCCGATCGAAGCAGCAGTTGCGCGGTGTTCAGCGCACCGGCCGCGGCGACGACGAAGCGCGCGCGGGCCCGATGGCGGCTCCCGTCGGCGTCGACGTACTCGACGCCCACCGCCCTTCGCCCGGTGGGCGTGTCCTCGACGAGCACCCGCTCGGCGTGCACGCCGGCGCGCAGCTCGAGCGGGCAGCGCGCCAGCGCCTTCGCGATGTAGGTGTTCATCGTCGACTTGCCCGCGTCGGTGGGGCAGCCCTGCAGGCACGAGCCGTAGCGCATGCAGTTGGCATCGGTGTACGAATGGACGGGCTCGAGGTCGGCGCCCATCGCGCGGAATCCGGCCTGCGCGGTGTAGACGCTCTTTTCCCAGTCGCTTCGTTCCCGCACGCCGAGCAGGTCCTCGACGCGGGCGTAGTAGGTCTGCAGGTCGGCGAGGCCGAACGGCTCGCCGTGCTCGTTGGTCAGGCCGGTTGCCGGGTGCCACTTGGCGACGTCGCGTTCGTGCGCGCGAAGCGCGACTTTCGTATTGATGGTCGTCGAGCCGCCGACGCATTTCCCCGACAGGAAGGCCAGCACGTCGCCGTCGGGCAGCGGCGCGAAGCGCATCGGCCAGAACAGGTCGTAATTGGCTTTCGCTTCCCAGCGCCGGAAGCTCTGCGAGGTGTGGTGCCGGCCGGCCTCGAGCAGCAGCACACTGCGCCCGCACTGCGCCAGTTCGCCGGCGACCACGCCGCCACCCGCGCCGGAACCGACGACGATGACGTCGAAGTGGTCTTTCATCGGATGCCCAGGTAAGACCAGTCGCGCTCGAGGTCGACGGCGCGCGGGGGCTCGAAGTCGATCTCTGCCCAGGCGCCCGGGCCCTCGCTGCCCGGAGCGACGAAATCGCTGTAGAAGGCTTCGATCGCCAGCGCCCGCACGAGGGCGAATTCGGGCGTGTGCGCGCGCGGCGCAAGGGCGTCGGCGGAGCGGGCGCCCGACAGCGCATCGATCGCCCGCAGCGCATCCTCGCGGGCACCGGCGGGCATCGCCGCCAGAATCGCATCGACGTATACCGACGGGCCGACCCGAGCCGAACCCGGCACGATCAGCTCGCAGAGCGCTTCGACGCCCGCAGCGCGATGCCGATCGAGAACTCTCAGCGTCACGGTCTCCTCCCTTTCTTTTGCTGCGATGCTATTCGCTCTGCGCAACGGATGTCGCGTGAACCTCTCACGATTTCTCCTGGTGAAAACTTTGCGCGGACGCGTTCCCACGCGGCGGATCTTCGAGCGATGATCGCCGCATGGCAGACAGGACGATCCGCTTCCACGAATTCGGCGGCCCCGAGGTGCTGCGCTTCGAATCACTCGATGCCGGCGATCCGGGCCAAGGCGAACTGCGCGTGCGCATCGAGGCGATCGGCCTGAATCGCGCCGAGGCGTCGTTCCGCAATGGACGCTACGTCGAGAAAGCCCGGCTTCCGTCGCGCATCGGCTACGAGGCGGCCGGCATCGTCGAGGCGCTCGGGCGCGATGTGCAGGGCTTCGCACCGGGCGATCCGGTGTGCATCCTGCCCACCTTCTCGATGACGCGCTACGGTGTGTACGCCGAGCGCGCGATCGTGCCCGCGCATTCCGTGCTGCCGCGCCCGCAGGGGCTGTCGGCGATCGAGTCCGCCGCGATCTGGATGGCGCACCTCACCGCCTATGGCGCGATCGTCGACATTGCCCGCGTCGGCCGTGGGGAGGCAGTGATCGTCACCGCCGCCTCCAGCAGCGTCGGGCTCGCCGCGATCCGCATCTGCAACGCGATCGGCGCGGTGCCGATCGCCGTCACGCGCGGCGAGGGCAAGCGCGAAGCGTTGCTGCGCGCCGGCGCGGCGCACGTGATCGTCCTTCAGGGGAACGATCTCGCCGCCGAGGCGATGCGCGTCACCGGCAGCGGCGCGCGCCTGGCCTTCGATCCGATCGGCGGCCCGATCGTCGCCGAGCTGGCCGCCGCGCTCGCCCCGCAGGGCTTGCTGATCCTGTACGGAAACCTCAGCGGCAAGGCGCGCGAGACGCCGTTCCCGTACGGCCCCGCACTGGCCAAGGGGCTGGCGATGCGCGGCTACCTCGTGTTCGAGCTGATCCACGACGCGAAGCGTTTCGCGGCGGCGCGCGGCTTCGTCGAGGAGGGGCTGCGCGCCGGCACGCTGGCGCCGACGATCGCACGCATCTTCGAGTTCGACGAGATGGTCGAGGCGCACCGCTACCTCGAGTCCGGCGAGCAGTTCGGCAAGATCGTCGTCACGGTGCCGCAGGAGCACTGACGAGCGGAATCCGCAATCGTCCCCGCATCCGCAGGAGGAGACCCATGGACGCGAAGACAGGGGCCCGGAGCTTCCCGTTGCCCTCGCAGATCGAAAGCGTGCCCGGCGCAGGCGACTGGCAGTCGATGTATCCGTACTATTCGCGCTTCCAGCCCGGGGACGACGGGCGCTTCTGGTTCTACAACTCGATGCACTTTCCCGAGGTGATGCCGGCCTTCGACATCCTCACGGCGGAAGTGCCGTACACGGGCCTGGGCGCGTTCACGACGCGCGTGTTCGCGTTCCCGACCACGCTGGGCGTCGAGTTCCGCGTGCTGAACGGGCGCGTGTACATCACCGCCAACGCGGTCAGCGATCCCGAGGAGATCGCCCGGCGGCTGGAGATCTTCCAGCAGCGCGCCTCGCACTACTACGAGAACTGGGACCGCCTGTACGCCGAATGGCGCACGCGGATGGACACGTTGATCCGCGAGATCTCCGAGCTGCGCGTGCCTCCGCTGCCGGAGTTCGACGACCTCGAGGTGGTGCTCGAGGCGCGCGGCATCGGGCAGAACCACTACCTGCGCGAGAACTTCCACCGCGCCATCGAGATGTTCTCGAAGATGTGGCACTACCACTTCGAGTTCCTGATGCTGGGCTACGGCGCGTACGTCGTCTTCTTCCAGTTCTGCAAGAAGGCCTTCCCCGAGATCTCCGACCAGACCATCTCGCGCATGGTCGCCGGAGTAGACACGCTGATGTTCCGGCCCGACGAGGAGCTGAAGAAGCTCGCCCGGCTGGCCGTCGAATGCGGCGTCGACGATGCTTTCGTCGAGGGCGCCGATCCGAAGCGCACGCTAGCCGCGGTCGGCGCGCGCGGCGAGGCCGGCCGGCGCTGGCTCGCGGCCTTCGAGGCGGCGCGCGATCCGTGGTTCCACATGTCGACCGGCGACGGCTTCTATCATCATCATCGCAGCTGGAACGACGATCTGTCGGTGCCCTTCGCCGCGCTGCCCGGCTACATGCAGATGGTCCGCCGCGGCGAGACGCTCGCGCGTCCCACCGAGCGGCTGAAGGCCGAGCGCGAGCGCATCATCGGCGAATACCGCGAGCTGCTGGGCAGCGACGAGGAGCGCGCCGCCTTCGACCAGATGCTCGGCCTGTGCCAGGTCGTGTTCCCGTTTGTCGAGGACCACAAGTTCTACTGCGAGCACTGGTTCACGACGTTGTTCTTCGACAAGATCCGCCAGTTCGGCGCGGTGCTGTGCGAGCAGGGCGTGCTCGAGGACGGCGAGGACATCTTCCACCTGCACTACGGCGAGGCCGAGCAGGCGCTAGTCGACGTCATGCTCGCCTGGGCCGGCGGCGGCAAGCCGCACGGCGCGCATCACTGGCGGCCGATCATCGCCGAGCGCAAGCGCATGCTCGCCGCGCTGGAGAACTGGCAGGCGCCGCCCGCGCTGGGGCCGATCCCCGAGTCGATCGAGGATCCGGCGCTGCAGATGCTGTGGGGCATCACCAACGAGACGCTGCAGACGTGGTCGGCGCCCGAGCTGGTCGACGAGGGCGAGCTGCGCGGATTCGCCGCCTCGCCGGGCATCGTCGAGGGCGTGGCGCGCGTGCTGCGCGACGTGAACGACATCAGCCAGGTGCGCGCCGGCGAGATCCTCGTCTGCCCGGTGACGGCGCCGAGCTGGGGGCCGGTGTTCACGAAGATCAAGGCGGCGGTCGCCGACATCGGCGGCACGATGTCGCACGCAGCGATCGTCGCGCGTGAATACGGGCTGCCCGCGGTGGTCGGCACCGGCAGCGCGACCAAGCGCATCCGCACCGGCCAGCGCATCCGGGTCGACGGCGACCGCGGCATCGTGCGCGTGCTCGACTGAAGCGGGAAGGACGAGCGATGAACGAGCATGGCTGGGTCCGGCACTTCGAGGAGATCGGCATCGACGATCGGCCGACCGTGGGCGGCAAGGGCGCGAGCCTGGGCGAGCTGCTGCGCGCCGGCATCGCGGTGCCGCCCGGTTGCGTCGTCACCACCGACGCATTCCGCCATTTCGTCGACGTCTGCGATCGGGCAGGGGCGATCCGCCGGCGCATCGAAGCCCTGCCGGCCGACGATCTCGACGCGATCGCCGCCGCCAGCGCCGAAGCGCGTGCGCTTCTCGGGCAGGCCGATCTCCCGGCCGCGCTGTACGACGGCATCGCCGCGGGCCTCGAGCGGATCCGTGGCGGCGACGTCGATGCGCCGATGGCGGTGCGTTCGAGCGCCACCAGCGAGGACAGCGCCGAGGCGAGCTTCGCCGGCCTGCAGGACACCTACCTGTGGATCCGCGGCGTCGACGCGGTCGTCGAGCACGTACGCCGGTGCTGCGCGAGCCTGTACAGCGCCGAGTCGATCAGCTATCGCCGCCGGCTCGGCATGCTCGAGGAAGGGCTGGCGATGGCGGTCGTCATCCAGCGCATGGTCGATGCGCGCTCCTCGGGCGTGATGTTCACGCGCAGCCCGACCACGGGCGACCGTTCGGTCGTCACGCTCGAGGCGAGCTGGGGCCTGGGCTCGGCGGTGGTCAGCGGCGAGGTCACGCCCGATCGTTTCGTCGTCGCCAAGGTCACCGGCGAGATCGTGCGGCGCGACGTCTCGCCGAAGCTGCGCCGGCACCGGCCGGACCCTTCCGGCTCGGGTGTCGTCGACGAGGAGGTGCCGGAGGCGCAGCGCACGATCGCTTCGGTGTCCGACGCCGAGGTGCTCGCGCTCGCCGCCATCGCGCGCAGGGTCGAGCGCCACTACGGCTGCGCGCAGGACATCGAGTGGGCGATCGCCGAAGGATGCGCGCCGGGCGAAGGCGTGTTCCTGCTGCAGAGCAGGCCCGAAACCGTGTGGGCGAGCCGCGAGGCGGCGGCAGTCGCCGCGCCCAGACCGCGCGCCGTCGACCACGTGTTCGCGCTGCTCGGCGGGGCCAGGGCGCAACCGCGGCGGGAAGCGCGATGAACCTGAGCAACGAGGACGTGCAGGACATCCTGCGCGTGCTGGATTCCACCTCGTACGACGAGCTGAAGCTCGAGACCGCGCGATTCCGCCTGGTGCTGCGGCGCTCGGCGGGCGGCGCGTGGACGCAGGAGACGCAGGCGCTGTCGACGCCGCGGCGTTCGGACAGCGCGGATCGCGCGGTGGAGAAGGCCACGTCCGGCGGCGGGAGCGTCGCAGGGCGCGAAGCGGCGGCTGCGGCAGGCGTGCGCGAGCCGGCCGCGCCAGGCGGGGCAGGCGACTCGCGACACGGCCTGCACGAAGTGCGCCCGCCGATGCTCGGCACCTTCTATCGCGCGCCGAAGCCCGGAGCCGCTCCCTTCGTCGAGGTGGGCAGCAGGGTGCGGCCGGATACCGTCGTCTGCATCATCGAGACGATGAAGCTGATGAACTCGGTGTGCGCGGGCATGGCCGGCGAAGTGGTCGAGATCTGCCTGGACGACGCGCAGTTCGCCGACGAATCCGCGGTGCTGCTTCGCATCCGTCCGGAGTCGACGTGCGCCTGAGGCGGGTCCTGATCGCCAACCGCGGCGAGATCGCGGTGCGCATCGCCCGCACCTGCCGTTCGCTCGGCATCGAGACGGTGCTCGCCGCCTCCGACGCCGACCTCGATTCGCTCGCCGCGCGGCTGGCCGATCGCACCGTGCGCCTCGGGCCGGCGCCGTCGTCGGCGAGCTACCTGAACGTGGGCGCGGTCGTCGCCGCAGCGCGTGCCGTGCACGCCGACGCGATCCACCCGGGCTACGGTTTCCTGTCCGAGAACGTGCGCCTGGCGCGCGCCTGCGACGACGCGGGCATCGTGTTCATAGGACCCACTGCCTCGCAGCTCGATGCGGTCGGCGACAAGCTGAAGGCGCGCGGCCATGCGGTGGCGGCCGGCCTGCCGGTCGTGCCGGGCGGCGAACTCGACGGCGAGTCCGACGCGCGGGCGCTGGCTCGCGAGATCGGCTTTCCGGTGCTCGTGAAGGCGGTCGCCGGCGGCGGCGGCCGCGGCATGAAGGTCGTGCGCGCGGCCGAGCAGCTCGCGCCCGCCCTCGAGCTGGCGATGGCCGAGGCACAGGCCGCATTCGGCGATGCGCGCGTCTATCTCGAGCGCTACGTCGAGTCGGGCCGGCACGTCGAGGTGCAGGTGCTCGGCGACGGCGAAGGCGCGATCCATCTCGGCACGCGCGACTGCTCGATCCAGCGGCGCTACCAGAAGCTGGTCGAGGAAGCGCCCGCGCCGCGGCTGAACGCGGCGCTGCGCGAGCAGATGCATGGTGCGGCGGTGGCGTTCGCGCGGCACCTGCGCTACCGGGGGCTGGGCACCGTCGAGCTGCTCGTCGACTGCGCGCGCGAAGCCTTCTATTTCCTCGAGATGAACGCGCGCATCCAGGTCGAGCACCCGGTCACCGAGGCGATCACCGGCCTGGATCTCGTCGCCGAGCAGATCGCCGTCGCCGAGGGCCGACCGCTGCGCCTCGCGCAGCAGGACGTGCGCTTCGACGGCCACGCGATCGAGTGCCGGCTGAACGCCGAAGACTGGACGCGCGATTTCCGGCCGAGCCCGGGCGACGTGCTGCGCGCGGTGTTCCCCGCGGCGCCGCACGTGCGCGTCGACACGCACCTGCAGTCGGGCAGCCGCGTGCCGCCGTACTACGACTCGCTGCTCGCCAAGCTCGTCGTGCACGGCGCCGACCGGGCCGACGCGGTCGACCGGCTGCGCGAGGCGCTCGCCGCCTGCACGATCGACGGCATCGCGACGAACCTGCCGATGCACGAGGCGCTCGTGCAGGACGCGGAGTTCCGCGCCGGGGGCTTCGACACGCGCTGGTTCCCGCGCTTCCTGCAGGCACGACTGCAGACGCCGACGGATTCGTGACATGGCCGACCTCCAGCTGATCGACGTGTCGCTGCGCGACGGCAACCAGAGCCTGTGGGGCGCGATGAGCTGCAACACGGCGCAGACGCTGACGATCGCGCCGGTGATGAACCGCGTCGGATTCCGCGCGCTCGACTGCTGCTCGAGCACGGCGATGGGGGTCGCGGTGCGATATCACCGCGAAGACCCGTGGGAGCGCATCCGCCTGATGCGCGCGGCGCTTCCCGACACGCTGCTGCAGTTCATCGGCACGGGGCTGCGCTTCATCTCGTGGGAGCCGGCGCATCCGGAGTTCATGCAGCTCGTCTACGACCGGCTGGTCGAGAACGGCATCTCGCGCTTCGTCGCGCTCGACCCGATGCACGACGTCGAAGCGCTGCTCGCCAATTCGGCGTCGATGCGCAGGGCGGGCGCGGCCGAGATCATCGCCGCGCTCACCTACACGGTGAGCGAGGTGCACGACGACGCCTTCTACGCCGCGCTGGTCGCGCGGCTGTCGCCGTCCGCCGACATCGACCGCTTCTACATCAAGGACCCGGCGGGGCTGCTCACGCCGGAGCGCGCGCACACGCTGATCCCGGCGATCCGCGCGACGATGCGCGGCAAGCCGCTCGAGCTGCACTCGCACTGCACGATCGGACTGTCGCCGCTCAGCTGCATGACGGCCGCCGAACTGGGCATCGACGTGATCCAGGTCGCGTGCGGCGCGGCATCGAACGGCACCTCGCTGCCCGATGCGCAGCGCATCGTCGCGAACCTGCGCGCATTGGGCCACCGCATCGACGTCGACGATCATGCGCTCGCGCGCGTGGCCGCGTACTTCACCGGTCTCGCCCGCGCCGAGGGGCTTCCGCCCGGCACGCCGCAGCAGTTCGACGCGGCCTTCCTGCGGCACCAGCTCGCCGGCGGCGCCATCACGACGCTGAAGCGTCAGCTCGCCGAGCTGAAGCTCTCCGACCGCTTCGACGACGTGATGGAGGAGATGTGCCGGGTGCGCGCCGAACTGGGCCACCCGATCATGGTCACACCGTTCCCGCAGATCCTCTATACGCAGGCGCTGTACAACCTGATCGGCACCGAGCGCTACGCGAACGTTTCCGACCAGGTGATCCGCTACGTGCTCGGCAGCTTCGGCCGGCCTACCGCGCCGGTGGATGCCGACGTGCAGGACCGCATCCTGTCGCGTCCGCGCGCGCGCGAGCTGCGCAACGAGCCGCCGCCGCTGCCGCCGTCCGAGCTGCGCAAGCGCTTCCGTGCCGGCATCTGCGACGAGGAGTTCCTGCTGCGCGCGGTGATGCCCGCCGACCAGGTCGACGCGATGCTTGCCGCCGGACCCGCACGCCGGCACTACAACCCCTCGATGCAGCCGCTGCTGTCGCTGCTGCGCGGGGTGGCTTCCCGCGCGCCGGCCGCCGAACTGGTCTTCGACAAGCCGGGACTGCATCTCGAACTGCGCGATCGTTCGCGCATGGAGCCAGCGAATGTTCCCTGATCTGTCGCCGGAGGCCACTGCGGATCGCGCATCCGAGGTGGTCCGGCGCCTGCGCGCCGCGCGCGGTTTCCTGTTCGACATGGACGGCACGCTCGTGCTCGGCGACCAGCGCAACCACGGCCTCGCGCCGCTGCCCGGCGCGCTCGAGACGACGCGGCTGCTCGATCGTCGCGGCGTGGGCTACGTCGTGTTCACCAACGGCACGCCGCGCACGCCGCAGGGCTACGCGCAGGAACTGCGCAAGGTCGGCTTCGCGCTCGACGACAGCCGGATGCTGACGCCGGCCAGCAGCGCGGTGGAGCTGTTCGTGCGCCGCGGCTACCGCCGGGTGATCGTGCTCGGCGGCGAGGGCATGACGCTGCCCCTGCGCGAGGCGGGAATCGAAGTGGTCGAGCCGGTGGGCAGGCCGCAAGCCGACGCGGTGTTCATCGGCTGGTATCGCGAGTTCTCGATCGACACGCTCGAATCCGCCTGCCACGCGGTGTGGGGCGGCGCGCAGGTGTTCAGCGCCTCGCAGTCGATGTTCTTCGCCACGGCCCAGGGCAGGGCGCTCGGCACTTCGCGCCCGATTTCGGCGATGATTCGCGATCTCACCGGTTGTCGCATCAACATCGTGGGCAAGCCCTCCCAGGAAGCGCTGCGCTGCGCGGCCCGGCGCCTGCGCGTATCGCCGCGCGAGCTGGTCGTGGTGGGCGACGACCCGTCGCTCGAGATGCCGATGGCCCGGCGCGGCGGCGCGCTGGCGGTCGCGGTGCGCAGCGGACTGGGCGACGACGAAGCGTATGCGCAGTTGCCCGAGGCGCAGCGGCCGCACGTCGTCCTCGACGGGCTGAACGATCTGCTCGGGCTGATGCGGTCCTGAAGGTGCGAAGCCGGTGCGAAGCTACAAGGTCAAGCCGATCCAGTCGCTGGCGCGCGGCCTGGGCGTGCTGCAGGCGCTGCACCGGATGCAGGCGGCGAGCCTGCACGGCCTTCATCTCGCCACCGGCCTTCCCAAGAGCAGCCTGACGCGCGTCCTCTACACGCTGCACCTGCAGGGACTCGTCTGGCAGCGCATGGCCGACGGCGCATACCTGCCCAGCCACAGCCTCCAGCAGCGCGCGCAGATCGACGACACGGCCTGGCTCGTCGAGCTGGCATCGCCCGTGCTGCAGGAGCTCGGCGGCAGGACGACGTGGCCGTCGGTGTTGACGGTACCGCGACTCGACTACATGGAAGTGATCGAGACGAACAGCTCGCAGGCCTATTTCGACCTGATCCGGCGCCGCCCGATCGGCTACCGGCTGAACTACCTGCGTTCCGCCTCCGGGCGGGCCTACCTGGCGTTCTGTTCGGAGCAGGAGCGCGAGGCGGTGCTGCGCCGGTTGCGCGAGGGGGGAACTCCCGGCAACGAGAAGGCCTCCGACGCGGGCTTCGTTCGCGAGCTGGTGCGCAGCGGCAGGCGCAACGGATACGGCGTGCGCACGCCGGACTTCGGCGGCCACTACACGCGCACGCGCAAGGAAGCCGACGATGGGCGCAGCTCGATCGCGATGCCGATCGTGCTGGACGGCGAAGTCCTCGGCTGCATGAACCTCACCTGGCGCACGAAGGTGATCTCGCTCACCCGGATGGTCGAGCGCCACGGCGACGACCTGCGCGAGGCGATTCGCCACGTGGAGCAGCGGATCGCCCAGGCGATGGGCCGGGCGCCCGACGCGGCGGCTCGAACCCCTCTGAACGGAGCATCCCGAGTTGAAACTGCGTACCGACCTCGAGCCCGCGCGCGTGCGTGAGGGCGAGCTGCTGTGGACGCCCGATCCGCGGCAGGTGGCGAACACACGCATCGCCGAATACATGCGCTGGCTCGAAAGCGAGCGCGGGCTCGCCTTCGACGACTACGCCGCGCTGCATCGCTGGTCGGTGAGCGATCTCGACGCGTTCTGGCGTTCGATCTTCGACTGGTTCGACGTGCGCTCGTCGACACCGGTGGGCGCCGTGCTCGGGCGCCGCGAGATGCCCGGCGCCGAATGGTTCCCGGGCGTGCGGCTGAACTACGCGGAGCACGTGCTGCGCAACGAACGCGCAGGCGAGGATGCGCTCCTCTACCTCGACGAAACGCATCCGCTCGCCGGATTCTCGTGGGACGCGCTCGGCGCGCAGGTGCGTACGCTCGCCACGCGCCTGCGCGCCATGGGGGTGGCTCCGGGTGACCGCGTCGTCGCCTACCTGCCGAACGTGCCCGAGACCGTCGTCGCGATGCTGGCGACGACGGCGATCGGCGCGATCTGGTCGAGCGTCTCGCCCGACTTCGGCGCCAGCGGCACGCTCGATCGCATCGCGCAGCTGCAACCGAAGGCGATGTTCTGCGTGGACGGCTACCGCTACGGCGGCAAGGTCTTCGATCGCGGCGGCGAGCTGCGGGCGATCGTCGCCGGGCTGGCGGAACTCGAGTGCCTCGTCGTGCTGCCCCGGCTCGGCGCGGCGCTGCCGGCCTTCGAACGCGCCGGCCTCGAGGTGCGAACGTGGGAGACGATGGTTGGCGGCGATCCGGTGCCCGCGGCCGGCTTCCGCTCCGAGCAGGTTCCCTTCGATCATCCGCTGTGGATCCTCTTCTCCTCGGGGACGACCGGGCTGCCGAAGGCGATCGTGCACGGGCACGGCGGCATCCTGCTCGAGATGCTCAAGCTCGTCGCGCTGCACATGGACCTGCGCGCCGGCGAGCGGATGTTCTTCTTCAGCACCACCGGCTGGATGATGTGGAACTTCCTCGCCAGCTCGATGCTGTGCGGCGTCGTGCCCGTGCTCTACGACGGGCATCCGGCGTATCCGGAGGTCGACGTGCTGTGGCGCATGGCGCAGGACTGCGGCGCCTCGTATTTCGGCGCGAGTCCCACCTACGTGGACATCCTGTCGAAGGCGGGCGTCGTGCCGGGCGAGCGCTACGACCTGTCCCGGCTGCGCGCGGTCATGCCCGCCGGTTCACCGGTGTCGCCCGCACACACTGCCTGGTTCTACCGCAACGTGAAGGCCGACCTGTGGGTGTGCAGCGGCAGCGGCGGCACCGACGTGTGCACGGGCTTCGTCGGCGGCGTGCCCACGCAGCCGGTGTACGCGGGAGAGATCCAGGCGCCGCATCTGGGCGTATCGGCGCAGGCGTGGAACGACGCGGGCGAGAGCGTCGTCGACGAAGTCGGCGAACTAGTGATCACGAAGCCGATGCCGTCGATGCCGGTGAAGTTCTGGAACGACCCGGACGGCAGCCGCTACCGCGAGTCGTACTTCGGCGTCTTCCCCGGCGTGTGGCGGCAGGGCGACTTCTTTCGCATGAACGCGCGAGGCGGCTGCTTCGTGCTCGGTCGCAGCGACGCGACGCTGAACCGCCACGGCGTTCGCATCGGGACCGCCGAGATCTACCGCGCGCTGGCGACGCTGCCCGAGATCGACGATACGCTGATCGTCAATCTCGATCTGCCGGGCGGCCGGTTCTTCATGCCGCTGTTCGTGAAGCTGCGCGGGGGTGCGGCGCTCGACGATGCGCTGGTCGCGCGCATCGGCGAGTGCCTGCGCAACGCCTGCACGCCGCGGCACGTGCCCGATCGGGTCTATCGGGTCGACGCGATTCCCGCGACGCTCACCGGCAAGAAGATGGAGGTGCCGGTGCGCCGGATCCTGCTCGGCATGCCGGCCGAGCGCGCCGCGAACCGCAGCGCGATGGCGGACCCGTCGGCGCTCGACTGGTTCGTGCGCTACGCCGCCGACCAGACCGACTACGAGCGCTTCGGCGACTGACCGGTGGCCTGCGCCGCTGCCTGCTGCATCTGCTCGTAGGCGGCGCGCGCCGCGTCCATCGATTTCGAGATGAAGTCGAAGGCGCCGCCGGCGCCGCCCGGGGCGTTCTTCGCCAGCGCCTCCACCGCCTCCGAGAGCTGCTCGTTGCTGCGCGCGATCTGCCGCTCGACGAGCGCGCCGATGTCGACGCCCGTTTCGTGCGCGATCGCATATACCGCGTTCGCGTAGGCGGTGAATTTCTCGGGCGGCAGCATCGCGAAGCTGGTGACCAGCTCGGTGAGCGTGTCGGTGTCGCGCGCCTCGAGCAGCGCGCGGATCTGCTCGCTCGACTGCTCGAGCGAGGCGCGCGCGGTCTGCATGTTCAGCTCGGCAAGCCGGCGGAAGCCTTCGATCGTCTTCGCGGCGGCGGCGCCGGTGAATTCGAGCGTTTCGCTCTGCAGCTTCTGCAGGTCGGCTCCGCTGGGCAAGGGCTTGGGCATGTTCGCGCTCCTGTTGAGGGCGGTTCGGGAAGCGCCCGGCGGCGCTGCGGCCGGCCGGGCAGTGGGGTTTCGCGGGCTCGGATCATCGTGGCCGCCGGACGGGGGAGGAGTCAAGCGCGGACCGTCGGTGCGGGGTTCGAAAGAGCCTATGATCGAAAACCGATGCAGCGCCTCCTCATCGTTCTCGGACTCGCGATCCTCGCCGTCGGCCTGCTGTGGCCGTGGCTGTCGCGCTTTCCCTGGGGCCGCTTGCCGGGCGATATCTCCATCGTGCGCGAGAACTTCAGCTTCCACTTCCCGATCACGACGTCGATCATCGTGTCGATCGTGCTGACGTTGATCGTCTGGTGGTTACGCCGGTAGCGAGTGGGGTTGCCTTTCGGGGCCGGGGCGAGCCGGAGCATCTTGTCACTGTCCTGTACGCCAAAGGGAGGAGACGATGCACAGGCGACGCTTTCTCGGGTTTTCCGTTCTGTCGTTCGCTGCGGCGGCCGCCCATGGAATCCCGCTCGCGCAGGCGCAGGAGAAGAAGCGCAGCCGGCTCGTGCTGCTCGGCACGAAAGGCGGCCCGCGGGTGGGCGCGGCCGGCCGCTCCAATCCCGCGAACCTCCTGGTCATCGACGGCGTACCGTACGTCATCGATTGCGGCTACGGCGTCTCGCGGCAACTGGTGCGCGCCGGCGTGCCGCTGAACACGCTGCGCTACATCTTCATCACGCACAATCATTCGGATCACGTTCTCGAATACGGCCCGTTGCTGTACAACGGATGGGCCACCGGGCTGAAGCAGCAGGTGGACGTCTACGGACCGCCGCCGCTCGTCCAGCCCACCGAAGCGTTCATGCAATCGATGCGTTTCGACATCGACACGCGCATCGGCGACGAGGGCAAGCCGGACCTGCGCAAGCTCGTGGTCCCGCACGAGATCGCCGGTGACGGCGAGGTGTTTCGCAACGACTCGGTGCGCGTCACCGCGATGCGGGTCGAGCATCCGCCGATTCACGACGCCTACGCGCTGCGCTTCGAGTGCCCCGATCGCGTGATCGTCTTCTCGGGCGACACCGCCTATCTGCCGAAGCTCGCCGAGTTCGCGCGCGGCGCCGACGTCCTGGTGCACGAGGTGATGTACCTGCCTGGCGTCGACGCGCTGGTCAAGCGCGTGCCGAACGCGGCGACGCTGCGCGAGCATCTGCTGGCGAGCCATACGCTCACCGAGGACGTCGGCCGGATTGCACAGGCTGCCGGCGTGAAGATGCTCGTGCTTTCGCACTTCGTTCCGGGAGACGATGCCTCGATCACTGACGAGATGTGGGCCGAGGGCGTGCGCAGGCACTTCGGCGGACGCATCGTCGTCGGCGCCGACATGATGGAGATTTGAAGGGCTGCTGCGTCGCCGGTTCGGAGCGCGCCCGTCGTCGTCGTCAGCGTGCGA
>CALCZN010000325.1:0-17728 GCA_937903095.1 uncultured Burkholderiales bacterium
CGATTAGGGCCTGTTCACCCTACGATCGTCCCCGCGTGAGCCCGAAAAAAGCGCGCAATCAAGGCGCAAAGCACAGCCGTGGCGGGGCCACGGCGAGCATTTGCAACGCCGAGTGCGCGCTTTTTTCGGGCTCACCCTTCGGGCCGGTGCCTGCCGAGCCGCCACACTTCGTTGCTGGCTCCTTGCGTGGCACCGCCACGCGCGTCGCCAGCGCCTCGTTTGGCGGCTCGGCAGGCCCCGGCGCGGGGACGATCGTAGGGTGAACAGGCCCTAAGGTCGGACGCTCTTCCCTTGAAGGACGTCGAGTTTTTCACGGTCGATGCGGTCCCGATCGACCGCGAACTGCAGGACGCCGGCAATACCGGCCCCGAACTCGCGCAACTGGCGGCGAGCTATGCCAACAGCCCGCGCGCGATCGTCGTTCGCGATCCGTCTTCCGACTGGCGGCTGTTCGTCGTGATGCTGCCGCTGGCTTCGCGCCTGTCGCTGATGACGAACCCGATCTTCGCGCACCTCACCCGCGCCTGGGGGCTGAACGTGCGCTTCGTCGGCGTCGATCGCGAGCAGCTCGTCTACGATTTCCGCGCGCTGCTGTCCGACCGCACGCTGCGCCTGCTGGTCGACGTGCTCGCCCGCAGCGAAGTCGCGCCGGGCGCGCCGCGCCCGGACAGCGAAGCGCTCGACGTGCTCTTCGCGTCGCTGGCCGACGAGATGCTCACCACGCTCGATCGCCGGCGCGACGACTGGGGACGGCACCTCGACCGCGAGCACCGCATCGAGCCGCACGCGGCGGGGTCGCTGTTCGATCGCGCAGGGCGCCATCCCGATTTCCTCGCCCGCCTGCGGGCGGCGCTGCGCGACGAGATCATCGACGTCGACTTCTACGGGCGCGCGCTGCGCTCGATCGACCTGCGCGAGGACGCGATCGACGCGCGCGTGCGCGCGGTGCTCGAGTCGGCGCTCGACCCGGTCACGCTCGCCAAGCTGTCGAAGACCGGCGCCGGACTGCACCTGGGCTGCTACAACTGGCTGCGCATCGATCGGCGGCACGCCGCGCCGCGCGCCCACCTGCTGGCGAGGCTGCCGTCGTTCGCGAATTTCTTCGCCGACGCGCTCGTGCCGATCGACGCCTGCGCGCTCGAACGCGGCGCGGCCGACGAAGCGCTGCACGACGAGCTCGACCCGCCTGCGAAGGCCGCCCGCCCCACCTTCGAGTTGCGCCCGATCGCCGCGCGCGAACGCAGTGCGCACAGCCTGTACTGGGCGGCCGCGCTGAAACGCGCGATCGACGCCGGCCAGGATCGCGCGACGATCGAAGCGATCGCGCAGCGCTTCGCGATCGGCGACAACGTCGTGCGGCGGATCTGGCGCGAGCGCCCTGCCGCATTGGGCCAACCGCCCACCTGGCAACTGGGCCAGATCCTGCGCGAGCTGCAGGCGAACGGCGAACGCGCATGGCCGGCCGACGCCGCCGGCTGGCAGTCGCTGATCGCGAGCGCGGTGCCGGCCGAAGCCGCGTGACACGAGAATGAGGCCGACGCGCAGCGGCGCGCGCCGCTGCGTTCAGCCGTCGCGCACCACCTCTCGCAGGAACTGCGTCCACTCGCGCGCGAAGCGTTCGATCGAGAAACGCGCGAGCGCATCGGCGCGCGCCGCCTCGCCCCAGCGTCGCGCCAGTTCCCGATCGTCGATCAGCGTTCGCATCACGTCGACCAGCGCGTCCACGTTCGTGTCGGCATAGCCGTTCACGCCGTTGCGGATCACCGTCGGCATCTCGGTGGTGGCGAGCGCGATCACCGGCACGCCGACGGTCATCGCCTCGAGCACCGACAGGCCCAGGCTCGTATAGCGGATTGGATTGAAGAAGAAGCGAAAGCGTGAAACGAAGCCCGGCAGCTCGAGATTCGGAATCTCGCCGGCGCCGCCGATCGCTTCCGAGCCCATGCCGACCAGCGTCAGCGCAACGCGCTCGCGCACCCGCTCGAACACATCGGCGCCCAGCCGACGCCCGCGCTCGTGCAGGTGGTTGACGACGACGATCCCTTCGTCGCGGTCGCCGCGATAGCGAGCGTCGTCGGGCACCAGAACGCCGTGCTCGATGACGCGCGTGCGCGCATCGCCGTTGTCCCACATCAGCGCGTTGAACGAGGTCACGTGCACGATGTGCGCGTCGCTGTCGGCCGCCGGGTGGCGCGTAGCCGTCGGATGCTGCTGCGGCGGGTCGTGCTCGAGATATACGGCGGGCAGTGCGCGCTGCGCCTCGCTCAGCCGGTGCAGACGATCCTCATCCCAGTGACGGCGCGACTGGTACAGCACGCAGTCGAAGCGTCGCTGCGCGACCTCTTCGGCGGCGACCTCATGCACGTTCGGGCCCCACGGCAGCCTGCCCACGCGTCCGGCGTGTCCGGGCGGATGGCCGGGCAGCGTGACGAGATGGAAGTCGTGCGCCGCCTGGCTCAGGTAGTACAGGTAGTTGCCGTGCACGTGCCAGGTGAGCACCTGCAGGCGCGAGTCGTCGCGCGACGTGGCCATCGCGATGCCGCTCTCAGGCGCCGACCGACACGAGTGCCGGCAACGGCTGTTGCGCGTCGACCGTCAGCTGGTGCAGCGCAAGCTCGAACATCGCATCGCCATCGATCGCCGACGCGCACGGATGCCCGGCACGCGGACACGAGAAATGCGCGCACGGGCGGCAATCCACGTCGACGGCGAGCATCGGATGCATCCGCCGATCGAGGGGGCGCCATCGTCGGATCTCGCTGCCGCTGGCAACGACGACGCTGCGCGTGCCCACGCCGACCGCCACGTGCGACACGCCGGTGTCGTTGCAGACGAGCAGCCGGCAGCTCTCGATCGCGGCGCCCAGTTCGCCGAGTCCGGTGGCGCCGCTCAGATCGGCCGCGCGCGTTCGCATCGAGCGGCGCATCGACGCGGCCAGCGCGCTTTCGTCGGCGCTGCCGGTGATCGCGATCTGCCAGCCGCGCAACGCCAGTCGATCGGCCAGTTCGGCGAAACGCTCCACCGGCCAGCGCCTCGACGGGAAACGCGCTCCCGGATGCACGAGCACCAGACGCTGCGGATCGAGCGAATGCCGCTGTGCGATGCGTCGCCATGCGCGACGCTCGTTCTCGCGCAGCGGGAACTCCAGCTCGCGCCCGCGCCGCGCGATGCCGAGGTGATCGACGACGCGCAGCAGGCGCTCGATCTCCGATTCCTCTTCGGGCCAGCGCAGGAAATCGTCGCCCGCGGCGCCAAGGCCGTGCGCCGGCGCGAAGCCGCAGCTGCGTTTCGCGCCCATCATTCGCACGATGCCGTTGGTGCGCTCGCCGCTGCCGTGCAGTTGCAGCGCCAGGTCGAAACGCCGTGCACGCGCCTGGGCGAAGAAGCCCGGCAGCCGAGAGCCTGCCGGCGGCTGCTCGGGCAGGCCGACCGCGCCGGGAAAGCCCAGCCAGTCGTCGACGTAGCGGTCGAAGCGTCGCGCGAAGGCTTCGGACGAAGGCAGTCCGACCAGCGTGACGTGCGCGCGCGGCCAGGCGTGACGCAGCGCGCGCAACACCGGCACCGCGCAGAGCAGGTCGCCGAGCTGCAATGCGCGGAACACCGCGATGCGCTGCGCGCGTTCGTGAATCATCGGTTCGATCGGCAAGGCTGCCATCCGTCTCAGTGCTCCTTTCAGTGCTCCTGGTCGAGGAATCGTTCTTCGAGAGCGCGCATCGAACGCCGCGCCGGGAGCAGCGCGAGCGCGGCGTCCACCGCTTCGCGCGGCTCCACGCCCGCGAGGCACGCCTGCGTGCCGTTGGGGCACACGCTCCTGTAGCAGTTGCGGCACGGCACGTCGCGATTCAGCACGCGCGCGGGTACGCGCCACGGACCGTGCTGCGGGTTCGTCAATGCGTAGAGGTCGACCACCGGCGTGCCGAGCGCGGCGGCGACGTGCACGGGGCCGGTGTTGTTCGCGATCAGCAGGTCGGCGCCTTCGAGCAGCGCGCCCAGTTCGCCGAGCGACAGCCGTCCCGAGAGGTCGTGCACGCGCGCGGGCCTGTCCGCCTGCGCGACGATGCCGTCGACCAGCGCGCATTCGCCGGCGTCGCCGGTGAGCACGATGCAGCGGTGCTGCCGCTGCGCAAGCTCGCGCAGCGCCTGCGCGAAATGCGCGGCCGGCCATCGACGCGACGGCGCGCTCGCCCCCGGATGCACGACGATGCGCGCCGCCGCGGGATCGACGCCGGCCCCGCGCAGCTTCGACGCGAGCTTCGTTCGATCGGCCTGCATCACGCGGAACGACAGCCGAAGATCGGCCGGGCGCGGCGCGAAGCCGGCGACCAGGTCCAGTTGCCGATCGACCTCGTGGCGCAGCTGCTGCGCCGGTTCGGTTTCCGGCAGCCAGTCGGTGAGCAGCAGGTACGGATTCTCCCGGCAGTGCGCGAGCCGCAGCGGGATGCCCGCCATCCGGCAGATGAGCGCCGGCGCGATCGGGCTCTGGCTGTAGGCGGTGAAGATCACCGCCGCGTCGAAACGATGCGCGGCGAGAACGTCGGCGAGCGCACGGTCCACGTCGGTGCCCGACTCGTGGGCGCGCGCGTTCTTCACCCACGGCGCCTCGTAGCCGATCGTCGCGTCGATCTCGGGCACGTGCGCGGCCACGCGTACGCCCGACGAAGAGCCGAGCAGCGTGACGTGGCGCGACGGCTTCGCCGCGCGGATCGCGCGTATCGCCGGCGTCGTCATCAGCACGTCGCCCATGTTGTCGAGCCGCACGCACAGCACGCGTTCGGCCTCGCGCCACGCCTCGTTCATGCCGCCACCGGTGCGCCGTTCGATGCGCTCGCCGCCTCGCTCGGCGCACTCGCCGCCTCGATCAGCGCGGCGGCTTCGTCCAGATCGCGCACGAGGTGATCGGGCCGGCGAAAGGGCCCGTCCAGCCACTCGGTCTCGTTGCCGTTGCACACGAGCACCGAGCGGCATCCGGCGCGCTTGCCCGCCTCGACGTCGTCGAGGATGTCGCCGATCATCCACGAGCGCTGCAGATCGATCGCGTGCTCGCGCGCCGCACGATGCAGCAGCCCCGGCAGCGGCTTGCGGCAGTCGCAGGCGAAGGCATGCGCGGCGACGCTTCCCTGCGGATGATGCGTGCAGAAATACGCGGCCGCCAGCGAGGCGCCGCACTGCGCGAACATCGCCGCCAGCTGCGCGCGCACGCCGTCCAGGCGCGACGCGTCGAAACGGCCGAGCGCGACTCCCGCCTGGTTGCTGACGACGATCAGCGGAACGCCCAGCGCGGCGAAGCGCGCGAGCGCCTGCGGCACGCCGTCGGCGAAGCGCATGCGCTGCGGATCGACGTTGAATGGAACGTCGACGAGCAAGGTCCCGTCCTTGTCGAGAAAGACCGCCGGCCGCGGCGCGCTCACGGCCACGAGGTCTCGCGCATCGGCAGGACCATCATCTCGGGGATGACGGTCTCGGCGGGCTGCTCCAGCACGAAGCGGATCGCGCGTGCGACGTTGCGCGGATCCTGCAGCAGCGACGGATCGATGTCGGGAAAGCGGTCGAGCAGGAACGGCGTGCGCATGCCGCCGGCGACGATCGCGCAGACCTTGATCCCCTGCGGCCGCAACTCCGCGTGCAGCGCGTGCGACAGACCGAGCACGCCCCATTTGGTCGCGTGATAAGCGCTCGCGTTCGGCCACGCACGCTTCGACGCGGTGGATGCAATGTTGACGATCGCGCCGCCGCGCTCGCGCATCGCCGCGCAGGCGCGCCGCGCAACGAGAAACACGCCGTTGAGGTTGGTGCGCACTATGCGTTCCCAATCGGCGGCCGAAAGCTCCGCGATCGGCGCCGTGACGTCGATCGCCGCGCTGTTGACCACGGCGTCGACCGCGCCGAAGCGATCGATCGCGGTGTCGAACAGGCGTCGCACCTGCTCTTCGTCGCCCACGTCCACCGCCGCGGCGAGCGCCTCGATGCCACTCTCCTTCAGCCGGGATGCGCAGCGCTGCGCCCGCTCCGCCGCCAGGTCGGCGACGACCACGCGTGCTCCCGCCGCGCCCAGTTCGGCGCAGGTCGCCGCACCGAGCCCGCTCGCGCCGCCGGTGACGACGACCACGCGCTTCGCGAGGCTCTCGATGGGCTGCGCGGGCTGCGCGCCCGATTCATTTCCAGCCGACGGCTGCAGCATCGTTGCTCCCCATTCTTGTTTCGGATGCGGATGCGGCGCGCGCCGCACGCAAGGGCAGGCGCGCGACGGGCGACGGCGTTGCGCCCGTCCTGCCGGGCGAACGTACCGGCCTGCGCGCGTACGAGGCGGCAGTGCGATAGACGTCGAGCAGCGCGCGCGCCACGCGTTCCCAGGTGTAGAGCTTTCTCGCGCGCGCCAGGCCTGCGCGCCCCATTCGTTGCGCGAGCGCCGGCTGCGCTTCCAGCTGCGCGAGACGTTCGGCCAGCGCAACCGGGTCGTTCGGCGGAACGAGGTAGCCGGTGCGGCCGTCGACCACCGTGTCCTGGATTCCGCCGACCGCGGCGCCGACCACCGGGCATCCGCAGGCCATCGCTTCGACCGGCGTGATGCCGAAGGGCTCGTACCACGGCGTGGTGACGAAGACGTCGGCCGCGCTGTAGACGGTGCGCAGCCGGTCGCGGTCGCAACGACCGATGAAGTCGACGCGATCGGCAACGCCCTCGTCCTGCGCGATGCGGGCCAGGCGCTCCAGCTCCGGCGTGCGGTTCATCGCCGGATCGCTCGAATTGCCGCCGGCGATCACCAGCCGCGCATCGCGCCCGAAACGGTTCTTCAGCACCGCGATCGAGCGGATCACGTTGTCGACGCCCTTGCGCGGCACCATCCGGCCGAGCTGCAGCACGGTGAATTCGTCGTTCGGCCATTGCAGTTGTGCGCGCGCCGCCAGCCGGTCGATCGGCTGCAGTTCGGCGGGATCGAAGCCGCAGGGCACGATGTCGATGCGCGACGAGTCGGCGCCGTAGTGCTCGATCATGTCGCGCAGGTCCTGCGGACACTCGGCGACGATGCGATGCGACTCGCGCACGAGCTGGTCTTCGATGTCGAAGCGCGCGTCGGAGAAGCCGTCGTCTGCGCCCTGGTGCAGGCGGCGAACGCGTCCCAGCGCATGGAAGGTGGTGACGAGCGCCGTGCGAAAGGTGCGTGCGAAGCGCAGCCCGACCCAGCCCGACATGAAGAAGTTCGCGTGGACGATGTCGTAGCACAGCTTCTGCTCGCGCACGAAGGCATGCATCGCCACCGAGAAGGCCGGCATGTGCGCGAGCAGCTTCTCCTTGGGCAGCTCGGCCTGCGGACCGGCGCGCACGTGCACCACCCGCACGCCGGGCAGCCAGTCGACGACGCGCGCGAGCGCAGCGTTGTCGCGGCGCGTGTAGACGTCGACTTTCAACCCGAGGCGAGCGAGCTCGCGCGCGACGCTGGCGACGTAGATGTTCTGTCCGCCGGCATCCACGCCGCCTACCGCGCAAAGCGGTGAGGCGTGCTCGCTCACGATCGCGATGGTTCGCATTGACTCTCTCTTGTTTCGGGACAGGATCCCGAAGCGGAAAGCCTGTCGCCACCGAGCAGAGCGAAGAACGTGCCCGCACGCGCTCGCGGCAACCCGCTTCGACGGGAACGCGCTTTACCGGAGCGCGGCGCGGCGCGCGCGGCAAGTCCTTCCGTGCGGAAATTCCTACTGCGGTGCAGCACCTGTCCGCAGCACCCGTCCCGCATTCAGCGGGCGACATCGCTGGTTGCGTCAGCAGGGCCCGGACGCGGGCCGACGAAAGGCTCGTGCTGCCTTGCAGCAGCCTCCTTGACGAGCGCGCGCAAGGCAGCGGCAATCATCGTGGCGAAGGCTTCGTCGTACCACGGATGAGCGCCGCTCACTCCGACGACGATGCCGTCGAGGCACACGGCGCCCCACACCGCGACGTCGCCCACGCGCAGCCGATGCGGCTGCAGCGCCTGCAGCCGGTGCGTGTCGACGCCGTGCAGCCACGCCTGCCGCGCCTTCGCCCGCGCGAACATGCCGTAGTCGGCGTCCCATCGCGCACGATCGCCGATCCGGTGTTCCGCGAGGATCGCCTCCTCGAAAGTGCAATCGCCCGGTGCGAGCGCGGGGTCGACGACGACGATCGAGAGGAAGCCACCGCCGCTCACCTCAGGCCGGGCGACCGCCGCCTCGATCGCCGGAAGCGCCATCTCGATCGCCCGCTGCGCGCAGGCGCGATCGGCATACCAGCTGCCGCGCACGCCGAGTTCGCTGCGCAGAACGGCGGGGGTGCCGGTCGTCGTCATCGCTTGTCTCCTGTAGAAGCGGAAGGTTCGATGCGCGCTTCCTCGTCGGCCGGCGAACGCTCGCCTGCCGACGCCTGCGCGCGCTTCGGCGCCGGCACGAGCCGCCGGATCGTCGCGACCAGTTCGTCGACCTGCACGGGCTTGGTCAGGTGCACCTGGAAGCCCGCCATCAACGCGCGCAGCCGGTCCTCGGGCTTCGCCATTCCGGTCAGCGCGATCGCCGGCGTACGACGATCGAGACCGATGCCCAGGCGCGCCTCCAGCTGGCGCAGGCCGCGCACGACGTCGTGGCCGTCCTCGTCGCCCAACGCGATGTCGCACAACACGATGTCGGGCCAGCGCGCGGGCGCGAGCGAAGACAGCCATTCGAGCGCGTCGAAGCCGTGCTCGAAGGTGACGACCTCGGCGCCCTCGTGCTCGAGCGTGAGCTGCAGCATCTCGCGCACGTCGGCGACGTCGTCGATCGCGACGATGCGCAGTCCGCCCAGGCGTCGGGCGGCAACCGGCGCCGACTCCTTCGCCGCCTCCTTCGCCGCCTCTTTCGGGACGCGCACCGAGACGCCGCCCGCATCGATCGCGCGCAGCGGAAGCTCGATGACGTACCGCGTTCCGTGCCCGGGCCCGGGCGGCTCGATCGTGAAGCGTCCGCCGTGGCGCTCGAACACGCTGCGCAACTGCAGCGGATCGGCCGACGGCACGCCATCGGGCGGCGGCGCGCGCAGTTCGCCCGCCGAATGCGAACCGTCGGTGAGGACCAGCCGCGCCGAGCCTTCGTGCCGCGTGATCGCCCACTCGATGCGCCCGCCGTCGGGCGTCGCGTTCAATGCGTGCAGCGTCAGGTCCCACAAGGCCTGCGAGAGCACGCTCGGATCGCCGGTGATGCGCGCCTGCGTCAGCTCGATGTTGGTGAAGATCTGGATCGAGCGCTCGTCGACGATGCCGCGCACTCCGTCGAGCACGCTGGCGAGCACGACCCCGAGGTTGACCGGCTGGCGGGCCAGGCGCCGCTCGGTGCGCTCGACGTCCAGCTGCTGCTGCTGCAGGTTCCACAACTGCGCATACAGGCCGCGTTGCCCGAGCAGCTCGTCGTGCCTGCCGCGCTCGACGATGCGGCCCCGATCGAGCACGATGATCTCGTCGGCGCCGACGATCGTCGACAGCCGATGCGCGATGATCAGCGTCGTGCGATCGCGCGCGATGCGGTCGATCTCGCTCTGGATCGCGCGCTCGGCGCGCGTGTCGAGCGCGGAGGTCGCCTCGTCGAAAATCAGCATCGGCGGATCCTTCAGCAGCGCGCGAGCGATCGCGAGCCGCTGGCGTTCGCCGCCCGAGAGCATCAGTCCGCGCTCGCCCACCGGCGTGTCGTACTGCTGCGGCAGCGACATGATCAGCTCGTGCAGCTGCGCGGCCTTCGCCGCCTCGATCACGTCGGCCTGCGATGCGCCCGCGCGCCCGTAGGCGATGTTGTAGGCGATCGTGTCGTTGAACAGCACCGTGTCCTGCGGCACCACGCCGATTGCCCCGCGCAGGCTGGGCAACCCGATGCGGCGGATGTCGGTGTCGTCGACCAGGATGCGCCCGCCGTCGACCTCGTACATGCGCATCAGCAGCCGCGCGAGCGTCGACTTCCCGGAACCGCTGCCGCCCACCACCGCCGCCGTGCGCCCCGGCTCGATGACGAAACTCACCCCCTGCAGGATCGGCCGGCCCGGCTCGTAGGAGAACTCGACGTCGTCGAAGGCCACGCGCGGACGATTGCCTTCGAGCAGCGCGCGGTGAGGCGGGTCTTCGTCCGGCTCCACCGGATTGCGCAACAGCGCCGCCAGCCGGTCGACGTTGACCATCGCATCGCGCGTCTCGCGGAACAGGAAGCCGAGCGCGTTCAGCGGCATGCAGATCTGCAGCACGTAGGCATTGACGAGCACGAGGTCGCCCACCGTCATCGCGCCCTTCATCGTGTACTCGCCGGCGAGCAGCATGATCGCCGCCACGCCGGCGGCGATGATCGCGCCCTGCCCCAGGTGCAGGCGCGACAGCGCGTACTGGCTCTGCACGCTCAGCCCGGACCACTCGCCCATCAACGCGGCATAGCGCTGCGCCTCGTGGCGCTCGCGCACGTTCACCTTCACCGCCTCGTAGTTCAGCAGGCTGTCGAGCAGGCTGCCTTCGGCGCGCGCACCGGTCGCGTTCACGCGCGCCTCGAACTCGACGCGCCGCTTCGTCATCACGAAGGTGTAGAAGGCGTAGACGCCGAAGGTGGCGAGGATGATCGCGGTGAACCACAGGCTGTAGCCGCCGATCATCACGATCAGCACCCCGCCGATCTCGACCAGCGTGGGCAGCAGCGTGAACAACGCCGCGCCGAGCAGGAAGCCGACGGCGGCGGTGCCGCGGTTCACGTCGTGCAGCAGCGCCCCCGAATTGCGGCTCGCGTGGAAGGCCGGACCGACGCGCAGCAGATGCAGCAGCGAGCGCTCGGCGGTGCCCGAGATCGAATCGAGCGTCACCCGCACGAAGCTCATGTCGCGCAGCTCGACGAACAGCGTGCTCGAGAAGCGCAGCAGGCTGTAGCCGATCAGCAGGAACACCGGCACGGCGACGAGCGGCGCGATGGCGGGCGGATTGCCGGCCAGCGCCGCGTTGCGCGCGGCTTCGGCGATCGTGAACTCGTCGACGATGCGCTTGAGCACCAGCGGCACCGCCACGCTGGCGACTTTCGCGAGGACGAGGAACAGCGCGGCGAGCAGCGCGGCGCGCCGGTGCCGGCGCAGCACCGTCCACAGCGTGTCGATGATCAGGTTGTTGCGCCCGAAAGCAGGCGCTGCGGCGGTCATCGGAAGGAGGCGGGCACGAAGGAGACGACGGAAACGGCAGCGGCGGCGCGCCGGCAGCGCGCGCCGAGACCGTGCGGCAATCGGCGGTTGCGTCAAACGGGATGCCCGGCGATATGCCGCCGTACTGCGCGATGTGCCGCCCGCGCGCGGTCAAGTGCGGCGCGCGGACGCCTTCCTTCCGAAAAACTTGCGGGCTCGGCCACTTGCGGGCCCGGCCTGCGCGATGCGCGGCCTTCTCGCGGCCGTCTACTTCGCCAGTCCGTACTTCGCGGTCAGCCGTGCCTTACCCAGCGCATTCGCGTTGACCATGAAGCCGACGAAGGAGGCGCTGGCGCCGGCCGGGATGTCGAGCTTGTCGACCTTCAGCGCATAGACGGTGAAGACGTAGCGATGCGGCTTGTCGCCGGCCGGCGGGCACGGACCGCCCCAGCCCGGCACGCCGAAATCGGTGGTCTGCTGCGCAGCGCCCTGCGGCAGGTTCTTGCCGTCCACCGACCCCGCGCCGTCGGGCAACGACGTCGTGTCGGCGGGCAGGTTGTAGACGACCCAGTGCCACCAGCCGGCACCGCCGGTGGGCGCATCGGGGTCGTGGACCATCAGCGCGAAGCTCTTCGTTCCGTTCGGGGCGTCCTTCCAGCTGAGCGCCGGAGAGATGTTGTCTCCCTTGCAGCCGAAACCGTTGTAGACGTTCTTCTCGGGGATCGTCGCGTTCGGTTTCAGCTCGGGACTGGACAGCTCGAAGGCAGCGGCACTGCCGACGCTCGAGAGCACGAGCGCGGCGCAGCCGGCGGCGAAGGCGGCGGCGGTCGGGCGCATGGCTTTGTTGTCGTTCGATGGGCTCGGGGAAGGCAATCGTCTTCCGATTCGGTTTCCCGCGCAACCGTGGGGGTTGCGGCGCCCGACGGCGAGCTCGCGTCGGCAGTAGCATCGGGACCGATCCCGCTTCGCCGGAGGAAACGACAGTGAGCTCAGCCCCCTACGGGCGCTATGGCAGCGGCCAGGCCGTACGACGCCTGGAGGACTACACGCTGGTCACCGGGCGCGGCGCCTTCGCCGACGACTGCGACGCGTCCGGCCAGGCGCATCTGTGCCTGCTGCGCTCGCCGCACGCGCACGCGCGCATCGTCTCGATCGACGCCGAAGCGGCCCGGCGCATGCCGGGCGTCGTCGCCGTGTTCATCGGCGAGGACCTCGTCGCCGCCGGCGTCGCGCCCTTCCCTGGTCCTCCGTTCCAGCGCCCGGACGGCTCGCCGGCCGCGTCGCCGCCGCGACACGCGCTCGCCATCGAACGCGCGCGCTTCGTCGGCGAAGCGGTCGCCGCGATCGTCGCCGAGACCACGGCGATCGCCGAAGAGGCGCGCGACGCGATCCTCGTCGACTACGACCCGTTGCCGGCGGTCGTCGACGCGCAGCAGGCGCTCGCGCCCGACGCGCCGCTGGTCTTCGACGGCGCGCCGGGCAACGTCGCCGCGATGACGCGCTACGGCGACCAGGCCGCGGCCGACGCCGCCTTCGCCTCTGCCGCGCACGTAGTCGAGCAGGAGATCGTCAACCAGAGGCTGGCCCCTTCGCCGCTCGAACCGCGCACCGTGCTCGCGATGCCCGACCGCGACAGCGGCCGCCTGACGCTTCGAATGAGCACGCAGATGCCGGGCGGCGCTCGCGATTCGCTTGCTGCGCTGCTCGGCCGGCCGATCGAAAGCATCCGCGTATTGGCCGGCGACGTCGGCGGCGGTTTCGGCATGAAGACGGGGCTGTATCCGGAGGACGCTGTCGTCGCCTGGTGTGCGCAGGAGTTGCAGCGCCCGGTCAAGTGGCGCGCCGAGCGCAGCGACGAGTTCCTCGGCGCCGTACACGGCCGCGACCTGCACAGTCGCGCCGCGCTCGCGCTCGACGCGCAGGGGCGCATCCTCGCGCTGCGCATCCGCTCGGAAGCGAACGTCGGCGCCTACGCCACGCCCACCGGTGTCGCCATCCAGCTGCTGGTCGGACCGTGGGTGCAGACCAGCGTCTACGACATCGCGACGATCGACTTCGAGTTCCGCGCGGTGCTGACCAACACGACGCCCACCGGCGCCTATCGCGGCGCGGGCCGGCCCGAAGCGATCTACCTGATCGAGCGGCTGATCGACGCCGCGGCGCATCGGCTGTCGCTCGATCCGGTGGAACTGCGTCGCCGCAACCTGATCGGGCCGCAGCGCATGCCCTATCGCAACGCGATGGGCCAGGTCTACGACAGCGGTCACTTCGAGTCGATGCTCGACCAGGCACTGGCGCTGGCCGATGCGAGCGGCTTCGACGCTCGGCTCGCGCAATCGAAGACGCGCGGCCGGCTGCGCGGTCGCGGCATCGTCACCTTCCTCGAGTGGACCGGCGGCAACGCACTCGAAGAGCGCGTTACGATCGACGTGACGCCCGACGGCATCATCGAGATCGCATCCGCTACGCAGGCGATGGGCCAGGGCATCGCGACCTCGTATGCGCAGCTCGCCGTCGACGTCTTCCAGGTGCCGATCGAAAGCATCCGCATCGTGCAGGGCGACACCGATCGGGGTGCCGGCTTCGGCAGCGCCGGATCGCGCTCGCTGTTCACCGGCGGGTCTGCAGTGCAGATCGGTTCGAAGCAAACGGTGCAGAAGGCGCAGGAGCTGGCCGCCGAACACTTCGAGACGAAGGTCGAGGACATCGAATACGCCGAAGGCGCGCTTCGCGTCGTCGGCACCGACCGCAACATCGGGCTCTTCGAGCTGGCCGCTCGCGCGCCCGATGCGCGCATCACCGTCGACTCGACGACCGCCGTCGACGCCCCGAGCTGGCCGAACGCCTGCCACATCAGCGAAATCGAGATCGACCCCGACACCGGCGACGTCGAAGTGGTCGCCTACTGGTCGATGAACGACGTCGGCCGCGTCGTCAACCCGACGATCGTGCGCGGCCAGCTCGAAGGCGGCGCGATGCAGGGAATCGGCCAGGCGCTGTGCGAGGGCGTCGTCTATGAAGCGGACAGCGGGCAGCTGCTCTCGGCGAGCTTCCTCGACTACGCATTGCCGCGCGCGGCACTCGCGCCGCCGTTCCGGATGGAGATGGACACGTCGATCCCCTGCCGCACGAATCCGCTCGGCGTGAAGGGCGTCGGCGAACTCGGCACGATCGGCGCGACGCCGTGCGTGTTCAATGCGGTGGTCGATGCGCTGTGGAGGGCGGGAGCGGGAGAGAGGGCGTTGGGGTTGCAGATGCCGTTGGTGAGGGAGAAGGTTTGGGGGGCGTTGCACGGGTAGCGGTTGACGGAAGCGGCGAGCCGCACCCCGGTCCGCATCATCTACCCAGCGAGGATCGGCGCGCCGGGCGGTGCGAACCGAGAACGAAAACGCGCGGAATACGCGCATTCCCGCCGGTGTCCATCGCCGCGCTCCGAGCTATGCGCGAAAGACGAACGATATTGCCCGCCCCGACTGACCGACGACATCAGATGCGCGGAAAACGCGCATTCTTCGTCGCGGCTGAAACGTCGATCGGCAACATCGTCCTCCAGGCGAATCCGAAGTGCCGCGCCGCAGACTTGTCCACCGCCGGTGTGGCGCATCCCACGCAGACGCCGGCGGTGGGCAAGTCGTGTTCGACGCGTGCTGTCTTGCAGTTTCGGAGCGACAAGAAAGGGGCGACAGGCGCGCCTTCTCGCACCCCGACGCAGACAACATATCGACGAAACGCCCGTTGCGTTCAAGCGCACCCAAAAACGCGCGCCGCTCGCGCATTTCACGCCGCCTTCGATTTGTCACCGGCAAGCCTGTTCGTAATCCGCGCATTCCTGCAAGCCATATCGCTCTCACCGCATCGAACGCGCGCTTTCCGCGCATTTCGCGTGATGCTGGAACAAGCAAGACATCCGCGTCGAACACGACTTGCCCACCGCCGGCGTCTGCGTGGCATGCGCCACGCCGGGCATTGCCCCGTGCACGCCTTGCAGGAACCGACGAACCGAGGCCGGATGGCTTCCGATCGATCGCGCCAGCTCGGTCGCCCGATACCTGGTCCACTTCGCCGCCGAGAGCAGGTACAGCCGCCGCTCTGCAAGGTCGAAGGTGACCGGCGCCGAGCGCGGACTGCGCAGTGCGCGCGTGACGGAATCGGCAAGCATCGAGAGCGACGCATCCGGAGGCGAGACGACGAAATACCTGCGCGGATCGGCAAGCGGCCGGTACCGCTTTACCGAGCGGATCGCCCGCCCGATGTGCCGTGGATCGCGACGCACCTTCCCCGGAGCGGGCAGCGACTTCCACTCGAAGGCGCCAACTCCGTACGCCTTGTCGCGAATCGCTCGTGCCCGGAACGCGCCGAGGATCTGCGCGAACGTGCGCAATGCCCCCTCCGGAGCGACGCGTGCGAACAGATGCACGTGGTCGGGCATCAGCGCGCAGGCGATGACGTCGAAATGCGCAACGAGGCGCGGCCAGAGATCGGCACACGCCCTTCGCCCAGCCAACGGCCTCGCACCATCCGCGGCTCGGGTGACCAGGTGCAACAACTCGAAGCCGGATTCCGCCGTCGCAGCCATGCTCGGACGTCGCTGATTCGAATGCCGCCATCGTGCCGTCGAAAACACGGCCTCGCATCGATGCGTAACGCCTACGTCTTTCAGCCGACGCGGGCGAAAGCACCGGGAGCACGCGGCGAACTCGAACGGCGAAATGCATGACGCGCCGGGCGTCGTCCACAAGCGCTTCACGACCCCGCGCTACACTGCCCTCCTCATGCCCCTCCTCATGCCCCTCCGCATCCTCGCCACCGGCGGCACCTTCGACAAACGCTACGACCCGATCACCGGCAAGCTCGGCTTCGGCGAGTCGCACGTGCCAGCGATCCTTCGGCGCGCACGCCTGTCCGGCGATGTCGCAGTGCAGGTCGTCATGCTGATCGACAGCCTCGAGATGCTCGACACGCATCGGCAGCAGGTGCTCGACGCCTGTCGGGCCGCGACCGAAGAATCGATCGTCGTCGTGCACGGCACCGACACGATGGTCGAGACCGCCGCCGTGATCGCCGGGGCAGCGCTCGACAAGACGATCGTGCTCACCGGCGCGATGGTGCCGTTCTCGGTCGACGATTCCGATGCGAGCTTCAACCTCGGGGCGGCCGTCGCCTACGCGCACACGCTCGCGCGCGGCGTGTGGGTCGCGATGAATGGCGTCGCACGCCCGTGGTCGGACGTGCGCAAGAACCGCGCCGCGGGAATCTTCGAGTCGCTGGGCTGACACCGCGGCGCCGCGGGCTGTGAAACACAGCATTTCCGCGCACGTAGCGGTTTGTGCAGCCAAAAGCGCTGCGTCCTGCGGTACGAGGAAGTGCAAACCTTGCGCCAGGGCGCTGTGTGCGTGGGTGACCGGCTGGTCATGTCCAGAGGCGGAAGCCCGGAACGCAGAAGCGCGAGCGGCAGGCAGCGCGAGCCACGCCCCTACGCCCGCATCAACCCCCTCGCCGCCTGCGCAATCTTCCCCGCATCCACCCGCGCCACCTGCTCCAGCGGCGCCGAATACCCCACCGGCGCGCGCGGCGCGCCGATCCGCGCGACCCGCCCGACGCCCCGCTCGGCGAGCGTCGCGACGATCTCCGCACCGAAGCCGGCGACCTGCACCGCCTCGTGCGCGACGAGCACTCGTCCGGTGCGATGCGCCGACGCCTCCACCGTCTCGCGATCCCACGGCCAGATCGTGCGCAGGTCGATCACTTCCGCCTCGATCCCGTCCGCAGCCAGCAGATGCGCCGCCTCCAGCGATTCGTGCACCGTGCGGCTCCACGACACGATGCTCAGGTCGCGTCCCTCGCGCGCGATGCGCGCACGTCCAATCGGCACTGCTGCGTCGACGTCCACCTCGCCCTCGAGACCCCACAGTTCCTTGTGCTCGAGATAGGCGACCGGGTCGCCACTGGCCAGGCTCGCGCGCAGCAGCGCATGGTTGTCCTGGGGCGTGGCCGGGCAGACGACGACGAGGCCCGGCACGTGCGCGAACCACGCTTCGAGCGACTGCGAGTGCTGCGCCGCCGACGCGCTCCAGATGCCGATCGGCATGCGCACGACCATCGGCACGCGTCCCTGGCCGCCGAACATGAAGCGGTTCTTCGCGGCCTGGTTGACGATCTCGTCCATCGCGCACAGCGCGAAGTCGACGACGCGCATCTCGACGACCGGCTTCAGCCCGGTGAGCGCCATGCCGACCGCGGCGCCGGCGATCGTCGCCTCGGAGATCGGCGTGTCGATGACGCGCCCGGCGCCGAAGCGCTCGAGCAGGCCGCGATACTGGCCGAAGATGCCGCCGCGGCCGAGGTCCTCGCCCAGGGCGACGACCCGCGCATCGCGTTCCATCTCTGCGGCAAGCGCGGCGGCAGCGGCGGCGGCGTAGGTCATCTTCTGCGCGGCTGCGTTCCCCGTCGCGCCTTCCGTGCCGTTCCCTCTGGCGGCCGCGCGCGCGTCGCCGGTGCCGCCGTCCTTCAACTGAACCATCTGCCGTTCCCGATGTCCTGCACGTCCTCGAAAGCCGCGGCTTCGCTCGGCCACGGCGCATCGTTCGCCGATGCGAGCGCCTGCGCCACTTCGTCC
>CALCZN010000326.1:0-3313 GCA_937903095.1 uncultured Burkholderiales bacterium
TACGAGATATTGGCGTGACTGGAGTTCAGACGTGTGCTCTTCCGATCTGAACGCTCGGCGATTGGTCCCTTTCAGGCGAAGCGGCGCGTTTCGCCTTCGCCGTACAGGTTCGACACGCAGCGCCCGCAGATCGCCGGATGCGCCGGATCGGCGCCGACGTCGTCGCGCCAGTGCCAGCAGCGCTCGCACTTCGTCGCGTCGCTGGCGCGCACCTCGATCGCCTCGTCTTCGGCGGCGGCGACGCGCACGACTCTCGCGCCCGAGGTGATCCAGACGAAGCGCAGGTCGTCGCCGAGCGAGGCGAGCGCCTCGTGCGTCTCGCCGGCTACGCGCACCTCGACCTCGGCCTGCAGCGACGAGCCGATGCCGCCGGCGGTGCGCAGGTCCTCGAGCTTCTTCGTCACTTCCGCGCGCATCGAGCGGATGCGCGTCCATTTCGCGACGAGCGCGGCGGTGTCGGGCGCTTCGACGTCGGCCCAGCGCTCGACGCCTTCGAAGCGGTGCCAGGTCTGCGTGAAGATCGTGCCGCCTTCGTCGCGATGCAGCTGCGGCGCGAAGATCGGCCACGCCTCCTCGGCGGTGAACGACAGCACCGGCGCGACGATGCGCAGCAGCGCGTTGGTGACGTGGTGCAGCGCCGTCTGCGCCGAGCGGCGTGCGAGCGAATCTTCGGCCGTGGTGTACAGCCGGTCCTTCAGCACGTCGAGATAGAAGGCGCCGAGGTCTTCCGAGCAGAAGGTGTGGATGCGCGCGATCGCCGGGTGGAACTCGAAGCGCTCGTAGTCGGCCTCGATAGCCTTCTGCCAGGCGGCCGTCATCGCGATCGCGTAGCGGTCGATCTCGAGCAGTTCGTCGGCGGCGAGCGCGTCGCGCGCCGGATCGAAATCGGAGACGTTGGCCAGCAGGAAGCGCAGCGTGTTGCGGATGCGCCGGTAGGCCTCGACGACGCGCGCGAGGATCTCCTTCGACAGCGACATCTCGCCCGAGTAGTCGGTGCTGGCCACCCACAGCCGCAGGATCTCGGCGCCCAGCGTTCCGGCGACCTCCTGAGGCTCGATGCCGTTGCCGAGCGACTTGCTCATCTTGCGGCCTTGGCCGTCGACGGTGAAGCCGTGCGTGAGCAGCGCCTTGTACGGCGGCACGCCGTTCAGCATCGACGAGGTGAGCAGCGACGAGTGGAACCAGCCGCGGTGCTGGTCGCTGCCTTCGAGGTACATGTCGGCCGGGAAGTGCGATTTCGCCGCGTGCGAGCCGCGCAGCACCGTCTGGTGCGTCGTGCCCGAGTCGAACCAGACGTCGAGCGTGTCGCGGCTCTTCACGTAGTGCTCGGCGTCGTCGCCGAGCAGCTCGCGCGGATCGAGCCGCTGCCAGGCCTCGATGCCTTCCTGCTGCACGCGCTGCGCGACCGCCTCGAGCAGCTCCAGCGTGCGCGGGTGCAGCTCGCCCGTCTCCTTGTGCAGGAAGAAGGCCATCGGCACGCCCCATTGCCGCTGGCGCGACAGCGTCCAGTCGGGACGCTGCGCGATCATCGCGTGCAGCCGTGCCTTGCCCCAGGCCGGATAGAAGCGCGTCGCCTCGACGCCGGCCTGCGCGGACTGGCGCAGTGTCGGGCCGCCGTCGGCGGGAACGACGTCCATGCCGGCGAACCACTGGCTGGACGCGCGGTAGATCACCGGTGACTTATGGCGCCAGCAGTGCATGTAGCTGTGCGTGTAGTCCCAGGTGTCGAACAGCACGCCGATCTCGCGCAGGTACTCGACGATGCGCGGGTTGGCGTCCCAGATCGACAGGCCGCCCCAGCGCGGCAGCGACGCGGCGTAGACGCCGTCGCCCTGCACCGGCTGCAGGATGTCCTCGTCGCGCATGCCGTGCGCCTTGCACGACAGGAAGTCCTCGACGCCGTAGGCGGGCGCCGAGTGGACGATGCCGGTGCCCGACTCGAGCGTGACGTAATCGCCCAGGTACACCGGCGAGAGCCGGTCGGCGAAGGGGTGGCGGAACGCGATGCGATCGAGCGCGCGTCCTTTCGCGGTGGCGAGCACCTCGCCTTCGAGCTTCCACGCCTTCAGGCACGCCTCGACGCGCTCGGCGGCGAGCACGAGCAGCGCGGGCGCGCCCTGCCACTGCACGCGCACCAGCGCGTAGTCGAAGTCGGGGTGGACGTTCAGCGCCTGGTTGGCGGGAATCGTCCACGGCGTCGTGGTCCAGATCACCGCGTAGCCGCGCTCGATGGGCAGTTTCGGCAGGCCGAAGGCGCGCGCCAGGCGCTCGGGCTCGGCGAAGGGGAAGCCGACGTCGATCGCCGGGTCGGTGCGGTCGCGGTACTCGACCTCCGCCTCGGCCAGCGCCGAGCCGCAGTCGAAGCACCAGTTCACCGGCTTGAGCCCGCGATAGAGGAAGCCCTTGCGCAGGATGCGGCCGAGCGCGCGCAGCTCGTCGGCCTCGTTGCCCGGCGCCATCGTCAGGTACGGATCCTTCCAGTCGCCGAGCACGCCGGGCCGGATGAAGTCGCGCTTCTGGCGAACGATCTGCTCGGTGGCGTAGGCGCGCGATTTCGCCTGCACTTCGTCGGCCGACAGGTGCTTGCCGTAGCGCTTCTCGATCTGGATCTCGATCGGCATGCCGTGGCAGTCCCAGCCCGGCACGTAATGCGCGTCGTAGCCGGCCATGTTGCGGCTCTTGACGATGACGTCCTTCAGGATCTTGTTGACCGCGTGGCCGAGGTGGATGTCGCCGTTGGCGTAGGGCGGGCCGTCGTGCAGCACCCAGACGGGACGGCCTTTCGACGCGACGCGGATGCGCTCGTAGACGTCTTCGTCCTGCCATTGCTGCGTCCACGCGGGCTCGCGCTTCGCGAGGTCGCCGCGCATCGGGAACGGTGTCTCGGGCATGTTCAGGGTGTCTCGCCACCCTTTGTCGCGGCGCGCGGCAGGCTTTCCTTCGGCCATCGGTTCTCCGGGGCTCAATCGGCGAAATCGGGCGGGACGGCAGGACGGGCGAGATGTTCGCCCGCGTCCTGCGCTTCGCGCGCAAACATTTCGCGCGCGTCGTGCGCCTCGCGCGCGAACATTTCGCGCGCGTCGTGCGCATCAAGCGCGATCTGCGCGCGCAACGCGTCCAGCGAATCGAAGCTGCGTTCGTCGCGCAGCTTCGCGACGAACTCGACGCGCACCAGGCGTCCGTAGGCGGGCTCGTCGAAATCGAACAGATGCGTCTCGAGCAGCAACTGCCCGTTTCGCTCGACGGCGGGGCGGGTGCCCAGGCTCGCCACGCCGGGGACCGGCGCTTCGCGCAGCCCGTGCGCGCGCACGAC
>CALCZN010000327.1:0-1966 GCA_937903095.1 uncultured Burkholderiales bacterium
CGCAGATCCACGAATACGAGACGCTGCATCGCGGGCACGTCGACGTCGCCTGCGTCGAGGGGCTGCTCGCCGGACTCATGACGGTGTTCACCGAACGTTTTCTCGCCGAGCACGAGGGACTCAATCTCGACGTCTCGGCCTACGGCTCGCAGCGCGTGGCCGAAGCGGTGGCCGAGCACGAGGTGGACTTCGGCATGGTGTTCGGCGGTTCGCCCCGCCGCGACCTGCTCGAGCTCGCGTTCATGAGCCAGCCCCTGTGCGCGATCGTGCGCCCGGCGCATCCGCTTGCGCGAAGGCGCAAGTGCCGCCTCGCCGACGTAGCTCCGTGGCCGATCGTGCTGCCGAACCGGTCCTTCGGCATCCGCCAGCTGATCGACCGCGTGCGCGCCATGCATCGCCTCGAGCTGCACACGGTCGTGGAGACCAACACGCTCGCCTTTGCCTGGCGCCTCGTGCTCGCGAGTGATCGCGTCACTTTCCTGCCGCTCGACACGGTGCGCGGCGAGGTTGCCGAAAGGCGGCTCGTCGCGGTTCCGCTCGACGAGCCGCTGCTTCGCGCCACTCGCGTGACGCTGGTGGTGAGCGCCGCGCGCACCCTCTCGCCGGCGGCCGCCGCCGCCGTCGACTGCATGAAGGCGATGATGTCGCCGGCGAAACGGAGGCGCCCGGCGAGCGTTCTGATCTAGAGAACGCTCCGCTCGCAAATCTGCGGTTCCCAGCAAGCAGCGTCGCAAGTAGACTCGGTTCCCCATAACGACGGAACTTCACGTCGAAACGATCAGGAGACGCCATGACTGCACGCTCGCTTCGCCGCACTCTCGCCTGCGCCGCCGTCGCCGCGGCACCGTTCGTCCTCTCGACGGGCGCCTCCGCGCAGGAAACGATCCGCTTCGGAGCGCCGCTGCCGCTCACCGGAGCGCTCGCTCCCGAGGCCCTGAAGCAGCAGCAGGGCTACGACCTGTGGGCCGAGCAGGTCAACAAGGCCGGCGGCATAGACGTCGGCGGCCGGAAGATGAAGGTGGAGATCGTCTACACCGACTACCAGTCGAACACGCCGCGCGCGGTGCAGGCGGCCGAGCAGCTGATCACGCAGGAGAAAGTGAATTTCCTGTTCTCGCCCTTCGGCTCGGGCGCCGCGAAGGCGGCGAGCACGGTCAGCGAGAAATACAGGATGCCGACGATCGCCTCGACCGCGTCGTCGTCCCAGGTGTACGACCAGGGCTACAGGTACCTGTTCGGTACCTTCACGCCGAACGACACGCTGACGACCCCGCTCACGCAGATCGTCTCGCAGAAGGCGCCGCAGGTGAAGCGGGTGGCGATCATCGCGCGCAACGATCTCTTCCCGCTGGCGATCGCGCAGGAGATGGAGAAGTCGGCGAAGAAGCACGGTATGGATGTCGTGATGTTCGAGAAATACGCGATCAACACGATGGACCATTCGTCGGCGCTCGCGCAGGTGAAAGCGGCCAACGCGGACTGGATCTTCGCCACCGGTTACATCAACGATCTCGTGCTGATCCGCAAGCAGATGTCCGACCAGCGCATCGGCGCGCCGGTGGTCACGATGATCGCCGGGCCGGCGTACCAGGAGTTCATCGACGCGGCCGGCGCCGGCGCCGAGAACATCAGCAGTGCCGCGTGGTGGCATCCCGCCGTGCGCTACCAGGGCAAGGACATCTTCGGCACCGCCGACAACTACGTGAAGCTGTTCCGCGAGAAGTACAACGTCACGCCCGACTACGCGCAGGCTTCGTCGTCGGTTTCGGGCGCGCTGTTCCAGATGGCGATCGAAAAGGCCGGCTCGCTCGATCGCGAGAAGGTCCGCGATGCGCTCGCCGGCATGAACGTGATGACCTTCTGGGGGCCGGTGCACTTCGGCAAGACCGGCCAGATCGACTCGCTCGAGCCGCCGGTGTTCCAGATCCAGGGCGGAAAGACCGTCGTCGGGCATCCGCCCGAGATC
>CALCZN010000328.1:0-6318 GCA_937903095.1 uncultured Burkholderiales bacterium
CTGCCGATTGCCGCGCCGCGCCCGTGCCGACGGCAGAGAAACCCTTCACGCCTCGAACTGCATCGCCGCGAGCCGCGCATACAACCCGCCGCGCTCGATGAGCCCCGCATGCGCGCCGACCTCGACGATGCGCCCGCGATCCAGCACCACGATCCGGTCGGCGCCGACGATCGTCGACAGCCGGTGCGCGATGACGATCGTCGTGCGCGATTGCATCGCCCGCTCGATCGCCGCCTGCACCGCGCGCTCGCTCTCGGCATCGAGCGCGCTCGTCGCCTCGTCGAGCAGCAGCAGCGGCGGGTTGCGCAGCAACGCGCGCGCGATGGCGATGCGCTGGCGCTGCCCGCCCGACAGGCGCACGCCGCGTTCGCCGAGGAAAGTGCGGTAGCCCTCGGGCAGCCGCCCGATGAACTCGTGCGCGTTGGCCGCCTTCGCGGCTTCGATCACCTCGGCGTCGGTCGCGTCGAGCCTGCCGTAGCGGATGTTCTCCATCGCATCCGCCGAGAACACAACGCTGTCCTGCGAGACGAGCCCGATCGCGCCGCGCAGCTCGGCGAGATCGAGCGCGCGCAGGTCGACGCCGTCGAGCAGGATGCGGCCGGCCTGCGGATCGTGGAAGCGCAGCAGCAGCTGGAACATCGTCGTCTTGCCCGCGCCCGACGGACCGACCAACGCGACCGTCTCGCCGGGGGCGATGTCGAGCGTGATCGCTTCGAGCGCGAGCTCGCGGGGCCGCGACGGATAGCGGAAACCCACGCCTTCGAAACGCACGCCGGCGCCGGTCCGGCGCACCGGCAGCGGCTGCGCATGACGCGGCGAAACGATCGACGGCTGCGCCCCGAGCAGCTCGAGCAGCCGCTCGGTGGCGCCGACCGCGCGCTGCACGTCGCCCAGCACCTCGGCGATCGCGCCGGTGGCGCCGGCCACCAGCGCGGAGTACAGGATGAACTGCGTGAGCAGCCCTGCGGTGAGCCGCTCGTCGAGCACGGCGCGGGCGCCCAGCCACAGCACGAAGACGATCGCGCCGAACACGAGCACGATCGCCAGCGCGGTGAGCGCCGCGCGCGCCCGCGTGCGGCGGATCGCGCTGGCGAAGGCCGATTCGGTCGCCGCGCCGAAGCGTTGCGCCTCGAGCGGCTCGCGCACGTAGGCCTGCACGATCTGGATCGCGCCCAGCGTTTCGCCGGCCAGCGCGCTGGTGTCGGCGAGCGCGTCCTGGCTCGCGCGCGACAGCCGTCGCACGCGGCGCCCGAACACGAGAATCGGCAGCACCACGACGAGCAGCAGCCCGACGATGATCGATGCCAGTTCGGCGCTGGTGACGATCAGCATCGCGAGCCCGCCGACGAACAGCAGCGCATTGCGCAGCCCCAGCGAGACGCTGGTGCCGACCAGCGTCTGGATCAGCGTCGTGTCGGTGTTCAGCCGCGACAGCACTTCGCCCGTCTTCAGCGTCTCGAAGAAGCGCGCGTCCTGCCGCAGCACCTGGCGGTAGACCGCGCGGCGAAGATCGGCGGTCACGCGCTCGCCGAGCCACGACACGCTGTAGTAGCGCAGCGCCGTGCCGAGCGCGAGCACGACGGCGACGCCGAAGAGCGCGAGGAACCAGGTGTCGACGTCGCCGGAGAGCGCCGCGCCCGCCACGCCCTGCGGCGACGCGAAGCCGACGTCGATCATCCGCCGGAAGGCGAGCGGGATGACGAGCGTGGCGGCGGCGGCCACCAGCAGCGCGGCGACCGCGACGGCCACGCGCGCCCGATAGGGCGCCATGAACGGCCACAGCGCGCGAAGGATCGACAGCGAGCCGCGGCCGGCGCTCGCCTTTGCCTGCCCGGCCCCCGTCTCGGCCTCCGTCTCGGCCACCGAATCGGGCCCGGCGGCGGCCGGCTGCCGGCTCCGCGCATCCGATCGCCCGGCCCCGTCAGCGTTCCCGTCGGACGCGCTCAAGCGCTCGGCCGCGTCATGTCCTGCGGACGCACCCATTCGTCGAACTGCTTCGCGTCGACGTAGCCGAGGGCGAGCGCCGCCTCGCGCAGCGTCGTGCCTTCGCGATGCGCCTTCTTCGCGATCTCGGCCGAACGCTCGTAGCCGATGTGCGGATTGAGCGCCGTCACCAGCATCAGCGAGCGCTCGAGCAGTTCCTCGATGCGCGCGTGCACCGGCTCGATGCCGCGCGCGAGGTTGCGCTCGAAGCTCGCCAGTCCGTCGGCGAGCAGTCGCAGGCTCTGCAGCGCGTTGTGCGCAATGAGCGGCTGGAACACGTTCAGCTCGAAATTGCCCGACGCAGCGCCGATGCCGATCGCGACGTCGTTGCCGGCGACCTGCGCGCCGATCATCGTCAGCGCCTCGCACTGCGTGGGATTCACCTTGCCCGGCATGATCGAGCTGCCCGGCTCGTTCTCCGGAATGCGGATCTCGCCCAGCCCGGAGCGCGGTCCGCTCGCCAGCCAGCGCACGTCGTTGGCGATCTTCGTCGCGGCTGCGGCGAGCGCGTGCAGCGCGCCGTGCAGCGCGACCACCGGTTCGTGCCCGGCGAGCGCGGCGAAGCGGTTCGGCGCGGGCACGAAGGGCAGCGACAGCCGCCGCGAGAGTTCCTCGGCGACGCGCGCGCCGAACTCCGGATGCGTATTGAGTCCCGTGCCTACCGCAGTGCCGCCGATCGCCAGCTCGCAGACGGCGGGCAGCGCGCGCACGATCGCCTCGCGGGCGCGATCGAGTTGCGCGACCCAGCCCGACATCTCCTGGCCGAGCGTGAGCGGCGTGGCGTCCTGCAGATGCGTGCGGCCGATCTTCACGATGTCGGCGTATTCGCGCGCCTTCTCGTCGAGCGTCGCGCGCAGCGCATCGAGCGAGGGCACGAGACGCCGGGCGACGGCGGTGGCCACCGCGACGTGGATCGCGGTGGGAACGACGTCGTTGGACGACTGACCGCGGTTGACCTCGTCGTTCGGGTGCACCAGGCGCTTGGTGCCGCGCTCGCCGCCGAGCAGCTCCGAGGCACGGTTCGCGAGCACCTCGTTGACGTTCATGTTCGACTGCGTGCCGGAGCCGGTCTGCCACACCGCCAGAGGAAACTCCTGCGCATGCAGGCCGTCGAGCACCTCGTCGGCGGCGCGCACGATCGCGTCGGCCTTGGCCGCGTCGAGCCGGCCGAGATCGTGATTGACGATCGCGGCGGCCCGCTTGACCTGCGCGAGCGCCGAGATCAGTTCGTCGGGCATGCGCTCGGTGGAGATCGCGAAGAACTGCAGCGAGCGCTGCGTCTGCGCGCCCCACAGCCGGTCGGCCGGCACCTCGATGGGGCCGAAAGTGTCGCGCTCCATGCGCATCGATGCGTCGTTCGTCGTCATGAGCAATCAGCCTCCATGGTCCGGCAGCGCGCCGATCGCCTGCAGCGCGGCGCGCACCTCGTCGACGCCGGCGGGCGAAAGCGGCGCCTGCGGCGGCAGCGGAGCGCCCACCGCATAGCCCTGCAGCTCGAGCCCGCCCTTGATGCATGCGGCGAGGTTGTGTTTGGCGAACGCCTGGTTCAGCCGCCACAGCGGGCGCTGCAGGTCCATCGCGCGCGCCCAGTCGCGGTCGCGGCACGCCTCGTACAGTGCGACGCTCTGCCGGGGGGCGATGCACGCGGGGCCCGCCATCCAGCCGACGCCGCCGATCAGCATCACGCACGCCGGGATGTGGGCGGACGCCGCGAACACCTGCATGCGCCCCTCGACGCGATCGAGGATCGACAGCAGCCGTCCGGTGTTCGACGACGCGTCCTTGATGCCGACGATGTTCGGCACGCGGCTCAGGCGCTCGATCACCGGCAGCGACAGATCGGAGCGCTGGAAGTTCGGATTCGTATAGAGCACCAGCGGCAGGTCGACAGCGCGCGCGATCGACTCGAAATACGCCTGCACGCCGTCGTCGGCGATCGGGAAATAGGCCTCGAGGATGGCGATGATCCCGTCGCAGCGCATCTGCGCGAAGGCGCGCGCGCGTCGCTGCGCTTCGGCGATCGTCGTCGCGGCCACGCCCGCGAGCACGGGCACGCGCCCGGCCGCCGCCTCGACGACGGTGGCCACCACTTCGCGTTGCTGCTCCCAGCCCAGGTAGGCGAACTCGCCGGTGGAGCCGAGCGCGGCGAGCCCGTGCACACCGGCGCCAATCAGGTCGTCGCACAGGCGCGCAAGCACCTCGGTGCGAACGCGCCCGTCGGCATCGACCGGAGAAACGAGGTAGGGGAACACGCCGTGGAAAGCGGAATCGGGCATCGCGCAGGATTCGGGAGAAGGAGTCGGGGGGAGTCGCCGCGGCTGGCAGGCGGCCGGGCCGCACCGAGTTCGGGAACGCGGCCTTCGCCAGCGATTGTCACCCTTTTCGTCGCCGGCATCCGCGCCGACCCCGCCGCCGGTGCCGCCGTCGGTGAATCGACGCTCGCCGCTGCGGTTTCACGGAGAATCGGATGCCCGAACCGCAAGGAGCAACGATGAATCCGACCCGGCGCGCCTGCCTGCGCGCGAGCGCCGCGCTCGCCGCCGCTTCCTCGATCCCCTGGCTCGGCGGCTGCGCCGATTTCGGTCCCGGCGACCTGCCCGGCTCGGTGGCGTATCGACCGAAGGGCGTGCGCGGCGTCGCGCTGCGCGACGGGGTGGCGCGCACCGAGATCGGCTCGACCGTCGTCACTTCGGTGCGCGACGGCTCCGCGACGATGCCGCTCGACGAGAATTTCGTGCCGGGCGTGCCGCTGGCGCAGGTGCGACAGGCGCTCGACGATGCGGGCCTCGGCAGCGCGTCGGTCACCATCCCTTTCACCGCCTTCGTCGTCGAGCGGCGCAACCGTCGCCTGCTACTCGACGCGGGGAACGGAAGCTTCGGCGCGCCCGGCACCGGGCGCCTGCTGGCGAACCTGCGCGAGGTGGGCATCGATCCGGCGTCGATCCACGACGTGCTGATCACGCATTTCCACGGCGACCATATCAACGGACTGCGCGACGCCGACGGAAAACTCGCCTTCCCGAACGCGACGATCCACGTGCCGGCGCCCGAGTGGGACTGGTGGATGGACGACGCGCGCATGCGCGCCGCGCCGGCCGCGATGAGCGGCGCCTTCGAGGCCACGCGGGGCGTGTTCGCCCCCATCGCCGCCGACGTGCGGCGCTTCGCGCCCGGCGCCGAAGCGCTGCCCGGCATCGCCACGATCCCCGCCTTCGGTCACACGCCCGGGCACACCGGCTTCGGCTTCGAGGACGGCGGGCACCGCTTCGCCTATCTGGGCGACCTGGCGAACGTCGCGGCGCTGTTCCTGCGCCATCCCGATTGGTCGGTGCGCTTCGACATGGACCCGGAAACGGCGAAGCGTTCCCGGCGCCGCCTGCTCGACGAGGCGGTCGCGGGGAACTGGGTGGTCGCCGGCTTCCATTGGCCGGGCTCGGCGATGGGGCGCGTGGCGCGAAGCGGCGACGGGTACGAGTTCGCCCCGCTGGTCCCCTGACGAACGGCCGCACGTTCGCCGGACGTCGCGGTCGCGCAACGATGGGCGCCGGCGACGCGACGTTCGTCCCGTCGTGCGTGGCGTTCGCGCCCCTGCTCGTCGTTTCCCGGCGATGCGGGCGCCTACTCTCGATGCGTGCCCTTCGACCGAGGAGACGTCCGATGGAAACGATCGAAATCGAAACGCCGGCCGAGCACGAGGATGCGCTCGTCGCCGAAGCAGGCTGCTCGCTCGCGATGCTGCACGCGCCGCAGGCCGCGCTCGACGCCGCCCGCCGGCTCTACCAGCGCAACCGCTCGGGACTGCGCTTCTTCTGCGAGAACCGGCGCGTCGTGCCGGTGGACCAGCTCGAGGCGCTCGGCGAGTTCGGCGAGGGACTCGACGCGCCGATCTATGCGATGGCGCCGTCGTCGCTGCCCGGAGTCACGCGCAGCACCATGTGATCGCGGTGGACCAGCTCGGGTTCCTCGACGAACCCGAGGATGCGCGCGATCTCCGAGGACGGCTTGCGCATGATCAGGCGCGCCTCCGAGCTGGAGTAGCCGGAGAGCCCGCGCGCGATCTCGCGTCCGTCGGGATCGAGGATCGCCACTGCTTCGCCGCGTTCGAAGTCGCCGACCACGTCGGTGACACCGATCGGCAGAAGGCTGCCGCCCCGGCGCAGCAGCGCGCGCACCGCGCCGGCGTCGAGGCGCACCGATCCGCGCAGCTGAAGGTGGTCGGCGAGCCATTTCTTGCGCGCGGCCAGGCGCGGCGTCTGCGCGACGAAACGCGTGCCGATCGACTCGCCGGCGGCCAGGCGCACGAGCACGTCGGCTTCGCGGCCCGACGCGACCACC
>CALCZN010000329.1:0-6320 GCA_937903095.1 uncultured Burkholderiales bacterium
CGGCGCGAAACTCGATGCGATGGAGCAGAACCGCCTCGTCTACGAAGTCGACCCCGGTCCGCGCGGCGACCACGTGCACGTCTACGTCGACGACAAGGAAGTCGGGATCCTGCGCCAGCGCAAGGGCAGCTACACGCTCGAGACGCTGCCGCCGGGCCCGCACCGGTTGTGCGTGAAGATCGTCAACAAGGCGCACACGCCGATCAGGGTCGAGGATTGCGTGAAGGTCGTCGTCGAGTGAAGGGCGAGGCGCGCGCGACCCGCCCCGGCGCTTGAGCGCGCGGCAGCGCATGGAGAACCTCGCCTACGCGCTCGTGCAGCTCGTCCACAACTTCGGCGCGGTCGCCGTCACCGCGGCGCCGATCGCCGCGTCGCGGCCGGCCTTCGCATCGGACTCGGACCGGGGCGCGCTCGCCAGGCTCGTCGTCGTCGCCTGGGTCGTCCAGATCGCCAGCGGCGTTTCCTTCGGGCTGACGAGCCTGCACTACTACGGCGTACTGCCCGACCTGAGCGCGATCGCGCGAACCGCGCTCGTCGTCAAGGTGCTGTGCGCCGCCGCCGGCCTGTCGCTCTCCGCGCTGATGCTCGCTCGCGGCGTGCGCTGGAGCGCGCCCGCACGCGATCGCGGCTGGCACGCGCTGGCCGGGCTCGGGGCAACGGCGCTCGCCGGCGCCGCCGTGCTGCGCTGGTTCTCGTGACCTACGCGCGACCTGCGCTAGCAGGCGAGGCACTCGCGGCCGCTTCGGACTGCGAGCGCCGCGAGTTCAGGCCGTCTCGGGCAGCCGGTAGTCGGCGAACTGTTCGCGCAGCTTCGTCTTCAGCACCTTGCCGGTGGCGCCCAGCGGGATCTGCTCGACGAACTGCACGTCATCGGGCGTCCACCACTTGGCGACCTTGCCCTCGTAGTACGCGATCAGCTCGTCGCGCGTCACCTGCGCGTCGGGCTTCTTCACCACGACCAGCAGCGGGCGCTCGTCCCACTTCGGGTGCGACACGCCGATGACGGCGGCATTGGCCACCGCCGGATGCGCGAGCGCCAGGTTCTCCAGCTCGATCGAGCTGATCCACTCGCCGCCCGACTTGATGACGTCCTTGCTGCGGTCGGTGATGTGCATGTAGCCGTCGGCGTCGATCGTGGCGACGTCGCCGGTGGGAAACCAGCCGCGCCCGTCGGCGTCGTAGTGCAGCGGGTCGCCCCCCTCGCCGCGGAAATACTCCTTGACCACCCACGGCCCGCGCACCATCAGGTTGCCGAAGGTCTGGCCGTCCCACGGCAGCTCGTTGTCCTGGTCGTCGACGATCTTCATGTCGACGCCGAAGATCACGTGCCCCTGTTTCTCGAGCAGCTTCTGCTGCGCCGCCTCGGGCAGCTTCAGGTGCTTGTTCTGCAGCTTGCACAGCGTGCCCAGCGGCGACATCTCGGTCATGCCCCAGGCATGGATCACCTCGACGCCGTATTCCTCGCGGAAGGCGCGGATCATCGCCGGCGGACACGCCGAGCCGCCGATCACCGTGCGCTGCAGCGTCGAGAACTTCGCCCCCGTCTGCTTCATGTGCTGCAGCAGCCCGAGCCAGACGGTGGGCACGCCGGCCGAGAAAGTGACGCCCTCGGCCTCGAAGAGTTCGTAGATCGACTTGCCGTCCAGCTGCGGGCCGGGGAACACGAGCTTGGCGCCGACCAGCGGCGCGGAGTACGGCACGCCCCACGCGTTGACGTGGAACATCGGCACGACCGGCAGGATCGAGTCGCGCGACGAGGCGCCCATGCCGTCGGGCAGCGCCGACGCGTAGGCGTGCAGCACGGTGGAGCGATGCGTGTACATCGCGCCTTTCGGATTGCCGGTGGTGCCCGAGGTGTAGCACAGGCCGACGGCCGTACGCTCGTCGAGCTGCGGCCACTCGAAGCCTTCGCTGCCCTGCTCGAGGAAGCTCTCGTAGTTGACGAGATTCGGAAGCTTGTCGGATTTCGGCTGGCGATCGGCGTCGCACATCGCGATCCAGCTCTTCACGTTCGGGCAGTGCTCGGCGATCGCTTCGACGATCGGCAGGAACGTGAGATCGAAGGCCAGATGCTCGTCGCCGGCATGGTTGACGATCCAGGCGATCTGCTGCGGATGCAGCCGCGGGTTCAGCGTGTGGATCACGGCGCCCATGCCGCCCACCGCGTAATACAGCTCCAGATGCCGATAGCCGTTCCAGGCGAGCGTGGCCACGCGATCGCCGATGCCGACGCCGGTGCGCACGAAAGCATCGGCCAGCTTGCGAGTACGCCGCTCGCAATCGGCGTAGGTGTAGCGGTGCAGGTCGCCTTCGACGCGTCGCGACACGACCTCGGTGTCGCTGAAATGGCGCGCGGCGTGCTGCAGGATGCTCGATACCAGCAGCGGCATGTCCATCATCAAGCCTTGCATGTCTCCTTCTCCTGATCTCGTGGGTCCCGTTCGCGCCGCGCCGGGCGCCGGTTCAGCGGAATTCTAGCGTTCGGCAAGGGTCGCCCGGGCCTTCCCCACGAGCGGCCTAGAATGGACCGATCGAAGCGAAGTGGACCGATCGAAGCGAAGCGATCGAAGAACGGAGGTCAGCGGCTCATGAACAGCCCGAAAGCCGGAACACCCCGGCGGGTCGAGAAGACCGACGAGCAGTGGCGCGCCCAGCTCTCGCCCGAGGAATACGCGATCGCGCGCCGGGGCTCCACCGAGCGCGCGTTCAGCGGGCGCTACTACGACCACCACGAGGCGGGACGCTACGTCTGCGTGTGCTGCGGCACGCCGCTGTTCGCCGCGGAGCGCAAATACGAATCGGGCAGCGGATGGCCCAGCTGGTGGGCGCCGATCCGCGAGGAGAATCTCGCGCAGCGCGTCGACACGAGCCACGGGATGCGCCGGGTAGAGGTGCTGTGCGCCGCCTGCGACGCGCACCTGGGCCACGTCTTCGAGGACGGGCCGCCGCCCACCGGCCTGCGCTACTGCATCAACTCGGCGTCGCTGCGTTTCGAGCCGGAGACCCGCGAAGGGTCCGGGTGAGCGCTTCTCTAGCTGCGCTTGACCTTCTCGAGCATGCGGAAGATCGGTCGCTTCGAGCCGTTGAAGAGGCGCTTGAGCGACTTGGGAAGGCAACGCCGCTCGAGCGTGTTGCGGCGATTTCGGGTACGTTCGGCCATCGGAATCTCCAGCGAATCCGCGATCATATACTGACGCCATGAAGCTGCTCTTCGACCTGTTCCCGGTCGTCCTGTTCTTCGTCGCCTACAAGGCGGCGAACATCTACGTCGCCACGGCGGTGGCGATCGTCGCGAGCATCGGGCAGATCGGCTGGCTTCTCGCCCGGCGCAAGCGCGTCGAGGGAATGCAGTGGGCGAGCCTGGCGATCATCGTGCTGTTCGGCGGCATGACGCTGCTGCTGCAGGACGAGACCTTCATCAAGTGGAAGCCCACGGTGCTGTACGGCCTGTTCGCGCTGGTTCTCGGCGCGGCCCAGCTGCTGTTCGATCGCAACCTGATCCGCTCCGCGATGGGAAAGCAGATCGCGCTGTCCGAGCCGATCTGGTCGCGGCTGAACCTGCTGTGGGTGGGGTTCTTCGTCGTGATGGCGGCGCTGAATCTGTTCGTCGCCTATCGCTTCCCCACCGACACCTGGGTGAACTTCAAGCTCTTCGGCACCACGGGGCTGACGCTGGCGTTCGTCCTCGCGCAGGCGCTGTACGTCGGGCGCCACGTGCAGGAAGAAAGCCCGTGACGAAGCCCGTGCCGACACCCATGAGGCGCCCCACGCTCGACGAAATCCGCGAGCGGCTGGCAGGCGTCTTTCCCGACGCCGACATCGCCTTGCGCGACGACAGCGCGCTTCATGCCGGTCACGCGGGAGCGGCCGGTGGCGCGGGGCATTTCCATGTCCGCATCGTCAGCGGCCGCTTCGACGGACTGCGCACCGTGCTGCGCCATCGCCTCGTGTATGATGCCGTGCACGACTGGATGCCGCAGCGCATTCACGCGCTCGCGATCGAAGCCCTCACGCCCACCGAGAGACCCGACGGTTCTTCCGCCGAAGCCTGAGCCGCCCTTCCCCGCGGCCGTCCCGTCGATCTGCGCAGCCCGCGCATCCTTCATGCCTGTACAAGGATTCTTTATGCACCGGAACCGTTCGCTGCGTCTCGCGCGGACCGCAGCGCTCGTGCTGCTTCCGATCGCTTCGTTCGCTTTCGCGCAGAACGCCGCGATCGTCAACAACAAGCCGATTCCCAAGGAAAGGGTCGACGAATTCGTCCAGGTGCTCGCCGCGCAGGGCCGGCCCGATACCCCGGAATTGCGGGCAGCGGTGCGCGACGAGCTGATCGCGCGCGAGCTGTTCGTCCAGGAGGCCGAGAAGAAGGGCCTGGCTCGCAACAGCGACGTGCAGAGGCAACTGGAGAACGCGCGCCAGGAAATCCTGATCCGCGCGACGATCCGTGATTACCTGAAGGCGCACCCGATCACCGACGGGGAGATCCAGGCCGAATACGACCGGCTCAAGACGCAGGTCGGCGAGAAGGAATACCGGCCCAGTCATATCCTGGTCGAGACCGAGGACGAGGCCAAGGCGATCATCGCGCAGCTGAAGAAGGGCGCGAAGTTCGACGAACTGGCGAAGAAATCGAAGGACCCGGGTTCGGCGCAATCCGGCGGCGACCTCGACTGGAACACGCCCGGCACCTTCGTCAAGGAGTTCTCCGACGCGATGGTCAAGCTCGAGAAGGGCAAGTACACCGAAGAGCCGGTGAAATCGCAGTTCGGCTGGCACGTCATCCGCCTGGACGACGTGCGAGAGGCGAAGGCGCCGCCGCTCGAGCAGGTCCGTCCGCAGATCCAGCAGGAACTGGAGCGCAAGCGCGTGCAGCAACTGCAGCAGGACCTGCGCGCGAAGGCGAAGATCCAGTAGCGCCAGGTCCGCCCGCCGTGGCGGACCTCGTGGCATGGCCCGGCCGCCGCGCCGGGCTTCGTGACATAGTCCGGCCGCGGCGCCGGGCTTCGCGGGACAGCCCGGCCATCGAGCCGGGCTTTCTTGTCCCCGCGGCCGGACTCAGTGGCGTTGCGACGATCCCGCCGGCGACATCGTCGAGCCCGCGCTCGTCGCTCCCTTCGACGACGGCATCGAGATCTCCTCGAGCGCGTCCTCGACCTGGTCGCCCGAGCGCTGCACCGCCATGTCGCCCAGCGAGACGATTCCGGTCAGCTTGTGGTCGCGATCGACCACCGGGATGCGGCGCACCTGCTGTTCGCCCATCTTGTCGAGAACGTCGGCGATGTCGTCGTCCTCGTAGCACCAGAACACCTCGGCGGTCATCGCCTGCGAGGCCTGCGTCGTGTCGGCGGGCAGGCCCGCCGCGACCACGCGCACGGCGATGTCGCGATCGGTGACCATGCCCTGCAGGCGCTGGCCGTCGCACACCGGCACCGAGCCGACGTCCGCGTCCTTCATGATCTGCGCGGCGTGCTGCACGGTGTCGTCCGGCGACACCGTGATCGGCTCGCGCGTCATCACGTCGCGTGCCTTCGTACCCGACTCGAAGCCGAACAGATGCCCCCAGAAGCCGCCCGGGCTGCGCGCGTCGTCCCGACGCACGCGGATCTGGTTGTCGACCTCGCGCACGCCCGCGCAGTCGTCCGCCACGTCCTCGATGCGATGCTTGTCGCCGCGCTGGACCACGCTGCCGGTCAGGCGCACGTTGCCCTGCTCGACGGAAACGCTGACATCCGAGACGTCGACGTCGTCGAGCGCGGCCAGCCGTTCGCAGACGTCCTCGCGGATGCGCTCGTCCGAACGCTGCCAGTTGCGTGGACCGCGGTTGCGCGGGCGTTGCGCACCGTAACGCGACTCGGGCGTGCCGTAGCCGCGCGCGGCAGGGTACTCCGTTGCGTAGCGTCGCTCCTCGCCGTAGCGCGGTTCCCGCCCGCCGTAATTCGACTCGCGCGAGCCGTAGCGCGATCCGCGCGATGGTTCAGCCTGCGCGAAGCCGCTTCCCGCGCGCTGCATCGGGTGCGTCTGGAAGCGGCCCTCGTCGAGGTCGTCGGTGTATTCGCGCGGGTATTCGGCGGCGTATCTGTCCGCGTATCTATCTGGATACGCCGACTGTCGCAGGCTGTCGCGCGGGCGGGAATCGGGGCCCCGCCGACCGTTGCCGTAGGGATTTCTTGCCATGGATCGTTCCTCCTCGAAGCCGGGCGCGCCCTCGGGCCGCCCATGAACCCTCGAGGCAGCAAGGGGGGAACCCGGTCCGAGGCGGACTTCAGCGGCGACGCCGCTCGGCGAAGCGATCCGGCAATTGCTGGGCTGACGGGAATGCG
>CALCZN010000330.1:0-3828 GCA_937903095.1 uncultured Burkholderiales bacterium
TTCCCTACACGACGCTCTTCCGATCTCGCAACTGCTGGTCGACGGCTGGCCGATTCCGTCACAGGCCGACGTGAAGACGCGCCATGCGGACGGCTCCGTGCGCTTCGCCGTCGTCTCGGCGATCCTGCCCCGGCTCCCGGCGCAGGGCGCGGTGGAACTGAGCTTCATCGACGGGCCTTGCCGCGACGAAGACGCGCTCGATCGGGCGTCGATGCTCGGTGATGCCTTCGACTTCGACGCCGTTCTGGCGCTGAACGCCGGCGCCGCAGGAAGCGCCTCGGCGCGCGATCTGATCTCCCGCGGCAAGTTCACGCTGTGGACGAAAGGACCGATCGTGACGACGGCAATCGTCGCCGACCATGCGGGCAAATCGGCCGACCTGGGAACCGATGAACATCGGTCGGTGCGTCCGTCGTTCGAAGTCCAGTTCTGGCCTGCGCTGAAGACGACGCGCACGCGCGTGATTGCCGAGATCACGGACACCGAGAAGCTGCAGAACCAGCACTACGACGTCTCGATCACGCTCGGCCACGACAAGCCGAAGGAAGCGTATCGGCGTGCCGGCGTCGAGCATGTCTACATGTCGCGCTGGACGCGCACGTTCTGGCAGGGGCAGGTGCCTGCGCCGCTCGACATCGACTACAACGTGGCGTATCTCGCGAGCACGCAGGCGATTCCGAACTACGACTCCTCGATCCGTCTGTCGGCTGCGAGCCGGTCGGCGATCGCGAAGAGTTGGGCTTCGGCGCGCAAGGACATCTTCGAGCGCGGATTGTGGACTCCCGCGATGCCGACCACGGGCGGCCGCCCGGATCTGGGGCCTTATCCAAAGTGGATGGTTGCCTGGCTCTACGATGGTAGCGCCGAGCTTCGCGAAGTCGCGCTCGGACAGGCCGATCTCGCGGCCGCCTGGCCCGTCCATCTGAGGGAAGGGGCGGTCGCCCGTTTCGTCGACCGCGGACACACGGGGCACGCGCTCGGCAAGCCGGTTTCCGCCTATGCGCGCCCCACGCTGGCAATGCTCGATCTCGGCTACGGCTATACCGACGCCCAGGACCGCGTGAAGCCGGTCGGAGCGCTCGACCGGAAGGGGTGGAACCCCGACAACGCGCATCAGCCTCAGCCGTTTTTCCTCCCTTACCTGCTGACGGGGGAGCACTTCTACCTCGAGCAACTGGAGTTCTGGGCGAGCTTCTCGCTGCTCGACAACTCCTGGGGACTATACGGCCTGTTCTGCTATTCGAAGGGCGCCGACCGATCCCATCTCGGGATCGGCGGGCAACTGCGCGGCGTTGCGTGGGGCTTTCGCATGCTTGCCGAGGCCGCATGGGCGGCACCCGAGGAGGATCCGTCCTTCCGGCGCTACCTGCACGAAGCCGTCGAGGACGCGATCGTGCGCTTCGAGGGCACGCGCGGCGTACGGCGCGACGACAACTTCCAGCGCAGCGACTGGAAATGGGCGAACACTGCAGGCGACTGCTCGAAGGGGCGCCTGCGCGACGGGAATCCGTTGCACTACTGGAGCGAAGGGAACGACGGCTACGGATCGGGCGGTTCGGTCAAGCGGCGCGATGCGATCTGGATGCACGCGTTCCTCATGTACTCATTGAATCGGGCCGTCGAGCTCGACCTGCCTGCTCAGGCGCTGAAGCAATGGTTCGCGCCCTTTTTCGTGCAGCAGGTGCTGGCCGAGGGCGCGGACCCCTATCATCTCGGCGACTACACGCTGCCCTTCGTCGACGCAAGGACCGGCGCGCTGTATCAGCGATGGGCCGACGTTGCTGCGCAGTACCAGGATTACGACGGCGCGTCGCAATGGGCGCCTCGCGCGCGCCCGAACGCGAACAGCACGAACTCGCTCGATCAGGGCTTCGCAACCGTCGCGCTCGCCGCGCTCGCTTCGACCTGGGGAACGCCGGGTAGCGAAGCGGCATGGCTGCGCTTCGGCGCACCTCATTTCGCCGCCTGGGGCTGGGAAGCCGATCCGAAATGGGCATTGGTTCCGCGGGGCCTTGCGCGAGAGGCCGACGAGCCCAATGACCGCTTGAAGCGAGCCGAAGGAGTGGTCCGCACGAGCGACGTCTCGCCGAAGTCAGCGGGCAGGTTGCCGCCATCGCGTCCGGTGGGAGTCGAGCCGGCGATGCCTTCGTGGGCTGCGAAGCTGCCGCTGTACCGCTGGTACGAGATTCCGGATACCCGTCTATCCGAGGCGAAGGCATTTCGCGACTACCGAGGTTCGCTCGGCGTCATGGGAAAGAAAGGGATCCTGGCGTACTCGGGGGGGGCGCTCAAGACGAAGGGAAGCGAGTTGTTCATCGCCGGCGGCGGACACGCGGATTACGCCGGGAACGAGGTCTTCTCGATCAGGCTGGGCGCAGAGAAGCCGGTCTGGGTACGCCGCAACGAGCCGAGCGAAGCGCCGCCGATCGCGGACAAGGGGCCGGCTCACTACGCCGACGGACGTCCGGCGGCACGTCACACTTATTGGACCCTGCAGTTCATCGACCAGCGGGACATTCTCGGCTTCTTCGGTGCGCCGGCGCTGTGGTCGAAGACCGCCAACAGCGCGGACACCGTCGATGCGTTCGATCCGGAAACCAACGACTATCTGCCGGAGGGCACGTTGCCGGACCAGCCGGGCATCGCTTCCTACGCCGCGGGCGTGGCGAAGGACGCCGACGGAAACGTCTACGTTCACTCGCCGCGCGGACAACTCTTTCGCTGGAACCAGGCGAGCAACCGTTGGAGCCGGTTGGGCGACCGAGGTCCATCGCGCTACGAGACGCCGTACGCGATCGATACGCGGCGCAACCGCATGCTGCGACTTTCCAACAAAAACGTCGGAGCAGCGGTGTTCGATCTGAACGCCGAAGCCCGTATCTCGCGCATCGAAGTGACGGGACCCGCGGCCCAGGCGGCAGCCGGTTCCGGGCAACTCGTGTACGACTCTGCGGTAGACGTATTCTGGTTCTGGAGACGCGGCGACTCGAAACTGTATCGGATCGACGCAGACAGATTCGACGTCACGGTAGCCGAGGTGACCGGGAACGTCCCATCCAACGAGGTGGCCAAGGGCGGGTTGCATTACATCTACGGACGTTTTACTTACGTTCCGGAGATGAAGGGACTCGTCTTCATGCGCGATGCCGACACAAACATGTTCTTCATTCGTACTGCCGACTGACAGGAACGCCGCGGAGCCATGAGAAACGGGATTCCGATCGTCGGGGCCTCCTCATCATGAAGGATCCGGAGCTGAGCGCGGCTGTATCCGCGCTCGAATGCCCGGATTGCCGCCAGATCGATTGGCGACTTTCGTCCGTGCAACCCCGACACAACTCGAAAACCGGCACGGCCCGTTGCGTCCGTTGCGGACGGCTGGTGTTCCTCAAGGCATTGAAGGCAGAGAGCGTCGCGGCGGCCCGGTTCGCCGCACAGCAGCAGTTCCTCCTGGAGCGGCAGCTTTTCGAGCAGTCGGATCGTGTCGGCGGGTTCCACGTGCTGCAACCGCTCGCGCTGCGCGACGCGACGATCGTGATGGAATACCTGGAGGCTGATACCGCATCTCGCGTCCTGCGTGCGAGCTCGCCGGAGGTCCAGGACCGACTCCTCGAAGAGATCGGCCGCTGGTTTGCCGCGTTTCATCAGGTCATGGCCTGCGAAGAAGGGCCGGTCGATTTCGAGGAGAAGTGCGCGAGCTTGCGGATTCGGTCGGCTCGTCTGGCACCGCACCATCCCGCCCGCTTGACCATCGAATGGCTCGAAAATGAGCGGCGTTCCTTCGACGGCAGACGTTTCAAGCGCGCGAGATTGCACGGCGACGCGAAG
>CALCZN010000331.1:0-2659 GCA_937903095.1 uncultured Burkholderiales bacterium
CGTGCTCGCGCGCACGCCCGACGCGCCCGAGGGCATCAAGGGGATCTCGCTGTTCGTCGTGCCGAAATACCTGGTGGACGAGGAAGGCGGGAGCGGGAAGCGCAACGACGTCTGGTGCGCGTCGATCGAGCACAAGCTCGGCATCTCGGCCAGCCCCACCGCCGTGCTGCTGTACGGCGACGACAAGGGCGAAGTCGGCGCCGGCGCGATCGGCTACCGCATCGGCGAGGAGAACCGCGGCCTCGAGTACATGTTCGTGATGATGAACGCGGCGCGCTTCGCCGTGGGCATCCAGGGCATCGCGGTGGCCGAGCGCGCGTACCAGCAGGCGGTGGCCTACGCGAAGGAGCGCGTGCAGAGCCGTGACGTCGCGGGTTCGTCCGGGCCGGTCACGATCATCCATCACCCCGACGTGCGGCGCCTGCTGATGTCGATGCGCGCCCACACCGAGGCCGCGCGCGCGCTTGCCTGCGTGGCGGCGGCGCATTCCGACTGGGCGCATCACGCAACCGACGAAGCCACGCGCGAGCAGCACAAGCGGCTCTATGAATACCTGGTTCCGGTGGTCAAGGGCTGGTCCACCGAGATGTCGATAGAGGTCGCCTCGCTCGGCGTGCAGGTGCACGGCGGCATGGGCTTCATCGAGGAGACGGGCGCCGCGCAGTACTACCGCGACGCGCGCATCCTGACGATCTACGAGGGCACCACCGCGATCCAGGCGAACGACTTCGTCGGCCGCAAGACGGTGCGCGACCGCGGCGCCGTCGCGCGGCAGCTCCTCGAGCAGGTGCGCGAGACCGAACAGGCGCTCGGGGAGCGCGGCAGCGAGGATCTCGTCGCGATCGCCGCCCGGTTGCGCGCCGGCCGCGAAGCGCTCTCGCGCGCAGTCGATTACGTCGTCGACACATTCGGGGGCGACGTGCGCTCGGTGTTCGCCGGCAGCGTTCCCTACCTGAAGCTCGCCGGCGTGGTGCTGTGCGGCTGGCAGATGGCGCGCGCTGCGTCGAAGGCCGATTCGATGCGCAAGGCCGGCGTGGGCGACGCGCGCTTCCTCGACGCCAAGATCGCCACCGCGCGCTTCTACGCCGATCACATCCTCGTGCAGGCGCCCGGCCTCGCCGACACGATCGTCGAAGGCGCGAGAGGCGTGCTCGCGATTCCCGAAGCCGCGTTCTGACGTTCCCGCGGTCTCTCGGTTATACTGTTGTTTCGTACAGTATGACGGGAGCCTGCGATGCGCTCCGGGTCGCCAGCGCCGCGCAATGCAGCGCCGCACGGTCGCGGCGCGATCTCCAATCCGCAGAACCGCTTCGAGCTTCGCGAGCTGCGCCGGGAAGCTTTCGACGACGGCTGGGGCGACGACCGGGGCAACGACGGCGGCGTGGCCAGCGACGAGGCTGCGCTGCGTACCGAAGTGTTCGAGGAGCAGGCGCGCTCGCTGATCACCTCGAACGATTCGCCCGACGTTCCCTTCAGCCGCTCGATCAATCCCTATCGCGGCTGCGAGCACGGCTGCGTCTACTGCTACGCGCGGCCGAATCACGGCTATGTCGGCCTGTCGCCGGGGCTGGATTTCGAGTCGAAGATCATCGTCAAGGCCAACGCCGCCGAGCGGCTGCGCGCGGAGCTGTCCGCCCCGGGCTACCGCTGCGAGCCGATCGCCATCGGCACGGCAACCGATGCCTGGCAGCCGATCGAGCGACATCGGCGCATCACCCGCGCGATCCTCGAGGTGCTGCACGCGCACCGGCATCCGTTCACCGTGCTGACGAAGTCGTCGCTGGTCGAGCGCGACATCGACCTGCTCGCACCGATGGCGCGCGACGGTCTCGTCGGCGTCTCGCTCACGATCACCACGCTCGATCCCGACCTCGCCCGGCGCTGGGAACCGCGCGCTGCCGCGCCGTGGCGCCGGCTGCAGACGATGCGCCGCTTGCACGAAGCGGGCATTCCGGTCGGGGTGTCGATCGCGCCGATCGCGCCGTTCCTGAACGAACCCGAGATCGAGCGCGTGCTTGCCGCCGCCCGCGAGGCCGGTGCGCGGCGCGCCTTCTATTCGGTGCTGCGCCTGCCCCACGAGTTGCGCCAGGTCTTCGTCGACTGGCTCGCCGAGCACTACCCGCAGCGCGCCGCTCGGGTGCTCGGCCGGCTGCGCGACCTGCAACCGAAGGGCGCTTCGGCGGCCCGCGATCGCATGCTCACGCGCCTGAGCGGGGAGGGCGCGTGGGCCGAACTCGTCAGCCTGCGCTTCGAAATGGCGTTGCGCCGGCTCGGCTACGAGCACGATCGGCTCGCGCTTCGCACTGACCTGTTCCGCCGGGATCCGCAGGCCGCGCAGCTCCGGTTGTTCTGAGTGGGCCTGCGCCGGTCTTCACTCGGGTGTTCTGCGCTAGAATGTACGGTTTTTCGCCCCTTCCCAAGGAAACCGGAACATGGTCGTCATCCGCCTGACGCGCGGCGGTGCCAAGAAGCGCCCCTTCTATCACATCATCGCGGCGGACAAGCGCAGCCGGCGCGACGGCGAATTCATCGAACGCCTGGGCTTCTACAACCCGATCGCCGCGGAAAGCGAGCCCGGGCTGAAGCTGGCGGTCGATCGCCTCGAGTACTGGAAACAGCAGGGCGCGACGCTGTCGCCGACGGTCGCGCGACTCGCGCG
>CALCZN010000332.1:0-5335 GCA_937903095.1 uncultured Burkholderiales bacterium
GGCCTGGTGAAGAACCGCCGCAAGAACGGCGATCACTATTGGGTGCGCGCCAACTCCACGCCGGTGCGCCGCGACGGCGAGACGGTCGCCTACCTGTCGGTGCGCACGGCTCCCGGACGCGGGGAGATCGACCGTGCCGAGGCGTTCTACGCCGCGTTGCGCGCCGGCAGGGCCGGCCGTCGCGGGCTGCGCGAGGGCATCGTCGTGCGCACCGGATGGCTGGCCTGGATGAACACGTTGCGTGTAATGCCGATGCGCTGGCGCATCCGTTCGGTAGCGCTCTGCGCTGCGCTGCTGCCGGGCGCCGTCGCTGTCGCGGCGGGCGTCTCGGGCCCGGCGCTGGGCGCGCTCGCCGCCGCGCTTGCTTTCGCCGGCGTCGCCGCCTGCGCGCTGCTCGAATGGCAGATCGCGGTGCCGCTGACGAAGATCCTGCGGCAGGCGCAGACGCTCGCCAGCGGGCAGGCCGGCGAAGACCTGCATTTCGACCGCGTCGACGAGATGGGCCGCCTGCTGCGCGCGGTGAACCAGTCGGGACTGAACCTGCGGGCGATGGCCGACGAGGTCAGTGAACAGATCGCCGGCATCGAGCGCGTAAGCCGCGAGATCGCCCAAGGTAACGGCGAGCTGCGAGCGCGCACCGAGGCTGCTTCGATCAGTCTCGTGGAGACTGCCGCGTCGATGGAGGAGATTTCGGGCACCGTGCGTGCCACCGCCGAGAACGCGCGGCAGGCGAGCGAGACCGCCGACTGCGCGACGCGGGCGGCGGATCAGGGCGGAGAGGTCGTCGGCGCGGTGGTCGACTGCATGACCCAGATCAGCCAGTCGAGCCGCAGGATCGCCGACATCATCGGCGTGATCGACGGCATCGCGTTCCAGACCAACATCCTCGCGCTGAACGCCGCCGTCGAGGCGGCGCGCGCCGGCGAGCAGGGACGCGGCTTCGCGGTCGTCGCTGCCGAGGTGCGCAGCCTCGCGCAACGCTCGGCCGATGCGGCACGCGAGATCAAGACGCTGATCGCCCGCTCGTCGCAGACCGTCGACGCCGGCGCCGAGCGCGTGCAGCAGGCCGGCCGCGCGATGCAGGAAATCGTCGCCGAGGTCAAGCGCGTAGCCGCGCTCAGCGCCGAGATCACGGTGGCCGCGCAGGAGCAGTCGACCGGCATCGACCAGGTCAATCTGGCCGTCGTGCAGCTCGACCAGGCGACGCAGCAGAACGCCGCGATGGTCGACCAGGGCGCGGCCGCCGCCGAGAGTCTGCACGAGCGCGTCGAGCAGCTGGCGGAGACGGTGTCGCTGTTCCGGCTGTCGAGGCCGGGCGAACGCGCCGTCGACGCGCGAGCGGGCGCTGCGCGTCGACGGACGGGTGCGGCTACGACGAAGAGCTCCGCGGACGTTGCGGTCGCGGTGGGCACTGCTGCCGGGCAGTGGGATGGAAGCGAGCGCCGCGGGCCCGATCGCGCACGCAACGTCACGCGGCCGCATTTCGGCGCGAAGCCGGGTTCGTCGTCGGACGCACGGCCGCCGGCCAGCGAAGACCGAGCGGCGAAAGTCGAGGCGATGGCCACCGGAACCGACGACTGGGAACGATTCTGAGAGAAGCTGGTCGGGGTGAGAGGATTCGAACCTCCGGCCTCTACGTCCCGAACGTAGCGCTCTACCAGGCTAAGCTACACCCCGCGATGCGCTTCCCGGGAAGGACAGGCGGGCAAGCCTGAAGGAAGCGGCGATTCGCACCCGCCTCGCGCCGAAGAAGCGACCCGTGGTCGGGATTCAGCCGCTCTTCGCACCACCGGAAATCAGTGGTCGCGCTCGATCGAGTAAGCCGTCAAGTATAGCAGCGCGTCGCGGTACACGGAAGCCGCCTGCGGCGGCAGCATCGCCGCCACCGCGTCGCGCGCGGCCTGCGCCTCCTCGCTCGCACGCTGGCGTGTGTAGTCGAGCGCGCCGGTGCGGCGGATCGCTTCGAGGATCGGGTCGAACTGGTCGGTGGCGCCCTGCTCGATCGCCTTGCGGACGAGCGCGCGCTCGGCCGGCGTTCCCCGTTCCATTACGTGGATCAGCGGCAGTGTGGGCTTGCCTTCGCGCAGGTCGGTGCCCACCTGCTTGCCGATGTCGCCGGTAATGCCCGAGTAGTCGAGCACGTCGTCGATCAGCTGGAACGCCGTGCCCAGGCGGCGGCCGTATTCGGCGGCGGCGGCTTCGGCGCCGGGCGAGGCCTTGCACAGCATCGCGCCGAGCTGCGAGGCGGCTTCGAACAGCCGCGCCGTCTTGTAGCGGATGACCTGCATGTAGCGCGTCTCGTCGGTGTCGGGGTCGTTGCAGTTCAACAGCTGCAGGACCTCGCCCTCGGCGATCGTGTTGGTGGCATCGGCGAGCACCTTCATCACGCGCATCTCGTCGATGTCGACCATCATCTGGAAGGCGCGCGAATAGAGGAAGTCGCCGACGAGCACCGACGCCGCATTGCCGAACATCGCGTTGGCCGTCCGGCGGCCGCGGCGCAGTTCGGACTCGTCGACGACGTCGTCGTGCAGCAGCGTGGCCGTGTGGATGAATTCGACGGTCGCGGCAAGCAGGTAGGCGCGCTGCCCGCTTTCCTGCCCGAGGGCGCGCGCGACGAGCAGCACGAGCAGCGGACGCATGCGCTTGCCGCCGGCGCCGATGATGTAGTCGGCGACGTTGCGGATCAGCGGCACCTCGGAGCCCAGCCGGTCTCGAATGACGCGGTCGGTCTCGGCGAGGTCCGACGCGAGGACGGGGAAGAGTTCGAGAGGCTTCATCGGCGCGGAGGGTTGTGGCGATTATAGTCGGCGACCCGATTCTTTGACCGGCCGCCACGAATCGGCCATAATTCCCGGTTCCCCTCGAAAGGAATATTCCATGTACGCGGTCATAAAAACCGGCGGCAAGCAGTATCGCGTCGCTGCCGGCGACAAGATCAGGGTAGAACAGATACCGGCGGACATCGGAGCGGAGATCACCATCGACCAGGTGCTGGCGGTCGGCGCAGGCGACCAGCTCTCGGTCGGCGCGCCGCTGGTATCGGGTGCGACGGTCTCGGCAACGGTGCTGTCCCACGGCCGGGGCGAGAAAAGCCGCATCTTCAAGATGCGCCGTCGCAAGCACTATCGCAAGACGCAGGGCCCCCGGCAGAACTACACCGAGCTGTTCATCGGCCGCATCGCGTCGGCGCTGGGCGAAGCGCGCGCCGATGCCAAGGCGAGTGCGGCTCCGTCGGCTCAGTCGGCGGAGCCCGCCGAATCGTCGGCCGTGGCCGCCGTGGCGCAGGAGTAAACGGAATGGCACAGAAGAAAGGCGGCGGCTCGACGCGAAACGGCCGCGATTCGCAACCGAAGATGCTCGGGGTCAAGGCCTACGGCGGCGAAGCCGTCCGGGCCGGCGCGATCATCGTGCGCCAGCGCGGCACGCAGTTCCATCCGGGCGAGAACGTCGGCGTCGGCAAGGACTACACGTTGTTCGCGCTGGTCGACGGGCACGTGAAGTTCGGCGTGAAGGGCCCGCTTCGCCGCAGCACGGTCAGCGTCGAGCCGGTGCAGTAAGCCCCCGGCGGGGCTCGCTACGAAGGCCCCGCTCGCGGGGCAGGGCCACGGAAGCTCCGCCAAGCGGGCCGGTGTCACGAAGCCCCGCTTTGCGGGGCTGGTGTCACGAAAGCCCCGCTGCGCGGGGCTTTAGCTATCCGCCCATGAAATTCATCGACGAAGCGCGCATCGAGGTGGCCGGCGGCAACGGCGGCGCCGGCGCGGTGTCGTTCCGGCGCGAGAAGTTCGTGCCGCGCGGCGGGCCCGACGGCGGTGACGGCGGGCGCGGCGGCAGCGTGTGGGCGGTGGCCGACCGCAACATCAACACGCTCGTCGACTATCGCTACCAGCGCAAGTTCCTCGCGAAGAACGGCGAGCGCGGTCGCGGCGCCGACCAGTACGGTGCGGCCGCCGACGACATCCGGCTGCGCGTTCCGGTGGGCACGCAGGTCTTCGACGAGGACACGGGCGAGACCGTCGCAGACCTCGTCGAGCACGACCAGGTCGCGCTGCTCGCCCGCGGCGGCGAGGGCGGCCTGGGCAACCTGCGCTTCAAGTCGAGCACGAACCGCGCGCCGCGCCAGTCGACGCCGGGGCAGGACGGCGAGCACCGCCGCCTGCGGCTGGAGCTGAAGGTGCTCGCCGACGTCGGACTGCTCGGCATGCCGAACGCGGGCAAGTCGACGTTCATCGCGGCCGTGAGCAATGCGCGCCCGAAGATCGCCGACTATCCGTTCACTACGCTGCACCCGAATCTCGGCGTCGTGCGCGTCGGCCCCGAACGCAGTTTCGTCGTCGCCGACATTCCCGGCCTCATCGAAGGCGCGGCCGAGGGAGCGGGCCTGGGGCACCAGTTCCTGCGCCATCTGCAGCGCACGCGATTGCTGCTGCATCTGGTCGATCTCGCTCCCTTCGACGCCGATGCCGACCCGGTGCGCGAGGCGCGCGCGATCGTGCGCGAGCTGCGCCGCTACGACCCTGCGCTCGCCGAGAAGCCGCGCTGGCTGGTGCTGAACAAGATCGACATGATCGCGCCCGACGAGCGCCAGCAGCGCATCGACGCGTTCGTCGCCCGCTACCGCGGGCGCGGCCGCAACGCGATCCCCGTCGAGCGCGTATTCGCCGTCTCGGCGCTCACGCACGAAGGCTGCGAGCGGCTGTGCCTGGCCGTCGCCGACTGGCTCGACGCCGCGCGACCGAAGGAGAACGAGGAGCGCGACGTGCGCTTCGATGCGCCCGGCGAAGCGGATGTGCGCGACGGCATTCCCCACGGCGACGCGCGCGCCTTCGACGAGCGTCGCGGCAGCGAACCGGGGCACGGGCGTGGCTGACGCGACACCGAGCGGCACCGGCGAGGGGGCGGCCGTCGCCGCCGCTCCCGCCGAGCCGCACGTCGGCGCCGTGCGCGATGCGCATCGCCTCGTCGTCAAGGTCGGCTCCTCGCTGGTCACCGACGAGGGGCGAGGGCTGGACGACGCGGCGATCGGGCGCTGGGCCGCGCAGATCGCGCAACTGCGCGCGCTCGGCAAGGAGGTGGTGCTGGTCAGCTCCGGGGCGGTTGCCGAAGGGATGAAGCGGCTGGGCTGGAAGCGCCGCCCCAAGGCGATGCACGAGTTGCAGGCCGCCGCCGCCGTCGGGCAGATGGGGCTGGTGCAGGCCTACGAGAGCGCTTTCCGGCATCGCGGGCTGCGCACCGCGCAGGTGCTGCTCACGCACGACGATCTCGCCGACCGCAAGCGCTACCTGAACGCGCGCTCGACGTTGCTCGCGCTGCTCGCGCTGGAGGTCGTGCCGAT
>CALCZN010000333.1:0-2549 GCA_937903095.1 uncultured Burkholderiales bacterium
GCCTGGATGTCGCGCAGGCCGTTGTGGCCGGCGTGTCCGCCGCCGCGCTTGAGCTTCGCCTGCCCGGGGAGCAGGTCCAGTTCGTCGTGCACGACGAGGATTTCGGGCGGCGCGATGCGGTAGAAGTTGGCCAGCGCCGCCACTGCCTGGCCCGAGCGGTTCATCCACGTGGACGGCTCGAGCAGGAACACGGCTTCGTCGCCGATGCGCGCGCGGCTCACCAGTCCGAAGAACTTTCCTTCGCGCGCGAGCGGGGCGCCGTGCGAGCGCGCAAGCTCGTCGACGAACCAGAAGCCGGCGTTGTGCCGGTCGTGCTCGTGCTCGGCGCCGGGGTTGCCCAGGCCGACGACCAGGCGGATCGTGCTCACGTCGTCGGGTGTCCGGGGAGCACCGGCGCGTTGGCTGCGCGCACGACCGCGGGCCAGCGATGCTTCAGCAGCAGCCAGGCGCCCAGTCCGATGCACAGCATCGCCAGCGACGTCGCCGCGAGCCCGATCGTCGAATGCATGACGAGCGGGGCGATGACGCCCGCAACGATGCCGTTGGCGACGCTGCCCACCACCGCCTGCAGCGACGAAGACATGCCGCGGCGCAACGGGAACAGGTCGAGCACCATCAGCGTGACAGCGGGCACGTTCAGCGCCCAGCCGAAGGCGAACAGCGCGATCGGCGGCAGCGCCCACCACGCATGCGGCTCGAACAACAGGTTCGCGACGAGGTTCAGGACGGCGACGACGAACATCACGACGAAACCGTAGCGGATCTGCCTGCGTGCCGGCACGCGACCGGCGAAGCGCCCGCTGACCCAGGCGCCCGACATGATTCCGCTGATCGTGAGCAGGAAGAACCAGAAGAATTCGGTGGGTCCGAGCCCCAGGTGCGTACCGAGGAACTCGGGCGCCGACAGCACATAGAGGAACATGCCGTTGAACGGAACGCCGCTGGCGAATGCGAGCAGCAGGAAGCGCGGATCGGACAGCAGCTGGTAGTAGCCGCGCAGCAGGTGCCGCATCTCGAAGGGCTGCCGGTGCGAGGGATGCAGCGTCTCGGGCAGCCAGCGCCAGTTGGCGGTCCACAGCAGCAGTCCGACGAGCGCGAGGAACCAGAAGATGCCGTGCCAGTTCACGTGCACGAAGAGCCAGCCGCCGATGATCGGCGCCACCGCCGGCGCCACGCCGAAATAGATCGTCACCTGCGACATCACGCGCTGCGCGTCCTCGGGCGGGAACATGTCGCGGATCACCGCGCGCGAGACGACGATGCCCGCGCCGGTGGACAGGCCCTGCAGCGCGCGGAAGAAGACCAGCGCGCCGATCGACGGCGACAGCGCGCAGCCGACCGACGCGAGAGTGAAGACGCCGATCCCCCACAGGACCACCGGCCTGCGCCCGAAACTGTCGGCCAGCGCGCCGTGGAAGATGTTCATGAACGCGTAGCCGAACAGATAGGCCGACAGCGTCTGCTGCATCTGCACCGGGGTGGCATCGAGCGCGCGCGCGATGCCCGAGAACGCGGGCAGGAAGGTGTCGATCGAGAACGGGCCGAGCATGCCGAGCGCGGCCAGCAGCGCGGCCAGCGCCCAGCGCGGAGCGGTCCAGAGTCGGGCGGCGTCGGGATTCATCGGCCGCGGAAAGCGCAAACAAAAAGCCCGGGGCGGGCCCGGGCTTCGTGTGCGCGCCGCCTGCACGGCGCGCGGACGGGGCGCTCGGTCGAGGATCGGCTCGCTGCGCCCCGCGATTTCACGGCTTCTTCGGCGCGGGAGCGGCGGGCGTTGCCGCGGCCGGAGCGGCGGCGGGTTCTTCCTCGGCTGCGCCCGGAACCGTGACCGTGACGACGACCGGGTTCTCCCCCGCCGGCAGCACCGGCATAACGCCCTGCGGAAACGCGATGTCGCTCAGGTGCACCGACTTGCCCGCTTCGAGCTGCGACAGGTCGACCTCGATGAAGCTCGGCAGCGCCGCCGGCAGGCAGCTCACCTCGACCTCGGTGGTCACGCGTCCGATGATTCCGGCCGACAGCTTCACGGCCGGCGAGATCTCTTCGTTGACGAAGTGCAGCGGCACCCTGACGGTGATCTTCTCGTCGGCGGCCACGCGCTGGAAGTCGACGTGCAGCACCTGCGGCTTGTACGGATGCCACTGCACGTCGCGCAGCAGCACCTGCGCGCGCTCGTCGCCGATCTCGAGATCGAGGATCGACGAGTGGAACGCCTCCACGCGCAGCGCGTGGTACAGCGGGTTGTGCTCGAGCGAGACCGGAACCGCTTCGTCCTTGCCACCGTAGACGATTCCCGGCACGTAGCCGGCGCGGCGCAGGCGGCGGCTCGCACCCGAACCCTGCTCCTTGCGAACATTCGCAACGACTTTCATTTTCTTCCTTCCAGTTGCGCCCCGCGTCCGCGACCAGAACGCGGGGCTTTCAGCGGCGCTACGCGCCGAGTGTTAGTTCCGGCACTTCGCGCCGGAACGGGAGTGAAGGGTGAAGGGTGAAGGGTGAAGGGCTAGAACCGGTGCGCGTCGCCGCGCCTGCTTTTCCCCTTCACCCTTTCC
>CALCZN010000334.1:0-9829 GCA_937903095.1 uncultured Burkholderiales bacterium
GACGCCGCGCAGCCGCTCGGCCGACAGCGCCTCGACGCCGTCGGCGTCGAGCACGGCGAGCTTGTCCGCCACGAGCCACGGGCGCCAGCCGTCGAAGCCGGTGGTCAGCGAGCCGATACGCACCGTGCGGCCGGTGGTCTCGGCGAGCCGCTGCTCGATCTGCGGGCGCCAGCGAGCGAGGTTCGGCCAGACCAGGGTTCGGAGCGCGGTGTAGGCGCCGGCGAGCGCCAGCGCGAGGACGAGCACGCTCCACGCGAGCCACCGGAGCGCGCGCTCGAGTCGAGTCGGGCCGGCGGGCGGCGGTGCGGAGGCGTGCATGAGCGACAATCGGGCTCAAGGATAACCTTTCGGACCGGCGATCATGGGCTTCGACGGCGAGCGCCATTCGGCGTACTTCCGGCGCACGCTGGCCGCGTTCGCCGCCCGTTCGGACGAGGCCTGCGCGCGCAGCCGCCTCGAAGCGCTCGCCGCGGGCGAGCTGTCGCGCGCGGCGATCGAATCGCTGGTCGAGCGCGAGCGCGAGCGCGAGCACGAGCGCGAGCGCAAGCACGAACGCGCCGCGGCCGCTCCCGCCGCCCCCGGTGGCGCCGGCGACGAGGCGTCGCTCGGCCGTGCGCTGCGCCGCGCGCGCAACTGGCTGATGCTCGCGCTCATCGAGCGCGACACCGGCGGGCGCGCGACGCTCGACGAAGTGTGCGAGGCGATGACGGCGTTCGCCGAGATCGCCACCTCGCTGGCGCTACGCGCCGCCGGCGCCGCGCTGGCGGCGCGCCACGGCGCTGCGCTCGATCGCGACGGCTGTCCGCAGGACCTGCTCGCCATCGGCATGGGCAAGGTCGGCGGCTGCGAGCTGAACGTCTCCTCCGATCTCGACCTCGTCTTCGTGTTCCGTGGCGAGGGTCGAAGCGCAGGCGCGCCGGATGGCAGCGCGGGTGCACCGGGCACCGGCGGCAACGTTCTCGCCGCGAGCGAATGGATGCATCGCCTCGCGCGCCGGACCATCGCGCTGCTGTCCGAGTGCGACGCCGACGGATTCGTCTTTCGCGTCGACGCGCGCCTGCGGCCGAACGGCGACTCCGGCCCGCTCGTCGTCTCGCTGCCGATGCTCGAGCAGTACTTCTACGCGCAGGGACGCGAATGGGAGCGCTTCGCCTGGCTGAAAGGACGGGTGATCGCCGACTCGGGCGCCGCTTCGCGGCAGGCGCGCGACGACGACGAGGCAGCGCTGGCGCGCATCGTCGGGCCCTTCGTCTATCGGCGCTATCTCGACTTCGATGCGATCGAGGCGCTGCGCGCGCTGCACGCGAAGGTTCGCGCGCAGGTCGCGCGGCGCGGCGCGCGCGATCCCGACGCCTTCGACGTCAAGCTCGGCCGCGGCGGGATCCGCGAGATCGAATTCATCGCGCAGCTGTTCCAGATCGTGCGCGGCGGCCAGGACCCCACGCTGCAGGGCCGGCGCACGCTCGAGACGCTCGAGGCGCTCGCCGCGAAGGGGCTGCTGCCCGAAGACGAGAGCGAGGCGCTGGCACGCGCCTATCGGCTGCTGCGTCGCACCGAGCACATGCTGCAGTACCGCGAGGATGCACAGACGCACCGCCTCGCGCGCGACCGCGAGCAGCGCGAGGCGATCGCCGCGATGCTCGGCATGCCGGTCGCCGACTTCGATGCGGCGATCGACGAATGCACCGACCAGACGGCGCGCATCTTCGACCGGCTGCTCGCGCCGCCGGAAGACAACGGCGATGCACCCGAGGCAGCCGATCCCGCGCAGGCGCCCGACCCGAAGACCGCACGCCGTTTCGCCGCCCTGCGCGAAGGCACGCGCTATCGCGCTGCGCGCGCCGAGACGCGGGCCGCCATCGAGCGACTGCTCGCGGAGGCGGTGCGCCACGGCACCGGCCCGGCCGGACTCGCCCGGCTGGTCGACCTGCTCGAGGCGATCTGCCGCCGCCCTGGTTACGTCGCGCTGCTCGATCGCTTCCGCGACGCGTTCGCGCGCGTGCTGCGCGTGCTCGACTGGGCGAAGTCGCCTGCCGAATACCTGATGCAACACCCGGTCGTCCTCGACGAGCTGCTCGACGGCGAGCTGCTCGAGCCGCAGGACTACGCCGCCTGGAGCGCGCAGCTGCGCGAGCGCGTCGAAGCGGCGACGCACGACGGCGCGCCCGACGTCGAACGGCAGATGGACCTCGTGCGCGAAGCGCATCACGCGCAGGTGTTCCGGCTGATGGTGCAGGACCTCGAAGGCCGCCTGACCGTCGAGCGCCTGTCCGACCACCTGAGCGAACTGGCCGATCGCGTGCTCGGCCTCGTCGTCGATCTCGTCTGGAGCAATCTGCGGCTGCGCTTTCGCGACAGGCCGCGCTTCGCGGCGATCGCCTACGGAAGGCTCGGCGGCAAGGAACTCGGCTATGCCTCCGATCTCGATCTGGTGTTCCTCTACGACGACGCCGACGAACGCGCGCCCGAGGCCTATGCGCTGCTCGCGCAACGCGTCTCGGCGTGGCTGTCGACGCGCACCGCCGCCGGCCTGCTCTTCGACACCGACCTGCGACTGCGCCCGAACGGGCAGTCGGGAATGCTCGTCTCGAGCCTCGCGGCCTTCGAGGCCTATCAGAACGACGCGGCGTGGGTGTGGGAGCACCAGGCGCTCACGCGCGCGCGCTTCTCGGCGGGCGACGCATCGATCGGCGAACGCTTCGAGGCGATCCGGCGCAGCGTGCTCGCGCGCCCGCGCGACCGCGACCGGCTGCGCGACGAAGTGCGCGCGATGCGCGCGCGCATGCGCGAGGGCCACCCGAACCGCAGCGACCGCTTCGACCTCAAGCACGACCGCGGCGGCATGGTCGACATCGAGTTCATCGTGCAGTTCCTCGTGCTCGCGCATTCGGGGGAGCATCGACCGCTGCTCGACAACGCCGGCAACATCGCGCTGCTCGGGCGCGCCGGCGAGTTCGGACTGATCGACGCCGCGCTCGCGCAGCGCGCGGCCGACGCCTACCGCCGCTATCGGCGCCTGCAGCACCAGGCGCGGCTCGACGGCGTGGCCGCGCGCGTGAAGCCTGACAGCGTCGCCGGCGAACGAGCCGCCGTGCGGGCGCTGTGGGGCTCGCTGTTCGGCGCCGACTGAAGCCGCGGCTGCGGCGAGGAAGCGCTACGAAGCGGCGCCCACGCCCGGCCGTCCGAAAGCCCAGCCGCTGCGTGCCGCCAGCCACAGCACGGCCGCCAGCACGACGACGACGAAGGGCAGCGACAGCAGGTTCAGCACCGACCAGCCGTCGACGAAGAGCAGCGCGCCCGACGACGCGGAACTCGTGATCATCGTCGCGAACACGATCGAGTCCATGAAGCCCTGCACCTTGTTCTTCTCGGCGGGCCGGTAGGACTGCGTCAGCAGCGCCGTCGCCCCGGTGTACATGAAGTTCCACCCCACGCCGAGCGCGAAGAGGGCGATGGTGAAATGCATCAGCTCCGCGCCCGACAGCGCGACGCCGACGCAGCCGAGCATCAGCACGGCGCCGGCGAACACGACGGGCAACGCGCCGAAGCGGCCGATCAGCGCGCCGGAGAACAGCCCCGGCGCGAACATGCCGATCACGTGCCACTCGATGACGAAGGCCGCCGCCTCGTAGGGCAGCCCGCACACCTCCATCGCCAGCGGGGTGGCGACCATCAGCAGGTTCATCACGCCGTAGGCGAGCGCCGCGCAGAGGATCGCGACGCGGCAGACCGGATCGCGCAGGATCTCGCGCATCGGCCGCGCGCTGCCGCTCGCCGCCGATTTCGACGGCACCGGAACGCGCAGCGCCTGCACCAGCAGCAGCGACAGCGCGGCAAAGGCGACCAGCACCAGGTAGCTGCCGGCGAACGGCGTGGCCAGCGCCCCGCGCGACCACTTCGAGATCTCGGGGCCGACGACGCCGCCCGCGATACCGCCGGCGAGCACGAGCGAGATCGCCCGCGGTCGCCACCGCTCGCGCCAGGCCCCCTGCGCGGCCGACGCGGCCGACGCCGCGGGCGCCGCGTCGACGACGTCGGCCGCGGCGAAACGCAGGCTCGCGCCGAAGGCGTTGTACAGGCCGCAGACGAAAGTGGCCAGGCACAGCAGCCAGAGGCTTCCCGCGTTCATCGCGTGCCAGGCGAGCAGCGAGCCGAGCATCGCGACCAGCGAGCCCAGCGTATATCCGGCGCGCCGCCCGTAGCGGCGCATGAAGAGCGCCGCCGGCATCGCCCACACCGCGCCGCCGAGCACGTAGCCGGTGACCGGGAAGGTAGCGAGCAGCGGCGTGGGCGCGAGTTGCAGCCCGGCGAGCCCGTTGACCGCGATCAGCGTGACGTTGTTCGTCAGCAGCAGCGCCTGCAGCACGGCGAGCAGCGCTACCTGCGAGCGGAAGCGGAAAGACGGAGCGAGCGGCATCGGCCGAGTCTACCGCGTGCGCCCGTTGCTAAAATGAACGGTTTCCGCGCATCTACGCGCGCCTTCGGAATCCCCCCGGGAGAAAGCGATGTCGATGGCTGACCGCGACGGTCATATCTGGTTCGACGGCAAGATGGTCGACTGGCGCGACGCCAGGATCCACGTGCTCACGCATTCGCTGCACTACGGAATGGCGGTGTTCGAAGGCGTGCGCGCCTACAGGACCGACGAAGGCACGGCGATCTTCCGGCTGAACGAGCACACGAAGCGGCTGTTCAACTCGGCGAAGATCTTCCAGATGAAGCTGCCGTACTCGTTCGACGTGCTGCTCCAGGCGCAGAAGGACGTCGTGCGGATGAACGCGCTCGAATCGTGCTACCTGCGCCCGATCGCCTGGGTCGGCTCGGAGAAGCTCGGCGTCTCGGCGCGCGGCAACACGATCCACGTGGCCGTGGCCGCCTGGCCCTGGGGCGCGTATCTCGGCGAGGAAGCGATCGCCAACGGCATCCGCGTGAAGACCTCGTCGTTCACGCGGCATCACGTGAACGTCTCGCTGGTGCGCGCGAAGGCGAGCGGCTACTACATCAACTCGATCCTCGCCAACCAGGAAGTGTGCGCCCACGGCTACGACGAAGCGCTGCTGCTCGACACCGAGGGCTACGTCTCCGAAGGCTCGGGGGAGAACGTCTTCCTCGTGCGCAACGGCGTGGTCTACACGCCCGACGTCGCCTCGTGCCTGGACGGCATCACGCGCGACTCGGTGATCACCCTCGCGCGCGACGCGGGCATCGAGGTGCGCGAGAAGCGCATCACGCGCGACGAGATGTACTGCGCCGACGAGGCGTTCTTCACCGGCACCGCGGCGGAGATCACGCCGATCCGCGAACTGGACGACCGCACGATCGGCGAAGGCCGGCGCGGCCCGATCACCGAGCGGCTGCAGGGAATGTTCTTCGACGTCGTCGCCGGCCGCAATCCGCGCTACCGCGAATGGCTCGCCCCGGTCGGAGCGCCGAAGCGATGAACGGTCCCGACTCCGCCACGCAACTGCAGCCGGCGCAGGACGAGGTCGTCGAGATCGACGCCTCCGACCTGCCGGCCTTCTGCCCCAATCCGAAGATGCCGCTGTGGTCTTCGCATCCGCGCGTGTACCTGGAGCTGGCGGCTACGGGGAAGGCGATGTGTTCGTATTGCGGGACGAGATACCGTCTCGCGCCGGGCTCAGTGACCGGGGGGCATTGAGCCCGGCGCGAGACGGTATCTCGTCCCGGTGATGGACGGTCGCGGCTTTGCCGCGACCCCGGTGAAGGGTCAAGGGGGAAGGGTGAAGGGCAAAAGCCTCGGCGCGGCGAATGCGCGCCTTGGTTGCCCTTCACCCTTCCCCCTTGACCCTTCACTTCTCTCCTGCCCTTCGACCCACAATCGCGCCGGCGGGTTAGGATCGAACAGAGGCGATGGCCGAGTCGGGGACGACGATGGGTTCGAGAGCGCTGGTGATCGCGCCGAACACGATCGGTGATGCCGTGATGGTGCAGCCGCTGCTGGCGCTGTTGTGCCAGCAGAACCCACGCCTGCGCCTGGACGTTCTCTGCAGCGATGCGGTCGCGCCGGTATTCCGCTGCATGGACGAGGTGGGCGACGTCATCGACGGACCGCCGCCGGAAGGCCGCACGCTGTGGGCCACACGCTGGCGCCTGGGCCGCGCGCTGCGCGCCCGCCGCTATCACGCGGCCTACGTGCTGCCCGACTCGCGCATCTCCGCGCTCGTGCCCTGGTTCGCCGGAATCCGCCAGCGCGTCGGCTATCGCGGACAGTCGCGCGCGCTGCTGCTCAACCGGATCCACGAAGCGCCCCGTGCCAGGGGACCGAAGACGGCCGAACGCTACGCCGCGCTCGCCTTCGAGCCGCATGCGCCGTGTCCGGGCAGCGTTCCCGATCCGCACCTGACACGCCGCACGCAGCGCGAACGGACGGTGCGAGCGAAGTTCGACATCGGACGGGAGGCGCCGCCGATCGTGCTGTGCACCGCCACCGGCGGCGGCGAATCGCATCGGTGGCCGGCGCGGCATTTCGCGTCGCTGATCGCGATGCTCGCCGCCGAAACGCCCGAAGCCGACGTGCTGCTGCTCGGCCCCGCCACGGAGCGGCGGGCCGCCACCGAGATCGCCGCGCTCTCCGGCCAGGCCGCGCGCAACCTGTGCGGCGAGACGACGCTCGACGAGGCGATCGCGATCGTCGCGCGGGCCGCCGGCGTCGTCACCGTCGACACCGGGCTCATGCACGTCGCCGCCGCGTACGGGCGTCCGCAGGTCGCGCTGTTCGGACCTTCCGATCCGCGCCGCGGGCAGCCGCGCTCGCCGCGCGCGCACGTCGAATGGCTGCACCTGGCGTGCAGCCCCTGCGCCGAGCAGGCCTGCCCGCTGGTTCATCATGCCTGCATGCAGCGCATCGCGCCGACGCAGGTCTTCGAGGCGCTGTCGCGCGCGATGCGCTTCGAGACCACCGGCGCGCGGCCGGCGCGCTAGCGCAGCACCGCGCCGTGGTTCCCCGACCGATGCGTAGCGCGATCCTGTGCACGGCCGACGCGGTGGAGGAGGCGTTCTACGAGGCGATGCAGCGCGGCGACCTCGAAGCGATGATGGCGCTGTGGGCCGACGACGAGGACGTGCTGTGCGTGCACCCGGGCAGCGACCGCTTCGTCGGGCTGGACGCCGTGCGCGAGTCGTGGGCGCGCATCTTTCGATCCGGGCACGTGCGGATCCGCTGCACCGACGTGCGCTCGCACACCGGTGCCGTGCTGGCGGTCCACAACGTCGTCGAACAGACGCTGTCCGTCGATCCGCACGGCGGTGCCGGCGGCCTGCAGATCGTCGAATGCATCGCCACCAACGTCTACGTGAAGCAGGCGGGCGGCTGGCGGATGATGCTGCACCACTCGGCGCTGCGGCAGGGCAGCGCCGGTGCGGCTGCGGCGGAGAAGCTGCACTAGCTGGTTCGCTAGTTCACGCGCTCCTCGCGCTCGCGCTGCCACTGCGCCTGCAGCTCGCGCAGGCGCGAATCGATCTGCGAGGCGACGTGGAAATCGGCCGGGCGGGCCTGTTGCGCCAGGCGCAGCTGCTCGACCGCGGCGGGCAGCGCGCCGAGCAGCACGAAGCGCTCGGCGGCCGCCCTGTGCGCCAGCGCCGGACGGTCCAGCGCCTGCTGCACTTCCGACAGCAGCCCCCACAGTTGCGGGTCGTCGCGATGCAGCGCGAGCGACTGCTCGAGGAAGGGCACCGCTTCCGCGTAGCGCTTCTCGGCGAACAACGCACGCCCGCGCAGCCGCAGCAGCGCCCGCGCCGAAGGGTCGCGGGCGAGCGCCGCGTCGAGCAGCGCGAGCGCCGCGCGCGGCTGGCCGGCATCCAGCTCTACCTGCGCGGCCAGGCGCTCGACGAAACGATGCGGCGCAGGAAGCCCTCGGCGCGTCTCGGCGATCGCCGCTCGCGCCTGCGCGGCGTCGCGCTGCGCGGCGGCCACCGTCGCCAGTCCGAACCAGCCCGCGGCCTCGTCGATCGTGCGATCGCGCAACTGGCGCTCGAAATACGCGTGCGCCGCCTGCAGTCCGTCCACCGACCCGTCGCCGAGCGCGCGAAGCTTCGCGCGCGCCAGGCGGAACTCGAGGCTGTCCGGGCGCTGCCGATAGCGGCCTTCGCTGATCCGGGCCTGGATGTCGGCGATGCGCGCCGAGGTGACCGGGTGCGTGCGAAGGTATTCCGGCGCTCCGCTCTCGTAGAGCCGGCCGGCGCTCTGCAGCCGGGTCAGGAACGAGACCATCGCGTCCGCGTCGAAACCGCCCTGGCGCAGCATGTCGAGGCCGACGCGGTCGGCCTCGCGCTCGGCGTCGCGCGAGAAGCCGAGCATCTGCTGCTGCGCGACCGTGCTGCCCAGCGACGCGAGTCCGCCGGCGGCTTGCGGGTTCGAGCCGGCGGCCAGCGCAGCGAGCACCATCGCAGCGATCATCATCACCGAGCCCTGGCGCTGGCGCGCAAGCATGCGGGCGATGTGCCGCTGCGTCACGTGGCCGATCTCGTGCGCGAGCACCGACGCCAGCTCGGATTCCGACTGCGTGCCGACGATCAGCCCGGTGTGCACGCCGACGAAGCCGCCGGGCAGCGCGAACGCGTTGAGCGTCGAGTCCTGGACGAGGAAGAAGCGGAAGTCGTGGCCGCTCGCCGGCGGCGTGCCGGTCAGCGCGAGCGCGAAGCGGTTCAGCCAGTCGGTGAGTTCGGCATCGTCGTCGATCATCCCGCGGCGCTGCATCTCGCCGACGATCGACTCGCCGATACGCCGTTCCATCGACGGCGACAGCTCGTCGGCGCTCGCATCGCCCAGCCGCGGCAGGTTGTCGATCTGCGACTGCGCCAGCGGGGGAGCGAACGCAAGCACGGCGGCCAGCAGGCCCGCCATGCAACGGGACGGCAGACGAGCGCTGAGCAAACGCGATACCTCCGGAAACGGCGTTGCTATGATAGACGCGAGCCCCCTCGCACCATGAAGAGATCCTCCGTCCCCGCTTCCGCCTCCGAGTCGCTGACGCATTTCGACGCAGCCGGACAGGCGCACATGGTCGACGTCGGCGCCAAGGCCGAAACGCACCGCGTCGCCGTCGCGCGCGGAACGATCCGCATGAAGCCCGAGACGCTCGCGCTCGTGCGCGAAGGCAGCGCGAAGAAGGGAGACGTCGTCGGCGTCGCGCGGATCGCCGCGATCCAGGGCGCCAAGCGCACGTCGGAGCTGATCCCGCTGTGCCACCCGATCGCGCTGACGCGCGTCGCCGTCGACTTCGAGCTCGACGACGCGGCCAGCGCCGTTCACTGCACCGCCACCGCCGAATGCGACGGCCGCACCGGCGTCGAGATGGAAGCGCTCACTGCCGTGCAGGTCGGCCTGTTGACGATCTACGACATGTGCAAGGCGGTCGATCGCGGGATGGTGATCGACGCGGTCCGCCTGCTGCAGAAGCGCGGCGGAAAATCGGGGGAATGGGTCGCACCGGAGTAGGTCAGCCGGATCGGCTTCGATCGGGAAGTGCCGGCGCCTTGCGGCCTGTCGAGCTGCCGGCCGGCGGCCCGCAGGGCCGCGTTCCGCTGCGTTTTTCGTCACGCAATTCGTTACGCGCGCCGAAACGCTGCGCAACGCAGAGCCAAGCGGATGCGGCGCTCACGTGCCCGCCTGCGGCGCGCATGACGCCTTCGAGGCGTCGGCGCGCCGGCGGGCCACCGCTCAGCGCGTGCTCTCCGCCAGGAGCTTCCCGCGCTCCCAGTCCGCCACCGTCATTCCCTTCGCCACCAGTTCCTCGAGCAGCGGCGCCGGTTCCCAGTGCATCGGGCCGAAACGGTCGCGGTATTTGCGGATCCCTTCGAGCAGCGTCGG
>CALCZN010000335.1:0-3399 GCA_937903095.1 uncultured Burkholderiales bacterium
CAAGCGCATCCGCGCCGCGCTGCACATCGTCGCCGGCCGGCACGAGGACCGGCTCGTCTTCGACCTGCAGGCGCAGGTGGCGCGCTCACTGGGCATGGGCGGCGAGGACGCGCGCCGCGCCTCCGAGGAGCTGATGCAGCGCTACTACTGGGCGGCCAAGGCGGTCGTGCAGCTGAACACCATCGTGCTGCAGAACCTGCGCACGGCGATCTTCCCGCAGCACGATGCGCAGGGCGAACCGATCGATGCGCTGTTCCGCAACGTGCACGGCCTGCTCGACGCGATCGACCCGTCGTGCTTCGAGCGCGAGCCGTCGTCGATCCTGCGCGCGTTCCGCACGATGCAGGCGCATCCCGAACTGGGTGGCATCGCCACGCCGACGCTGCGCGCGCTGTGGAACGCGCGCACGCGCATCGACACGGCGTTTCGCAGCGATCCGGCCAACCGCGCGCTGTTCCTGCAGATCCTGCAGGCGCCGCGCGGCATCACCCACGAGCTGCGCCGGATGAACCAGTGGTCGATCCTCGGCCACTACCTGCCGCCGTTCCGGCGCATCGTCGGGCGCATGCAGCACGACCTGTTCCACGTCTACACGGTGGACCAGCACATCCTGATGGTCGTGCGCAACCTGCGCCGCTTCACGATGCCCGAGCACGCGCACGAGTACCCGCTGTGCAGCGAACTGATGGCCGGCTTCGCCCGGCCGTGGCTGCTGTACGTCGCCGCGCTCTTTCACGACATCGCCAAGGGCCGCGGCGGCGACCACTCGGCGCTCGGCCGCATCGATGCGCGCCGCTTCTGCCGCGACCATGCGCTGAGCGACGAAGACAGCGCGCTCGTCGAGTTCCTCGTCCTGCATCACCTGACGCTGTCGTCGATCGCGCAGAAGCAGGACCCGGGCGACCCCGCGGTGGTGGCGCGCTTCGCCGAACTGGTGGGCAACGAGCGCCGGCTGGTCGCGCTGTACCTGCTCACGGTCGCCGACATCCGGGGCACCAGCCCGAAAGTATGGAACGCCTGGAAAGGCAAGCTGCTCGAGGACCTGTTCTTCGCCACGCGCCGGGCGCTGCAGGGGCAGGCGCCCTCCGCGCACACGCGCGTCGAGGCGGTGCGGCGCGACGCGGCGCGCGTGCTCGCGCTCTACGGGCTGCAAGAGGCACATTACGCGCGCTTCTGGCAGCAGCTCGACGTGCCCTATTTCCTGCGCCACGAGGCGCAGGACATCGCCTGGCACGTGCGCGCGCTATACGCGCACGTCGACACGCGCACGCCGATCGTGCGCTCGCGGCTGTCGCCGGTCGGCGAGGGTTTCGAGGTCGTCGTCTACCTGCCCGACCAGCCCGACCTGTTCGCCCGCATCTGCGGCTACTTCGACAGCCGGCGACTGTCGGTGCTCGAAGCGCGCATCCACACCACGCGCCACGGATACGCGCTCGACACCTTCGTGCTGGTCGATCCGGACGCGCCGGCCCAGGGCAGCGACGCGCTGCGCAGGGTGCAGGAGGAACTGGCGCAGCGGCTCGCCGAGCGCGCCCCGCTCGCCCCGCCGGTCGAGGGCCGCAGCTCGCGCCGCTCCCGGCATTTCCCGATCGAACCCTCGGTGGAACTGCAGGCCGACGAGCGGGGACAGCGCTTCCTGCTGTCGATCGTGGCCAACGACCGCACCGGCCTGCTCTACCGGATCGCCCGCGTGCTCGCGCACTACCGGATCAACGTGCAGACCGCGCGCATCACCACGCTGGGCGAGCGCGTCGAGGACGTGTTCCTGATCGACGGCGAGGCGCTCGGCCGCCCGCGCGAAGCGCGGCAGTTTCAGGGGGAGTTGTTGGGGGCGTTGCGGGTTTGAGAGGAAGTGAAGGGTGAAGGGTCAAGGGTCAAGGGGAATTCAACGCGGCTACGGTGACGGTCGAGACTGCTCCCCTTCACCCTTTACCCTTCACCCTTCACTGCCCACTCCAGCACCAGCCGCACCGACTTCATCGCGCTCACCCTTCACTGCCCACTCCAGCACCAGCCGCACCGACTCCATCGCGCCGTCGAGCACGCGGCGGATTCCTTCGAGCGAGATCGCGTTGCGGCTCGTGCCCTTGCCCGCGGCGTGGTTCGCGACGACGCACAGCGCGGCGTACGGCAGCTCGAGTTCGCGCGCGAGCGCGGCCTCGGGCATTCCGGTCATGCCGACGATGCAGCAGCCGTCGCGCTCGAGCCGCGCGATTTCCGCCGCCGTCTCGAGCCGCGGCCCCTGCGTGCAACCGTAGGTCGCGCCGTCGATCAGCGCGCGCTGCGCGCGCTCGCCGGCGTCGAGCAGCCTGCGGCGCGTCTGCGCGTCGTACGGCTCGGTGAAATCGATGTGCGTGACCGGTTGCTCGGTGCCCTCGAAATAGCTGCCATGGCGGCCGCTCGTGTAGTCGATGATCTGATCCGGCACGACGAGCGCTCCGGGGCCGCAGTCGCCGCGGATGCCGCCGACGGTGGCCACCGCGATCACGCGCTCGACGCCGACCTCCTGCAGCGCCCAGATGTTGGCGCGATAGTTGATCTCGTGCGGCGCGATCGTGTGCCCGTAGCCGTGGCGCGCGAGGAAAACGATCGGCTTGCCGTCGATGTGGCCGAAGGTCAGCGCACACGACGGGTCGCCGAAAGGCGTTCGCACCACTTCGCGGCGCGCGTCGCGCAGCCCCGGCAGGCGGGCGAGTCCGGTACCGCCGATGATCGCAAGCATCCGTTCAGTTCTCCGTTCCGGGCGCCGCCATTCGCAGCAGCGCCGCTTCGTCCAGCACGGGAATGCCCAGCTCGTGCGCACGCGCGAGCTTGCTGCCGGCGGCCTCGCCGGCGACGACGAAATCGGTCCTGCGCGACACCGACGACGTCACCGAGCCGCCGTGGCGGCGGATCCACTCGTGCGCCTCTTCGCGCGACATCGTCGGCAGCGTTCCGGTGACGACGAAGCTGCGCCCGGCGAGCGCCGAGTCGGCCGGTGCGGCGGTCGTCGCCGCTTCGTTCGCGGCGCGCGGCCATTCGATTCCCGCGGCGAGCAGGTGATCGACAAGGCACGAGGACCCGCCACCGATATCGATGATCGATGTGCCCTGGTTGATGCCGATATCGTGAAGCAATTCCAGAGAGGGAGAAGGTGTGGTTTGAAACCAACTCACTTCATCTGATTGGTTTTGTTGATAGACCGATTGCCAGTGATCTCTGGCGGATACGCTGTTCATTGCAGGTATTTCTTCGTTTTTGTGACGAATCTGAATTTAGCTCAAAACAAAAAATCATGGCGGATTATTTATTGGGCTTCTTGTGTGAGGTTTTCTTCAAAGCGTCCTTCAGATCGAGCGGCACTTCGTGCTTTGTCAGCAGGGTCCGAAAAGGCCTCGTCGGCAAGCTCCTGTATCGTCG
>CALCZN010000336.1:0-4097 GCA_937903095.1 uncultured Burkholderiales bacterium
AAGCCGAGCGTGCGGCCGAGCTTGCGTCCGTGGAGCACGCGCCCGCAGATCGAATAGGGCCGTCCGAGCAGCGCGGCGGCGAGCGGGAAGTCGGCCGCCGCCAGCGCGGCGCGCACGGCGGAGCTGGACACGCGCTCGCCTTCGCGTTCGATCGTCGCGAGCCGCTCCAGCTCGAAGCCCGAAGGTTGGGCGAGTTGCTGCAGCAGCGCGTAGTCGCCGGCGCGGCGCGCCCCGAAACGGAAGTCGTCGCCGATCAGCAGATAGCGCGTCTGCAGGCCGCCGACGAGGATCTCCTCGACGAAACGCTGCGGCGACAGCGACGCGAGCGACCGGTCGAAGCGCGCGATGCAGACGCGGTCCACGCCGCAGTCGGCCAGCGCGTCGATCTTATCGCGCAGCGTGCTGATGCGGGTGGGCGCGGTGGCGTCGGGCCGGCCGGCGGCGATGGCGAGCGAGGCGAAGTACTCGCGCGGATGCGGCTCGAAGGTGAGCACGCAGACCGGCAGCCCGCGTGCATGGGCGTTCTTGCGCAGCATCGCGATCACCGCGCGATGGCCGACGTGCATGCCGTCGAAATTGCCGATGGTGAGCGCGCACGGGCGGCGCCTGTCGGGCGGCGGCTGGCGGCGGAAGATTTCCATCGGGAGGGGCGGCTGCTGCGGGCTTGCGGCGCGGCAAAACCTTGAATTATAAGGCGAGCCGGCCGCGTTTCCCGCGATGATAAGCTTGGCCGATGAAGAGCATCGTCGTGCTGATCTCCGGGCGCGGCTCGAACATGACGGCGATCGCGCAGGCGCTGCGCGACGAGCGCTGGCCCGCGCGCATCGCCTGCGTCGTCGCCGACCGTCCGGGCGCAGCGGGTCTGGCGCGTGCGCGCGAACAGGGCATCGACACCGACGTCGTCGATTTCCGCGCCTTCGATTCGCGCGCCGGCTTCGAGGCCGCGCTGGCGAGCGCGATCGACCGCCATGCGCCCGACCTCGTCGTGCTGGCCGGATTCCTGCGAATCCTCGGCGACGCCTTCGTCGATCGCTATGCGCATCGCATGCTGAACATCCATCCTTCGCTGCTGCCCGCGTTCCCCGGTCTGCACACGCACCGGCGCGCACTCGAAGCCGGCGTCGCCGTGCACGGGGCAACGGTCCATCTGGTCGGGCGCGAACTCGACATGGGGCCGATCGTCGCGCAGGCCGCGCTCGCAGTGCGTCCCGACGACGACGAGGATCGCCTCGCGGCGCGCGTGCTCGCGCTCGAGCACCGGCTGTATCCGGCAGCGGTGCGCTGGTTCGTCGAGGGGCGGCTGGCGTTGCAGGACGCACGCGTCGTGCTGAGTGAGCCGCGTCCGGGCGAGACCCGCTGCCTGTGGGGCGGGTGATGCGGGGCGGCTGATGCGGGCGGCTGATGCGGAGTGCCCGATGCGGGGCGCCTGATGCGTTTCGGCGCGATGCGCCGGCAGGCGCTGGCGCAGGCGCTGCACAGCGCCGATCGTCCCGCCGACGTGGCCTTGCGTGCGTTCTTCCGCGCGCATCCTGCGCTCGGCCGGCGCGATCGAGCGCGGATCGCCGAATCGGTGTTCGACGTGCTGCGCCAGCGGCGACTGTACGAGCGGATCGCCTTCGGCGAGGGCGGCGAGCCGATGCATGCGCCGCCCGAGGAGGCCGCGCTCGATGCGCTGCTCGAAGTCGCCGACGCGCGGCTCGAAGGCCGGCTCGAGGTTCCAGACGGACTGCCCTTCGAAGTGCGCTGCAGCCTTCCCGACTGGCTGGCGCAGGCGCTGCTCGCGCAGTTCGGTTCGGCCGAGGCGCAGGCGCTCGCCGCCGCGCTGCTCGAGCCGGCGCCGCTCGACCTGCGGGCGAACGTGCTGAAGGCCGATCGCGCAGCCGTGCGCCGCGAGCTCGACGACGCCGGCATCGAGACGCACGAGCTGCCGCACAGCCAGCACGCGCTTCGGGCGAGCGGCAAGCCCGCGCTCGAACGCACCGCCGGCTATCTGGCCGGGCGCTTCGAGGTGCAGGACGTCGGCAGCCAACTGCTGGCGATGCTCGCCGCCCCGCGACGCGGCCAGACCGCGATCGACCTGTGCGCCGGCGCCGGCGGCAAGACGCTCGCGATGGCCGCCGCGATGCGCTCGACCGGCCACATCTACGCCTGCGACGTTTCGGCGAAGCGGCTGCAGCGGATGCGGCAGCGGCTCGCGCGCAGCGGCGCCGACAACGTGTTCCCGATCGTCATCGCCGGCGAGCGTGATGCGCGCCTCGAGCGGCTGCGGGGCAGGGCCGACGTCGTGCTGGTCGACGCTCCGTGCACCGGCACCGGAACGCTGCGCCGCGCGCCCGACCTGAAATGGCGCATCGGCCCCTTCGAGCGCGACGGCTTCGTCGCGCAGCAGCGCGCGCTGCTCGATGCGGCCGCCGCGCTGGTGCGACCCGGCGGGCATCTCGTCTATGCGACCTGCAGCCTGCTCGCCGCCGAGAACGACGAGCAGCGCGACGCCTTCGAGTCGCGCGATCCGCGATGGATGCGCTGCGATCCGCGTACGGTGGTCGAGGCGCAGGGGGCGAAGCTGCATGCTCAGGCGACGGCGGACGGCACGCTTCGCCTGCTGCCGCATCGCGACGACTGCGACGGCTTCTTCGCCGTGCGCTGGCGACGCGGAGACGAAGGTTAGAATCGGCCGGACACCACGAAGCGACCACGAAGCGAGTCACGCATGAGTTCCCAAGCCGCGCCTGCGGCGCCCGTCGACACCGGGCGCAGTCCGGTCACGCAACCGCGGCTCGCCGAGATGCGCGCACGCGGCGAGCCGATCGCGATGCTCACCTGCTACGACGCGAGCTTCGCCGCGCTGCTCGATTCGGTGGGCATCGACAGCCTGCTCGTCGGCGATTCGCTCGGCATGGTCGTGCAGGGACACTCGTCCACGTTGCCGGTCACGCTCGACGAAGTCGCCTATCACGTTCGCTGCGTGGCGCGCACCGCCCGCTATGCCTGGCTCATCGCCGACATGCCTTTCGGCAGCTACCACGCGAGCCCCGAATCCGCGCTCGCCAACGCCGTCACGCTGATGCGTGCGGGCGCGCAGATGGTCAAGATCGAAGGCGGCGCCTGGCTCGCGCCCACCGTGGAACTGTTCGCGCGCGCCGGCATTCCGGTATGCACGCATCTGGGACTCACGCCGCAATCGGTGCACGTGCTCGGCGGCTACCGCGTGCAGGGCCGCGATGCGCAGGCGGCCGACCGGCTCGTCGCCGACGCGCTCGCGCTCGAGCAGGCGGGCGCGACGATGCTCGTGCTCGAGATGGTTCCCGCGGCGCTCGCCGAGACGCTCACGCAGCGCCTGACGATGCCGACCATCGGCATCGGCGCGGGCGCCGGCTGCGCCGGACAGGTGCTCGTGCTGCACGACATGCTCGACGTCTATCCGGGGCGTCGGCCGCGCTTCGTGCGCAACTTCATGGCCGGTGCGTCGAGCGTGCGCGAGGCCGTCGAACGCTATCGCGACGCGGTGAAGACGCGGGCCTTTCCCGCGGCAGAGCACGCTTTCTGACTCCCGGAGGGGCGTTTTCGTGCGCGAGATCGCGATCGTCACCGGCGCCTCGCGCGGCCTGGGCGCCGCGATCGCCGAACGCCTGCTGGCGCCGGATCGCCTGCTCGTCTGCGTCGCGCGTTCGGGCAACGATCCGCTCGTCGCGCGGGCACGGGAGGGGGGTGTCGCGATCGACTACCGGCGCTGCGACCTCGCCGACGCGCAGGCCACCGACGTGCTGGCCGCAGCGCTCGCCGGGCTGCTGCGCGAGCATCGCGATGCACAGCGCTTCGTGCTGGTGAACAACGCCGGCGTCGTCGAGCCGATCGGTTCCATCGAGACACTGCGCACCGACGCCCTCGCGAGCCTGCTGCAGGTGAATCTCGCATCGCTGATGCGGCTCACCGCGGCGTTCCTCGAAGCCACCGACGACGCGGCGGGCGAGCGGCGGATTCTCAGCATCTCCTCGGGCGCCGCGCGCCATCCGATCGCCGGATGGGCCGCGTATTGCGCGTCGAAGGCGGCCGTCGACATGTTCACGCGCTGCATCGTCGACGAGCAGTCGCGGCGG
>CALCZN010000337.1:0-4097 GCA_937903095.1 uncultured Burkholderiales bacterium
AGAAGGCGCTGACGGGCAAATAGCCAAAGCCGCGCATCGTGAGGCTCGTAGATGTCTGCGAGCTTGTCGATGACGAACTCCAGCTCGAGAAGCTGCCTTTCGGTACTGGCGTGCGGCAACGCCTTGCCCTTGTTCCATCGGGAAACGGTCTCGGGACGTACGTTCAGCACATTGGCTACGTCAGACGACCGCATGGCAGCTTTCGTCTGAATAGCTTCCAGCCGGCGCGCAATCGCATTGCTCATGGCATGACTTTGTAGGTAAGTATGACGAAAATGTGGCGCTTTCTAATGCGTTTCATAAAGCCGTCCTGATTGACATTTTACCAGCGCAGCTTCCCTCTCTCGGGAGCGTAGCGTCGCACCTGAATGGCGATGAAGCTCGCTCCTCTTTACACGCCCCACTCCAATGTATACAGTATCCCGTCGACGCCAAACCGTCCCTCCGCAGGCGAACCCTTGGTCCCCTCCCTCGCCCCCGTCGAACGCGCCCCCGCCCTGGCCGACCAGGTCTACGCGGCGTTGCGCGCGCAGCTGCGTAGCGGAGCGATCGCCGCCGGCCTGCCGCTGCAGGAAGTCCAGCTCGCCCAGAAGCTCGGCGTCTCACGCACCCCCGTGCGCGAGGCGCTCACGCGCCTGGCCAGCGAAGGCCTGCTCGTGCTTGCCGGGCGCAGCTTCGCCGTTCCCGCGCTGACGATCGACGACGCCGAAGACATTTACGAAGTCCGCTTCCTGCTCGAGACGGCCGCGATGCGCCGGATCGCGGCGCGCTGCGTCGACGACCCCGTGCGCGCGCCCATCGAGGAAGCGCTGGCGGCCGCCACGCGCGCGAACAAGACCGGCGACGTGCGTGGTTTTCGCGAGGCGCACGCGCGCTTTCGCGCCGCGTGCCTGGCGCTGGTGCCCAACCGCCGGCTCGTGCGCGTCATCGAGCAGTACGGCGATCACATGCAGCACATCGGCGCGATCACGCTCGACGATCCGCAGATCCGCAGGATCGTGCTCGACGGCCTCATCGGTGTGACCGAAGCGCTGCGCGCCGGCGATGGCGACGCGGCCGCCGAGGCGATGCACCGCCACCTTACCCAGGCGCGTCACGCCTTCATCGTCGCGATTGGATTGCAGGACAAGGAGACCCCATGAAATACCGCGCCGAGATCCCCTACGGGGCCTACTGGAGCACGCCCTTCGCCCGCTGGCAGGGCAGCTTCTCGAATCTGCACAGCATCGAGTTCGCCGCGCACGTCGCGCGCAACGAACTGAAGAAGCGCGACATCGATCCCGCGCGCTTCGACTACGGCGTGCTCGGCTTCTCGGTGCCGCAGAAGCATTCGTTCTACGGGCTGCCGTGGCTCACCGGGCTCATCGGCGCGAAGAGCGCCGGCGGCCCGACGATGATGCAGGCCTGCGCCACCGGCGTGCGCACGCTGCTCGCCGCTGCGCAGGAAATCGAATGCGGGATGGCCGAGACGGCGCTCGTGCTGAACTGCGACCGCACGTCGAATGGCCCGCACCTGTACTACCCGAATCCGAAAGGCCCGGGCGGCACGGGCGCCGCCGAAGACTGGGTGATGGACAACTTCGGCTGCGATCCGCTCGGCTCGCATTCGATGCTGCAGACCGCCGAGAACGTGGCGAAGAAGCACGGCATCTCCACTTCGCAGCAGCACGAGGTCGTGCTGATGCGCGAGGCGCAGTACCGCCGCGCGCTGGCCGACGACAGCGCGTTCCTCAAGCGCTTCATGACGCTGCCCTTCGACGTGCCGGCGCCGAATTTCCGCAAGACGGTCGCGACGATGGCCAGCGACGAAGGCGTCTCGCAATCGACCGTCGAAGGCCTGGCGAAGCTCAAGCCCGTGATGGAAGGCGGAACCGTGACCTTCGGCGGCCAGACGCATCCGGCTGACGGCAACGCGGGGATCGTGCTGACGACGCCCGAGCGAGCGCGCGAGCTGTCGAAGAACCCGAAGATCGCCGTGCGACTGCGCGGCTTCGGCCTGGCGCGCGCCGAGCTGGCGCACATGCCCGAGGCGACGTTGCCTGCGGCGCAGCGCGCGCTGGCGCAGGCCAGCGCCGGCATCGCGCAGATGGCCGCGATCAAGACGCACAACCCTTTCGCGGTCAACGACGTCTTCTTCGCCAAGGCCACCGGCGCCGACATCGCGAAGATGAACGACTACGGCTGCTCGCTCGTCTGGGGGCATCCGCAGGCGCCGATGGGCACGCGCGCGGTCATCGAGCTGATAGAGGAGCTTGCGTTGCGCGGCGGCGGTCTCGGTCTGTTCACCGGCTGCGCGGCCGGCGACACCGCGATGGCGGTGGTCGTCGAAGTCGCCGACGCATAAAGAAACAAGCGAACGAGGGATTCCGACGGGAGACGGGAATGAGCCTCGACGAATGGATCGAAGAACACGCCGAGCGCACGCCGGAGCGCATCGCGATCCGCTTTCCGGGTCGTGACCTGAGCTACGCGCGCTTCGCGCAGCTCGTGCGCCGCGTCGCCGCGGCGCTTGCGCGCGAAGGCGTCGATCGCGGCGGCTGCGTCGGCTGGCTCGGCTACAACAGTCCCGAGCTGCTCGCGCTGATGTTCGCCGCGGCGCGCCTGGGCGCGATGTTCATGCCGCTGAACTGGCGACTGGCGGCGCCCGAGCATCGGCAGATGCTGGCCGATTGCCCGCCGCGCGTGCTCGTCGTCGAACCGGCCTTCGTCGGACAGACCGACGCCTACCGCGCCGCGCTCGAGGGCACACGTCTCGTCGCGATGGGCGATGCGCCCTCCGGCTGGACGCGCTGGGAAGCCTTCCTCGAGAACGTCGACGAAGCCGCCCTGCCTGCGCGCGCAGCGTTCGATGATGAGCCGCTGCTCGTCTGCTACACCTCGGGCTCCACCGGCAAGCCCAAGGGCGTGCTGCACACGCAGCGCGCGATCGCCGCCAACGCGGAGAGCAGCGCGGCGATGCACGACATGACGGCCGACGACCGCATCCTCACCACGCTGCCGCTGTTCCACGTGGGCGGGCTGAACAACCAGACGACGCCGGCGCTGCGCGTCGGCGCCACCGTCGTGCTGCATCCGCGCTCCGACGTCGAGCCGACCTTCGACGCGATCGAGCGCGAACGCATCACGCTCACCGTGCTGGTGCCCGCGCAGCTCGAGGCGATGATGGCGCACCCGCGCTGGACGAGCGCCGATCTGTCGAGCCTGCGCATGATCACGACGGGCTCGACGGTCGTCTCCGAGAAGCTGATCCGCGACGTGCACGCGCGCGGCATTCCGATGGCGCAGGTCTACGGCGCCACCGAGACCTGCCCGATCGCCGCGTACCAGCGCCGCGAGGACGCGGCTCGCGTCGGCAGCGCCGGACGTCCGGCGAAGGGCTGCGAGCTGCGCATCGTCGACGACTACGCGCGCGACGTGGCGCCCGGCGCGAGCGGCGAGATCCTCGTGCGCGGCACGAACGTGATGCGCGGCTACTGGAACGACCGGGCGGCTACCGATGCCGCGCTCGTCGACGGCTGGTTCCACACCGGCGACGTCGGTCACTTCGACGCCGACGGCTTCCTGTGGGTAGACGGCCGCAAGAAGGACATGATCATCTCGGGCAGCGAGAACATCTACCCGGCGGAGATCGAGAACGTGCTGATCGAGTCGCCCGACATCGCCGAGGCTTCGGTGGTCGGCCGGCCTGACGAGCGCTGGGGCGAGGTCGTCGTCGCCGTCGTCGTACGACATCCCGGCAGCACGATCGATGCCGGCGGCGTGCTCGCGCTGCTCGAAGGCCGCATCGCGCGCTTCAAGCATCCGAAGGACGTCGTCTTCGCCGACGCGCTCCCGAAGACCGCGCTCGGCAAGGTACGCAAGGAAGAGGTGCGCCGCTTCGCCGCGCAAGCGAGCGAAGCTGCGGGGAACGCCGCGCAAGCGAGCGAAGCCGCCGGGAACGCCGCCCTGAATCTTTCGAACAGGACAACCGCATGACGCTCAAGATCGGAATCGACGTCGGTGGCACCTTCACCGATTTCGTCGTCACCCGCGACGGCGCCGAGCCGGCGATCTTCAAGACGCTGTCGACGCCGACCGATCCCTCGATCGCCGTCGTC
>CALCZN010000338.1:0-1464 GCA_937903095.1 uncultured Burkholderiales bacterium
GGTAGTTCATGTCGCAGTGGTACCAGTGGTTCATCGCCGCGCCGATGATCACCATCGACTTGCCGCGCGTCTGCTCGGCGTTCCCGGCGAACTGGCGCGCGACCGCGATCACCTGCTCGCGCGGCACGCCGGTGATCGCCTCCTGCCAGGCGGGCGTGTACGGAACGTCGTCGTCGAAGCTCGCGGCGGCCGACGGATCGTCGACACCCGCGCGCGCGACGCCGTAGTTGGCGACGAGCAGGTCGAACACGGTCGCGACGAGGATCTCGGTGCGCACGCCGTCGCGCACGACCGCCAGGCGTCGCGCCGGCACGCGCCGGCGCAGCACGTCGCCGCCCTGCTCGTTCGACTCGAAATGCGGCGTCGCGATGCCGCCGAAGTACGGAAAGCCGACGCCGGCGACCTCGTGCGCGCCGGAGGCATCGTCGAGCAGCGACAACTGCAGGCGCAGGTCGCGCCCGTCGCGCGCATCGCGGCTCTCGAGATTCCACCGACCCGTGTCGTCGCGCCCCTCGGGCCCCCAACGGAAGCCGATCGAACCGTTCGGCACGACGACCGCACCCGACTCGTCGAAAGCCACCGTCTTCCACTGCGGATGGTTCGACTGCGCGAGCGCGTCGTCGAAGTCGCTCGCGCGCAGGTAGCGTCCGGGCGCGAGCACGCGGCTGCCGTCCGCCAGCGTCGTCTCGCGCAACTCGACCAGCATCGGCAGGTCGGTGTAGCGGCGCGCGTAGTCGTCGAAGTAGTCGGGGCGGCGCTCGACGTGGAACTCGCGCAGGATCACGTGTCCCATCGCCATCGCGAGCGCCGCGTCGGTGCCCTGCTTCGGGTGCAGCCACAGGTCGGCGAGCTTCGAGACCTCGGCGTAATCGGGCGTGACCGCGACCACCTTCGCGCCCTTGTAGCGCACCTCGGTGAAGAAATGCGCATCGGGCGTCCTCGTCTGCGGCACGTTGGAGCCCCAGGCGATGAGGAAGGTCGAGTTGTACCAGTCGGCCGACTCGGGCACGTCGGTCTGCTCGCCCCAGGTCTGCGGACTCGACGGCGGTAGATCGCAGTACCAGTCGTAGAAGCTCATCGACACGCCGCCGATCAGCGACAGGTAGCGCGAGCCCGCGGCATACGAAATCATCGACATCGCCGGAATCGGCGAGAAGCCGAGCACGCGGTCGGGTCCGTAGCGGCGAATCGTGTGGATGTTGGCCGCGGCGACGATCTCGTTCACTTCGTCCCACGACGCGCGAACGAAGCCGCCCATTCCGCGCTGCTGCTGCCAGCCGCGACGCACGGCGTCGTCGCCGACGATGGCCGCCCACGCATCGACCGGCGACGCGGCCTTCGCCCGCGCCGCGCGCCAGGCCTTCAGCAGCCGCCCGCGCACCATCGGGTACTTCACGCGGTTCGCGCTATAGAGATACCAGCTGTAGCTCGCCCCGCGCGCGCAGCCGCGCGGCTCGTGGTTCG
>CALCZN010000339.1:0-12156 GCA_937903095.1 uncultured Burkholderiales bacterium
GCGGCACCTTCGCCAACGTGCGCATCAAGAACCTGATGATCCCGCCGCGCGCCGACGGCACGCGCGAGGAAGGCGGCGTCACGCTGCACCAGCCCTCCGGCGAGAAGATGCCGATCTACGACGCCGCGATGCGCTACGTCGAGGAAGGCACGCCCACCGTGATCTTCGGCGGCGAGGAGTACGGCACCGGATCGTCGCGCGACTGGGCGGCCAAGGGCACGCAGCTGCTCGGCGTGAAGGCCGTGGTCGCACGCAGCTTCGAGCGCATCCACCGCTCGAACCTGGTCGGCATGGGCGTGCTGCCGCTGCAGTTCCCCGCCGGCCAGAGCTGGGAGACGCTGGGGCTGCGCGGCGACGAGCGCTTCGACGTCGACGTGCCGGCCGTGCTCGAGCCGCAGCAGGAAATCGCGCTGACGATTCGCCGCAAGGACGGAAGCTCGGAAACCGTGCGCCTGCTGTCGCGCATCGACACGCCGATCGAGGTCGACTACTTCCGGCACGGCGGGATCCTGCCGTTCGTGTTGCGGGAGTTGCTGGCCGCCTGACGGCGGCAGAGAAGGGTGAAGGGTAAAGGGTGAAGGGGAAAAGCCTCGGCGGTCGCGGCTTTTCCCCTTCACCCTTCCCCCTTCACCCTTCACTCGCCTCTATCCCCCGACAGTCGGCGCACGCAACGCGCCGCCCCCCGCCTGGATTACACTTCGCCGTCGAGCGAAGCGTCGTCCCAGTGCCCTTGTCCGAATCGTCAGCGCACCCGCTGCCCGGGGAAGGCGGCCTCGCCCCCTTCCCCCGCCTGCTCCTCGCCATCGGCATCGCGTTCCTCGCGTGCCTGGTTGCGCAACTGGTCTCGTTCACCACGATCGACCTGCTGCTCGTCTGGCCGGGCGCCGCGGTGGCCTTCGCGTTCGCCTGGCGTTACGGCGTCGCCTGGTCGCTGCCGGCCGCGGCGGGCGCTGCGCTGTGGGCGTGGATCGAGTTCGGCAACGCGAGCGTTACGGCGAGCGTATTCGCCGCCAGCGCGGTAGGCCCGATGTTCGCCGCGGCGATGCTGCGCCGCCTGAACGACTGGAAGCCGCCGGAATACCGCCTCGACACCGCCGTGCGCTTCATCGCGGTCGTCGTGCTCGTCGCCGCGCCGATCGATGCCGGGTTCGCCGGCACCGGCATGCTCGCTGTCGGCGGCATCGGCGAGGTGCATTGGACGCACCGGTTCCTCGTCTGGTGGTTGATCGACTCGCTCGGCGTGCTGCTGGTCGCCCCGGCGCTGCTCGCCTGGTTCGGCCAGTCGCTGGCGCCCGCTGCCGCGGAAGCCGGCCGCGACGAGCCGCTGCTCGACGCGCCGGCGTTCGTGCTGACGATGCTGGTCGTCGCGGCCAGCCTCGGCCTGTCGCTGCTCGGCTACGGCACCTACGCCTACGCGCTGCTGTTCCTCTATTTCCCGATCGTCGTCTGGATCTCGATCCGGATGAACGAGCGCGCCACCGCGCTCTCGCTCGTCGTGACCACCCTGCCGCTGCTCGTCGTGCGCTCGCACCAGATCGCCGCCGCGGCCGACACCTTCGGCCGCGCGATCGAAGCGTCGATGCTCGTCTTCACGGCGATCGTCGTCGCGCTGATGCTGCAGGCGATCGCCAGTGACCGCCGCTTCGCGCTCGCGCGCGTCGGCGCCCAGGCGCGCGAGGACATGTCGACCGGACTGCTCAACGACCGCGGCCTGATCGCCGAGGTCGGCGAACGGCTGGCGATGGCCACGCGCCCCGACTACGGCCTGATCGGGCTGCACCTGACGAATTTCGACACGCTGAATGACCTGTGCGGAACGATGCCGGCGCTGCAGCTCGAGCAGAACGCGGCCGCGCTGCTGCTGCGCCAGCCGGGCACTTGCGCCGCCGCTCGCCTGTCGGGAGGGCGTTTCGCGCTGCTGATCGAAGCCGACTCGGTGGCGCAGGTGCGTTCGGTGGCGCGCGAGGTGTATTCGCAGCTCAACGGCCAGCTCTTCAAGACGGTGAACGGCAGCGTGCGGCTGCAGACCTGCGTCGGCGGCCTGCTGGTCGACCGGCACGCGCTGATCAACAGCGAGGACTGCCTGATGTCGCTGTCGGACGCGATGGCGATCGCGGCGAGCGTGCGCGAGCCGCAGCTGTTCGTCGAGCCGCTGTCGCAGACGATGATCGACGCGCGGCGCGCGCACCAGGGCAAGATCGAGCACATTCGCGAAGCGATCCGCGAGAAACGCTTCGAGCTGCACGCCCAGCCGATCGTCGATCCGGAAGCGCCGGCGGGAATGCTCTCCTATGAGGTGCTGATCCGGCTGCTCGACCGCGACGGCGGCCTGATCCGCCCGCCCGAGTTCCTGTCGCTTGCCGTACAGGCGCAGATGACGCCGGCGATGGATCGCGGCGTGATCCGGCGCATCTTCTCGTGGCTCGCCGCGCGCCCCGACGCGCTGGCGCGCACCTGGAAGTGCTCGATCAACCTGTCGGGCCTCACGATGAGCGACGGCACCATCGCCGGCTACATCCGCGAACAGCGCGCCGAATTCGGCATTCCGCCCGAGAAGATCGTCTTCGAGATCACTGAGAGCGAGGCGATCCGCAATCCGGCCGCCGCCTCGCGGCTGGTCGACGACCTGAAGGCCGAAGGCTTCGGCATCGCGCTGGACGACTTCGGCACCGGACTGGCCACCTTCGAGTACCTGAAGCGCTTTCCGCTCGACTACCTGAAGATCGACGGCTCGTTCATCCGCAACCTGGTGACCAGCGCCATCGACGAGGAGATCGTGCTGTCCACCGTGCGCGTCGCGCGTCGGCTGAACATCCGCACGATCGCCGAGCACGTGCACAACCAGGACATCCTCGATCGCCTGACTGAACTCGGCGTCGACCACATCCAGGGCGAGCTGATCGGCAAGGCGGCGCCGCTGGACGAGCTGTTCGCCGAACCGCTGCTGCGCGAGACGAGCGAGCAGCGCTGATCGCGGCCCGGAGGGCCGATGCCGCGCACAGGGCGCCGCGAGACTGGCGCCGCCGGCGGGGTGCAGCGACCCTCGCCCGCTTCCGCGACCTACTACTGCTTCGCGAACAGCGACGACAGGTCGCGAAACGCCTTGAACTCCAGGGCGTTGCCGGAAGGATCGAGGAAGAACATCGTCGCCTGCTCGCCGGGCAGCCCCTGGAAGCGCACGTGGGGCTCGATGACGAAGCGCGTGCCGGCGGCGCGCAGGCGCTCGGCGAGGCGATGCCAGTCGTCCATCGACAGCACGACGCCGAAATGCGGCACCGGAACCGCATCGCCGTCGACCTCGTTGTGCGATTTCGCGCGCGGATGATCGGGCGCGAGATGCGCGACGATCTGGTGCCCGTAGAGATCGAAGTCGATCCACTCGTTCGAACTGCGCCCTTCGGGGCAGCCGAGCAGCTCGCCGTAGAACGCCCGGGCGGCGGCGAGATCGTGCACGGGGAAGGCGAGATGGAAGGGCTGCATGTCAATGGGCTCGCTGGAATGCGGCGCTCTGGAAGTCGCGCGGCGCCGGCTCGATTTCGTAGGGCGTGTTCATCACGAACGGCCCGAACTGCGCGACCGGCTCCTCGCTGGTGAGCAGGGGCCATTTTCTCAAGTTATCAGGTGGAGGGAAACTGGGCAGGAGCGACCCGCGGTGCGCGCCTTCCGCGTGCCGCTCGCTTCGCGTAGCGCGCGGCACCTACGTCGCACCGGTCTCGAGCCGGTTCGGGACGCGCGCGCCAGCCCCTGAAAAGGTGGTGCAGTCGATGGCCGCCCAAAGTGGTGAGGTGATCACGCCGCACGGCGCGAACGCGGCCAACGCGCTGGGCCTGACACAGCAGGTGCCGATTCGCGAGGTCTATCTGACTTCAGGGCGCAGCCGCAAACTCAAGCTGGGTCGCTACGAGGTGACGGTCAAGCACGCACCCCGCTGGATGCTCGCGCTGGGAGCCGGCCAGGCTGGTGCGGCCGTGCGGGCGCTGGTCTGGATGGGGCCGTCGCATGTACGCGAGTCGCTGGCCACCTTGCGGCGAACACTGCCGTCCACGGAATGGGAGGCGCTGACCTCGGGGCGTGCCGGCCTGCCCTCATGGATGGCTCGCGCGATCGGCGAAGAAGCGATTCGTGGCTGAGTCCTACCTCTCCCTCAGCAACGCAGACCAGGCCGAAGTCCTCGAATTGGGCCGGGAACGGACCGGCCGCCCGGCCCATTTGCTGGAGAAAGACATCTGGGTCGTCTGGACGCTTGGCACGCTGTTCGGTTCGCCGGTCGGTGCCGATCTGACGTTCAAAGGCGGAACATCGCTCTCCAAGGCGTACAGGATCATTGACAGGTTCTCGGAAGACCTCGATCTGACCTACGACATCCGCAAGCTGATCGCCGACCTGACGGGGGCGAGGAGTTCCTGCCGACAAGCCGCAGCCAAGCAAGCAAGTGGACAAAAGCGGGAGACGGCGACCTGTGCCGCAGCGTCAATGCTCTTTGACTTAATGGCAGGTGCGCTCATTGACCTAGAGGAATCTTTCGGATCAGTTGGAGAGAGGACGAGTAGTCCTTGATGAAGCGGGATGGCCTCGTCGATGGCGTCCCCGTAGCGCCCCAGCACCTCGCCGTTGACGATGAGCTGGCGCTGCACGTGCCCGCCCTACGCCTCATCATAGAGCGCACGACCCTGCGCGTCGTTGCTCGCACGCGTTCCGCACCCGCCACCGACCGGTCGTGCCGCCCGTGCCGCCGCCCGTCGGCGCGGCGATCCGTATCTACGCAGATGGTGTCGGGAAGGCAATAAGATCTATTACAAATAGATCTTAACGAGCGCCACAGGAGCCAGCACGATGAACATCGATCGTTTCAAGCACGAGCACGAGCAGATCCTCGAGGGCATCGCCGCGCTGCGCGAACTCAGCCACGACGGCATCGCCGAGAATGCCGCCGAGATCGCGCACCGCATCGTGGCGATGAGTTCGGTGATCAAGCTGCACCTGAGCGCCGAGGATCGTGTGCTGTACCCCGAGCTGCAGGCCAGCGGCGACCGCACGCTCGCGCTGCTCGGCTGGCAGTTCCAGCAGGAGATGAGCTCAATCGCGGCGGCGTACGTCGATTTCGCGCGCCGATGGAACACTCCCGAGCGCGTGCAGTGCGATCCGGCGGGCTTTCGCGCCGATGCCAACCGCGTGCTGCGGGCGGTGCACGAGAGGATGCAACGCGAGAACCGGGATTTCTATCCGCTGATCGAACGCCATGCGGCGCCGGCTCGGCAGCAGGCGGCCTGAGCGCTTCCCGGAGACGGAACCGGGCGGCGGTCGATCGCGCCCGGCAGACCCCGACCTTCCTCAGCCGCCACCCCGCCCGCGCAGGCGGGCGATCCGCTCGCCGGTGCGCGGGTGGCTGTCGAGCCACGTCCCCGCCGCGTCGCCCTGGCCGGCGCCGGCGCGGGCGGCCTGCAGCTTCTCGAGCATGACGGCCAGCGGCTCGCCCGAAAGTCCTTGCGCACGCAGCAGCCGCTGCGCGAAATCGTCGGCCTCGAACTCCATCTCGCGCGAATAGTCGGCCTGCAGCAGTGCCGCGGGCGCCGCCGCCAGCCAGGAGCCCGCGTCGCCCAGATACCAGGCCGTGAACAATGCCAGCACCGAGCCTCGCAGCAGCAGCCGCAGGCCATGCCTTTCATGGACATGGCCAAGTTCGTGCGCCAGCACCGCGAGCACTTCCTCGTCGTCGCCGGCCAGTTCCACCAGTCCGTCGGTGACCACCAGCGTGCCGTCGGGCAGCGCGAAGGCATTGGCGCCGATTCGCGGCGCGATGCGAAACAGCAGCCGGTACGGGATCGGCTGGACGACGCCGAAGCCTCGAACGACCCGCGCATCGTCAGCCGCGTCCACGCCGCGGCCGAGGACTGCGACCTGATGGACGCGGATGCCTGGCGCGCGGCGAACCCGGCGCTCGGGCTGTTCCGCAGCGAGGACGATCTGCGCGAGCAGCTGACGCAGGCCGGGCGCATGCCGAGCGCGGAGAACGCGGCGAGGAACCTGCTGCTGAATCAACGCGTGTCCACTGATGCGCCGTTCGTCTCGCCGGGCGTGTGGGCTTCCTGCGCAAGCGAGGTGCTGCCGTTCGACGCCGATACCCCGGTCTTCGGCGGGCTCGACCTGTCGGCGAGAACCGACCTGACGGCGCTCGTGCTCGTGGGCAAGGTGCGGGGCGTCTGGCAGGTGGCGCCGCACTTCTGGACGCCCAAGGCAGGGCTCGCCGAGCGAGAGCGCCGCGACCGCGCGCCGTATGTCACCTGGGCGCGGCAAGGCTTCCTGCGCACGACGCCGGGGGCGAGTGTCGATTACGAGCACGTCGCCTCCGACATCGCCGGCATCGTCGCGGGGCTGAACCTGCAGGCGGTTGCGTTCGACCGCTGGCGCATCGACGTGCTGCGCCGGGAGTTGGAGCGCATCGGCTGCTCGCTGCCGCTGGTGGAGTGGGGGCAAGGCTACAAGGACATGGCACCGAGTCTCGACGCGCTCGAGTCCGAGCTGCTGAATGCGCGCATCGCGCACGGTGATCATCCAGTGCTTCGGATGTGTGCGGCGAACTCGGTGGTGGTGAAAGACCCGGCCGGCTCTCGCAAGCTCGACAAGGCCCGCGCCACCGGGCGAATCGACGGTATGCAGGCGCTGGCGATGGCGATGGGCGCGGCGGCGGCGGTGGAGGTGCAGACGCCGATCACAAGCATCGACCAGGTGCTGGCGTTCGTCTGAACCCCTGCCGGCGGGGCCGCTTCGTGCGGGTTGCCGGACGTGGATTAGTCGGCGAGTGCCGCGTTTCTGCAAAACCCCGACAGCCGGCGGTGCGGACCCTTTTCCCTCCGCGCGCGGCCGGCGCTTCCTTTGACGAGGGCACGATGCTGACGTTGCAAGAAGTGAAGATCCACGTACGCGTGGACAACAACGAAGAAGACGAGATGTTCGAGATGCTGATCGCGGTGGCGACAGCTGCCATCGAGAACTATCTCGGTCGCACGTTCGAGGGTGAAGTGCCCGCGCCCGTGAAGGCGGCGGCGCTGCTGGAGATCGCCGATCTCTACGAGAACCGCGAGCGACAACTCGATCGTCCGCTTCACTCGAACGCCGCGTACCAGCGCCTGCTCGATCCGTATCGGGTGATTACGGTCTGACCGAGCACCCGGGCAGCGCCGAGCGAAGACGGCGCGAGGCCGGTCCCCTCCTGCTGTGTCCGCCGACGAGTCCCGGATTGTGATTCCGGTTGTCGTGGCTGTTCGCGCTCAGCCAGCAGGGCGTTTACCCCTTCGTTTACCCCTTGCGCCCGGAAAGAGAAAAGGGTTAGCTCCTCGTGAGAGCTAACCCTTTGTTTTTACTGGTCGGGACGGCGGGATTCGAACTCGCGACCCCTTGCACCCCATTTTCCACATTATGATATCTCGGCACCCCTTCTAACGTCGATCGAGGAATTTCCGAGCACCTAAAGAGCTGATATCAAGCGATAATTCGTCGTTCGTCAGGGTTCAGGTACGTTAGAGGTCGCGAGTTAAGCCAGACCTCACGGGCACCCCCGGCGGCACCCCCGGAGAACGACGCCCATGGCCAAGGAACAGCTCACCCTCGCCCGAATCCGCACCGCCCGCCCCCCGGCCGGCAGCGCCGAAACCACACTGTACGACGGGGGCGGACTCGCGTTGCGGGTGCGTGCCGGCGCGGACCCGAAGGCGCCGCCGCTGCGCACCTGGCAGTACTGGTACAAGCGCGACGGCCAGCGTCGCCGCATCGGCCTCGGGTCGTTCCCAGATGTGTCGCTGGCCGACGCCCGGCGCAAGGCGGACGACTTCCGCGAGCTGCTCCGCGCCGGCATCACGCCCACGCCGCGACGCGACCCGCAGGAAGAAGCCGGCGGCGACAAGGCGGCAGGGCCGCTGATCCCCCGGACAGTGAACGATCTCGCCGCTGCGTGGGAGGCGGCATACCTGCGCCCGCGACACAAGGACGGTGGCGCGCTCGTCATGGGCACGTTCCGCCGGCACATTGCGCCCGCCATCGGCAAGACGCGGCTGCTCGACGTGCGCAAGCTGCATATCGTCCACGTCCTCGACGGTCTCGCCCGCGACGGCAAGGGCCGCACCGCCGCGAGCGTGCTCGGCGTCCTGCGGCAGCTGTTCCGATGGGGCATCCAGCGCGAGTATCTTGCTGCGGACCCGACGGCGAGCCTGCGCAAAGCGGACTTCGCCGGCAAGGTCCGCAGTCGGGAGCGCGCCTTGTCGCCGGATGAACTGCGCGACCTCGCCGCGCGGCTGCGCGGTACGCGGCGCGCCGGACCGAAGGGCCGCGAGCGTGACATCCCGGTGTTGCCGCTGCCGCATCAGGCGGCAGTCTGGGTGACGCTGTCGACGCTGGCGAGAGTGGGTGAACTGTCGCGCGCACGATGGGAGCACATCGACTTCGACGCCGGCACGTGGATGATCCCGGCGGAGCACGCGAAGAACGAACTGGCGCACCTTGTTCACCTCTCGACGTTCGCTGTTCGCCACCTTCGGCATCTGCAACAGTACGCCGCTGGCAGTGCGTGGGTGCTGCCCGACCGAACCGGCGAGACGTACCTTGACGTGAAGGCCTTGACCAAATCCCTGCGCGATCGGCAACAGCTCGACGCCGCGAAGCCGCGACGCGGACGCTCGACGCAACGTGCCGCGCTGCTATTGCCCGGTGGGCCGTTCACCGCGCATGACCTGCGGCGCACAGGCGCGACGATGATGCAGGCGCTCGGCGTGGAAGAGGCTGTGATCGAGAAGTGCCTCAACCACCTTCAGCCGAACAAGCTTGTCCGCACGTACCAGCGGGCAGAGCTGCTGCCTGAGCGCCGCGAGGCCTTCCTGCGCCTCGGCGCCCGGCTGGACGAGCTCGTGCCCGCCGCAGCGACGGCGCATCTCGTAATCGGGGGAGCGTGATGTCGAGGCCGAGGAAGAACGCGAAGAAGCAGCAGCCCGAGACGCCGCCCATGCCGGAAGTCGAGAAGACGCTGGAGCCGGACGAACTGAGCAATATCCTCGAAGCCATTCTCGGTGCTGCGGCAGCGTCTCGACCTGTGCGGTGGCGCGACAAACAACGCGGAAAGCTGCAATGGCTGCTCCGGGAGAGCGTCGACGCCCTTTGGCTGCTCGATCTCGCCGAGACGGATCGATGGGGTGCGCGGGACGCCGCAAAGCTGTCCGCGATGATCTCCGTTGCGGCCTACGCCGAGCTCTACGCGCAGGCGCAAGAGGATCGCTGGGACGCGCTCGACGCCAGAGCGCCTGCTGACGAGCGCGGTTTGGTGAGCGCCATGTCGCGTCGGCTGAAGGACCTGGAACGGCATCGGCAGGAACTGGCGAACAACTTGTTGTCCGCTTCGGAGCGAGTCGTTCTCGAAACGGCAGTGCGCAATAACGTACCTGTCACGGAGGCTCAGCAAGAGATTTTGGCAGCAGCGGTCGAAATGGGCCTGCCGCTATCGCGGAGGGCGCTCTGCGCTGACAACGTGCCGACTGCGATCGTCAACCGCATTTCTGAACGCGGCTCTAAGCGGAGGAAAATCGACGGTTCCGAAATCGACGGTTACGACCCAGGCAACCTCAGCAACCGGATCAAAGAGATCAAGCAAGGTTACTTCGACGACGACCCGTTCTGAAAATCAGATCGTCGTTCTGATTTTGTGCCCCTACGCGCCGGGTCCTACGCTGCTCCTCACGTCGCGATTATCTGGGGTCCCCGGCGACGTGCATAACGGGGAGGCCTGCATTTATTCGAAGGTGCACAATTCATGGCTAATATCGAAGTTTGGCAAAAAGAACAGAGCGGAGTCGTCGCGCTCGACTTCGCCGCCGACGCGGGCGCCGGGTTCGAGGGTACGACCGCAGACTCCTTTGCCATCCCTCGGCTGGTGGTGTTGCAGAAGACGTCGCCGCAGGTCGATTCCGACAATCGCGCGGCGTACATCGAAGGTGCGCGGCCGGGGATGATCCTCGAGACCGTGACCGGGTCGCTGTACGACGGCCGCGAAGGCGTGTTGCTCATCCCCGCCGCCTTCAAGACGGTCTACACGCAATGGGCTGCGCGCGAAACCGGCGAAGGGTTCAAGGGCGAGCACTCCCCGGAGCAGATTCAAGGGATGCGCGCCGCAGGGCGCATCGTGGAAGTCGAGAGGCGGCTCTACGCGCCGCTGCCCGACGGAAAGGTGAACCCGGAGCGGTGCGACCGGTTCGACGAGGTGCGGCAGCACTTCTGCGTGCTCGTCGAACCGAGCGGCGCGCACAGGTCCGTGCTGTTGGGGCTGACCAGCACGCAGATCAAGAAATCGAAGGCGCTGCTCTCGATGCTGGCAGCGGTGACGGTGCCGGATGTCGCAGGGCGCCTGCGGCCCGCGCCGACCTTCGCGAGCATGGTGCGAATGACGACCGTGTCGGAGTCCAACGACAAGGGCTCCTGGTACGGCGTGCGCTTCGTCCTCGAAGGGTGGACCGCGAACCGCGACGTATATCACGCCGCGCGGGCTCTTCACGCATCGATTGCGCAAGCTGAATAGCCCGACTGTCCCGTTCCATTGCAGCCCCGAGCGTCGAGAGACCTCGGGGCTTTTTTGTTTTCTGATTCCTCCCAAGAATCGGATCGTCGATTCGATTTTGCTGACCGCTGATCGAGAACGAAACTTCTCCCGTCGCTTAACAAACGTTTTCGGGGAGTTGAATATGAGCGTGCCGACCGCGACCAAGCATCGCGACGACGCCGCGCTGTCGTGGTCGAACCCGACCCTGCCCGTGTTGGTCCGCAAGCCGACGGTCAAAGAGCTGACTGGCCTGAGCTCGCGCGGCATCGACAACCGAGTGCGCAATGGCGAGTTCCCGAAGCCGGTGCTGCTCGATGCGCGGCAGACAGCATGGGTGTTGTCGGAGGTTCTCGCGTGGAACGCAGCGCGCATCGCCGAGCGGGACGCGGGGATCGTGCCCCGGCACCGTGAAACCATCGTCGAAGGACGGCGTCGCGGCGGGCAGATGCGCGCGGCTGCGATGCGTATCGACGCCTGAAAAACGGCCCCGGCGCTGGAACGCAGGGGCCGCGAGGGGTGGTGGTGCGGGTGATCCGCGCGACGAAGTATCGCGCGTTTCGCATCGCTGCTCCTGAACACGTGGTGGAGTGGTGATGGAAGGTGTCGAAGAAGATCAGGCAGAGAGTCCGGCGATGCGCCGGCTGCGCGAGGCGGCCGAGCGCGACCGCGAAATCATCGCGAAGCAACGCCAGCTCGGCAAGCCGGAGGACTTCTACTACGACCGTTCGCAGCGGGTTCCGACATTCTGGGATAGACGCGACAGCCGGCCGTATGGCGCAGAGGGTGTGAACAGGAACATCCTGCGCGAGTACTGGCGGCAGGTACCTGCACCGGAAGGTGCCCGGAACCAGACCGCGCGCTTGGTGAAGCCCACCGAGGACATCAGCGACGTCGAATCGGATCAGCAGGTCGAAGGGGCCACGTGGTGGCCTGGGCAGCCGCAGATCATCAAGGACGTGCTGATCGGTGCCGCTGGCGTGCGAAAACAGCATGGGTATCGCCTGTTCAACACCTACGTCCCGCCAGCGCCCCTCGCCGAGCACGAAGGCTGCGAGGTGCCGACGCTGTGGATCGAGCATGTCGAGACGGCGTATCCCGAGCCGACGGAGAGCAGCATCTTCTTCGACTACGCGGCGCACATGGTGCAGCGGCCGGAGGAGAAGCCGAACTTCGGGCTGGTGCTCGTCGGTGCGCAGGGCATCGGCAAGGACACGATGCTGCTGCCGCTGCAGTACGCCGTCGGCACGCACAACGCGCGCGTGATCGAACCGGACGGGCTGTTTGACCGGTTCTCCCGACCCGGAGAGCAGGTGATGCTCTGCATCAACGAGTGGCGATCGGCGAAGGATGACCACAAGCAATGGTCGCTGTACGAGGCCTGCAAGCACCTGCTCGCGGCGCCGCCGCTGAAGCGATCGAAGGCCTGATGCGCGGCGTCGCCAGCGCGCTCAAGCCGCAGATCGCGCGCATCGACCGCCGCGCCGAATCCACCGACGCGCTGATCGAGGATCTCGAGCGCCGGCTCACGCTCGCCGAACAGCGTGTCGCGGCACTGGAGTGGAAGGGCCTAAAGCAGACGA
>CALCZN010000340.1:0-12553 GCA_937903095.1 uncultured Burkholderiales bacterium
CGCGGATGATCAGCATGTCGTCGTTGCGGCCGGTGACGCGCAGGATGCGCACGTGCGTGCGGCCGCAGTCGCAGGGCGCGGTGCTGAGCTTCGTGATGTCGCGCGTGCGGTAGCGGATCATCGGCAGCGCCTGCTTGGTGAGCGTCGTGATGACCAGCTCGCCGGCTTCGCCTTCGGGCAGCGGCTGGCCGCTGTCGGGGTCGATCACCTCGAACAGGAAGTGATCTTCCCAGCCGTGCAGTCCGTTGCGGTGTTCGCACTCGCAGGCCACGCCCGGGCCCATGATCTCGGACAGTCCGTAGATGTCCATCGCCTTCAGCCCGAGGCGCGCCTCGATCTCGCGGCGCATCGCGTCGCTCCACGGCTCGGCGCCGAAGATGCCGATCTGCAGCGGACCCTTGGAGAGATCGACGCCCATGTTCCCGGCCACTTCGGCGATCGCGAGCGCGTACGACGGCGTGGCGCACAGCACCCGCGCTTTGAGGTCGACGATCAACTGCACCTGTCGCTCGGTGGAGCCGCCGGAAACCGGCACCACCGCGCAGCCCAGCCGTTCGGCGCCGTAATGCGCGCCCAGCCCGCCGGTGAACAGGCCGTAGCCGTAGGCGTTGTGAACGACGTCGCCCTTGCGCGCGCCGGCCGCGGCGAAGGAGCGCGCGACGAGATCGGACCAGTTCGACAGGTCGCCAGGCGTGTACGCGACGACCGTCGGCTTGCCGGTGGTGCCCGACGAGGCGTGCACGCGGGAGATCTCGCCCAGCGGGCGCGCGAGCATGCCGAAGGGGTACTGGTCGCGCAGGTCGGTCTTGACGGTGAACGGCAGGTGGCGCACGTCGTCGAGCGAGGCGATGGCCGCCGGGTCGATGCCGGCCGCCTCGAGGCGCGAGCGGTGCAGCGGAACGTTGTCCCAGGCGTTGCGCAGCGTCTCGCGCAGCCGCGCGAGCTGCAGCTCGACCAGCCGCTCGCGCGGCATCGTCTCGGATTCGCCGTGCAGGTACGTGCCGGCACCCTGGGGGCTGCGGGTTGCGGGGTTCGCGGTCGTCGTCACGGCCATCGGAAGTCTCCTGTTCTGCGAAATCGGTTCGTGCTTCAGGCCAGGCCGGCCTTCTGCGCCTTGGCCGCCAGCCTGGCGAGCGTGGTCTCCACGCCGACGACGAAGCGGTTGTGCCTGCCGCGGCAGATCGGCTCGATGCTGTCGCGGCCTTCGACCTCGAGCGATATCGCTCGGCCCTTCACTTCGGACACCGTGACGGTGATCTCGACGTCCATGCCCATCAGCGTGGCGGCGAGATGCTCGACCTCGATGCGCGTGGCGACCGAGTCTTCGCCGGCATCGAGATGCCCGAGCAGCAGCTCGCGGGAGATGCGGTCGATGTCGAGGACGAGCATCGGAGTGGCGTAGACGCGAACTTTCTCGCCCATGGAGTCGATCGCGCGCTCGCGGTCGACATGGATCTGCCGCGTGACGGAAAGGCCCCTGGCCAGCGAATCCTTCATTCCGCTTCCCCGTTCTGCTGACTTCTCAGGATGCCGGTTTCGTCAGAGGCCGAGATAGGCCTGCTGCACGCGGGGGTTGCCGAGCAGTTCGGCGCCGCTGCCGGCGAGCGAGATCCGGCCGACTTCGAGCACGTAGGCGCGATCGGCGATCGACAGCGCGGCGCGGGCGTTCTGGTCGACGAGAAGGATGGTGGTTGCCGCGTCCTTCAGCGCGCGCACCGTGGCGAAGATCTCGGCCACCAGGCGCGGCGCGAGACCCATGCTCGGCTCGTCGAGCAGCAGCAGCTTCGGGCGCGTCATCAGCGCGCGGCCCATCGCCAGCATCTGCTGCTGCCCGCCCGAGAGCGTGCCCGCCGCCTCGCGGCGCTTCTTCGCGAGGACGGGGAACAGCGAATAGACGCGCTCGAGTCCGTCGGCCACCTCGCTCGACGGGCGGACGAAGGCGCCCAGCCGCAGGTTGTCGTCGACCGACAGCGGGCCGAACACCTGCCGGCCTTCGGGCACCTGGACGATGCCCATGCTCACCCGCCTGCGGGGCGCCGCGCGGGTGACGTCTTCGCCCTCGAAATGCACGCTGCCGGAGGCGATCGGCTGCACGCCCGACAGCGCGCGCAACAGCGTCGTCTTGCCGGCGCCGTTGGCGCCGACGAGCGCCACCAGCTCTCCGCTGCCGACCTGCAGGCTGACGTCGTGCAGCGCCGTGATGCGGCCGTAGCGGCTCGACAGGGCGCGGACCTCAAGCATGCGCGACCTCGTCGGTGGCGGCGCCGAGATAGGCTTCGACGACGCGCGGATCGGAGCGGACTTCCTCCGCCGTGCCCTCGCACAGCTTGCGCCCGTAGTCGAGCACGACGATGCGGTCGGAGACTCCCATGACCAGCTTCATGTTGTGCTCGACGAGCACGACCGTGGTGCCACCGCGGGCGAGCTGGCGGATCAGCTCGCCGATCTCCATGGACTCGGTGGGGTTCAGTCCGGCCGCCGGTTCGTCGAGCAGCAGGAATCGGGGCCCGCCGGCGATCGCGCGGGCGATCTCCAGCCGCTTGAGCGCCCCGTAGGGCATGGAGTCGGCGCCGGCGTCGGCGTAATCGGCCAGTCCGACGAAGCGCAGCAGCTGCATCGACTGCTCGCGCGATTCGCGCTCCGCGCGCGCGAGCGACGGCGTGCGCAGCATCGTCGACCACAGCGAACAGCGCTCGCGCAGATGACGGCCGGTCATCACGTTCTCGAGCGCCGTCATGTTCGCGAAGATCTGCAGGTTCTGGAAGGTGCGACCGATGCCGGCCGCGGCGAAGCCGTGGGCGGGCGCTCCGGTGAGGTCGCGGCCATCGAAGAAGATGCGGCCGGCGCTCGGCTGGTATACACCGGTGAGCAGGTTCAGGAGAGTGGTCTTGCCCGCGCCGTTGGGCCCGATGATCGAATGCACGCTGCCTGCGGCCAGCTCGAAGGACAGGCTCTGGACGGCGTGCACGCCGCCGAACTCCTTCGACAGGTTGTCTACGCGCAGCGTGCTCATCGCGAGCGGCGTCCGAAGCGCGCGGCCAGCGTGGGCACCGCGCCGCGCGGGAAGAAGATCATCGTGACCATCATCACCGCACCGAGCACGACCATTTCGTACTCCTTCACGACGGTGAGCGCCTGCGGCAGCACGGTGAGCACCGCGGCTCCGACGACGGCGCCGAAGGTGGACGCCATGCCGCCGAAGACGACCATCGTGACCAGCTCCACCGAATGCATGAACGATGCCTTCGACGGCGTGATGAAGCCGCTGTAGAACGCGGTGAGGCCGCCCGCTGCCGCGGCGAAGGCGGCCGACAGCACGAAGACCATGACCTTCTGGCCCGCGCTGTCGATGCCGACCACTTCGGCGGCGACCTCCGAGCCATGCAGCGCCCGCAATGCGCGGCCGCGCGGCGAGTCGATGAGGTTCAGCGCGAGCCAGACGGCAGCGACGAGACAGGTGCCCACCACCCAGTACCACATGCGCTCGCCCTGCACGGCGAAGCCGAGGACGGAGAAGGAGGGCACCGGCATGCCGTCGGGGCCGCCGGTGACCCCGTCTTCGTTGGCCAGCACGATCGCGATGATGATGCCCAGCCCGAGCGTGGCCATCGCCAGGTAGTTGCCCTTCAGCCGCAGGATCGGACGGCCGACGACGAATGCGAGCAGCGACACCGCGGCGGTGGCGAGCAGGAGCGCGGCAAAGGGCGGCACGCCCCAGTTCGCCGCGAGCAGCGCAGAACCATAGGCGCCCAGCCCGAAGAAGCCGGCGTGACCGAGGCTGATCTGGCCGGCATAGCCGATCAGCAGGTTCAGGCCCACGCAGACGATCGCGTTCAGGCAGACGAGGATGGCCACGTCGTAGAAATACGCGTTGACCAGCGCGAACGGCAGCAGCGCGAGAACCAGCGCGAGCACCGCCAGGCCGCGCAGGCGCGGCGCGACGCGCGGGGATGCGGGAAGCGTCGGGGCTTCAGACCCGCTCGCTCTTGACTGCGCCAAGGATTCCATCGGGTCGGAAGAAGAGAACGACGAGGATCAGCACGAAGGCGAGGACGTCCTTGTAGGCCGAAGAGACGTATCCGGCGCCCAGGCTTTCGAGCAGCCCGAGCACGAGTCCGCCGACGATCGCGCCGGGGAAGCTGCCGAGCCCGCCGAGGATGGCGGCGGCGAAGCCTTTCAGGCCGAGCATGATGCCCACCTCGTGCGAGGTGAAGGTGATCGGGGCGATCAGCACGCCGGCGAGCGCGCCGAGCCCCGCGGCGAGTCCGAAGCTGGCGAACAGCACCTTCTTGATGTCGATGCCGACCAGCTGCGCCGCCAGCGGGTTGTACGACGTGGCGAGCATCGCCTTGCCGAGCACCGTGCGGCGGAAGAACCAGGAGAGCGCGATGACGACCGCCACCGTGGCGCCGAGCACCCACAGGCTCTGCGGGACGATCGTGGCGCCGAGGAAGGCGATCGGCGTATCGCCCGACAGGGGGGCGAGCGCATGGATGTTCTTGTCCCAGACGAGCTGCGCGACCCCGCGCAGGAAGATCGACGCGCCGATCGTGATGATGATCAGCGTGACGATGTCGGCGTTCTTCGCGCGCCCGACGGCCAGGCGCTCGAGCGCCAGGCCGACGATCGCGGCGATGCCGATCGCGCCGAGGATCGCCACCGGCATGGGTACGCCGGTGGCGACGAGGGAGACGGCGCTCATGCCGCCGATCATCACGAATTCGCCCTGGGCGAAGTTGATGACGCGGCTGGCGTTGAAGATGATCGAGAAGCCGAGCGCGACGAGCGCGTAGATCGAACCGGCGGTCAGTCCGCTGGCGAGGAACTGTACTGCCTGGCCGCCCATCTGCGCATCCCGCCCGGTGGTTCGATCAGCGCTGGTTGTCGACGAGGGTCCAGTTGCCGTTGCGCACTTCCAGCATGCGGAAGGCGCTCAGGTCCAGGCCCATGTGATCGGTGGGCGACATGTTGAACAGCCCGCCCGTGCCCATCAGGCCCTTGGTCTTCTCGATCTCGTGGCGCACTTTCTCCTTGTCGGTGCTGCCGGCGCGCTTGATCGCCTCGACGACGATCATCAGGCCGTCGTACGCGTGGCCGCCGAAGGTGGAGACGTCGGACTTGTACTTCGCTTCGTAGTCGTGCTTGTACGCGGTGACGACCGGCTTCTGCGGATCGTTGGCGGGCAGGATGTCGGCCACCAGCAGCGCGGCAGCGGGCAGGCGCACGCCTTCGGCGGCGTCGCCGGAGAGCTTGACGTACTCCTTCGAGGCCACGCCGTGCGACTGGTAGAACGGCAGCGACAGGCCGACCTGCTTGTAGTTCTTCGTGACGATGGCCGGGCCCTGGCCGAAGCCGCAGTTCATCACGGCCTGCACGCCGGCGGTGCCCTTGATCTTCGTGAGCTGCGCCGTCATGTCGGTATCGGCCGCGCCGTAGCTTTCGTCAGCCACGATCTCGATGCCGTATTTCGGAGCCACCTTCAGGCACTCGGCGCGCAGCGACTTGTCGAAGCCGCCGGCGCCGGAGATCAGCGCGAGCTTGCTCAGCTTGCGCTCGTTCATGTCGGTGAAGATCTTCTCGCAGGCCATGCGGTCGGTGTGCGGCGTCTTGAACACCCACTTCTTCACCGGCTCGATGATGACGACCGCGCCGGCGAGCGAGATGAACGGAATCTTGGCTTCCTCGACCAGCGGCACGGCGGCCATCGTTTCGCCGGTGGTGGTTCCGCCGATGATGAGGTCGACCTTGTCCTGCTCGATCAGGCGCTTGGTGAAGGTGCGCGCCTTCTCCGCGCTGCCGCCCGCGTCGTAGGAGATCAGCTCGAGCTTGCGTCCGAGCACGCCGCCCTGCGAGTTGATGCGTTCGACGTACATGTCGAGCGTTTTCTGCTCGGGGTCGCCGAGGAAGGAAGCGGGCCCGGTGACTGCGAGGAAGGCGCCGATCCGGATGGGTTCCTGCTGCGCGTATGCGCTGCCCGCGGCGGCTACCGACGTCGCGAACACCGCTGCTGCGATCCGCGCGGCTGCGCGGGTCCTGCCAATCGACTTCATCCTCGTCTCCCTGTTGTTGACGCGTTCGAGAACCGTTTGAAGGTGCGGTTTCGCGTCGAACTTTCGACCGTACCGCGGAGTGGCGCCAGTCGGGAAGATCCCGACGGGTTGCCGGTTCGTGACAACGTTCCGGATTCGCTCGTTCGAGGGCGCCTGACAGCCCGGCCCTTCCGACTTTCGGGTTATTCTGGTACTCCGATGCAGGTATTGAATTGATCTGCGTCACCTTTTGGGGAGCGCATGGCACGAGGCTCGGCGAGCGCCAACGGGCGAAGGAAGACGGTGCGGGCGACGAGCACGAAGGCGCCCGCGAAGCCGCCCGCCGCCAAGCGCGCGAAGGCGTCGGCGCCGCCGGTGACGCGAGTCGCCGGCAAGCCCGCGGCTTCGCGTGTGCGTCCGCATGAGAGCGGAGCATCGGCGCGCGCGGATGCGATCGACCGCGCAGCAGCAGCGCAGCCCGCGACGACGGTTTCGATTCGTCCGGTGCGTCCGTCCGATCTCGCGCAGGTGATCGCGATCGACTCGATCGTCACGGGGCTCGAGAAGGCCGATTACTGGCGCACGATCCATCGGCGTTACGGCGACGCCGAGCGCGCCGGCCGGCGCTTTCTCGTCGCCGAGGCCAACGGCAGCGTCGCCGGTTTCGTGATCGGCGAGGTGCGCGACTGGGAGTTCGGTTCGCCGCCGTGCGGCTGGGTCTTCGCGATCGACGTGCATCCGCAGTTTCGCCTCGCCGGCCTGGGCACCCGACTCGTGGGCGCGATGGCCGACTGGTTCCGCAGGGAGGGCGTCGACACGATGCGAACGATACTCGCGCGCGACAACACGCTGATCCTGTCGTTCTTTCGCAGCCTGGGCATGACCACCGGACCGTTCATTCCGTTGGAGATCGACCTGCAGGGCGCCGACTTCTTTCCGATCGGCCGGGATCGCGCCCCATGAGGCTGCAGAAGAACACGCTGCTCGCGCTGTACAGCGTGCTGGAGTTCGCCTTCGATCCGACGAGGCACATCTCGGCCTCGGAGATCGCGCACAAGTACGACGTATCGCCGCATCATCTGGCGAAGGTGCTGTCGGAGCTGGCGCGCTCCGGCTACGTGGAATCGGTGCGGGGCGTCGGCGGCGGCTATCGCTTCGCGGCCAATGCGCGTCGTGTCACGCTGATGGACATCATCCTGCTGTTCGAGGACTTCGCGCCGGCGGGCGCCGATCGGCGCGAGCCCGGCGAGAGCACGCCGGTGGGGCAGGCGCTGGCGTCGGTGATGCACGAGATCGACGAGATCGCCAAGGCCACGTTGAGTTCGATCACGCTCGCCACGATGCTGCAGTGGATCGAACGCAATCGGCAGACTCGACCTGTCCGGCGTCCGGCGGCGCGATCGGCGGCCAGGGGCAAGGCGGGCGACGCGACGGAAGAAGCGGCCTGAGAGCGACGTGAGAGCGACCTGACAGCGGCCTGAGAGCGACCTGAGGCGCTCAAACCGCGACGTCGGCGCGGATCGGCGGATGCGGGTCGTAGCCTTCCACGGCGAAGTCGTCGATCGAGTACCCGTCGATGCCCGGCGGACGACGAAGCAGGCGCAGGCGCGGCAGTGCGCGCGGCGTGCGCGAGAGTTGCTCGCGCGCCTGTTCGAGATGGTTCAGGTACAGGTGCACGTCGCCGGCCATCCAGACGAACTCGCCGGGACGCAGCCCGGCCTGCTGCGCGAGCATCTCCTGCAGCGCCACGGTGCCGACCCAGTTGAACGGCGCGCCGAGCAGGAGGTCGCAGCTGCGCTGGAACATCAGGCAGTTCAACCTGCCGTCGCTCGTGCAGTGGAACTGGTACACCATGTGGCACGGCGGCAGCGCCATCTCGTCGAGTTCGGCGACGTTCCAGGCGTGGAACAGCATGCGCCGGCTCGCCGGGTTCGTCTTCAGCGTCGCGAGCAGCGTGGCGATCTGGTCGTATTCGCGCCCGTCGGGTCCGAGCCAGCGTCGCCACTGCTTGCCGTAGACCGGCCCCAGCTCGCCCCAGTCGCGCGCGAACGTTTCGTCGGCCACGATGCGCCGCTCGAACTCCTGCTGGTCGATCGTCTCGCCGGTGGCGCGGCGGTATCGCGCCAGCGGCCAGTCGGTCCAGATGCGTACGTTCTGCTCGAGCAGCGGGCGCAGGTTGGTTCCTCCGCTGAGGAACCACAGCATCTCCTTGATCGCCGTCTTCCAGTAGACGCGCTTGGTCGTGAGGATCGGCGCTTCTCCGTGCGAGACGTCGAAGCGCGCCATGGCGCCGAACACCGATAGCGTGCCCACGCCGGTGCGGTCGACGCGTCGGTCACCGTCGGTCAGTACGCGCGACAGGAGATCGAGGTACTGCTGCTCGGGATGCGGCATCGACGTCTCAGTCGGATGCGCCTTCTGCCGGCGCCGCGGCGTTCGCCGGCGCCGCGAGGTTGCGAATGCTGCTCGCGCGGATGCCGGAAAAGCGCGGCGGATCGGCAGCCGGCGCCGCGCGGGGCGCGAGCGTCGCCGCCTCGATCGCGGGATCGTCGGGTGCCTCTGCTTCGGCTGCGCGCGCGGCGTGCCGGCTGCCGGGGTTCGTCGCGCGTATCTCCGACACGGGCGCCGCTGCCTCGACGGGTGACGACGGGTCGGTGGCTTTCGGTCCGCTCGACAGCAGCGCGACCGACGGGCGCTGCGGCGCGGGCAACTCGATGCGCACGCCCCTGCGCTCGAGCACCGCGGCATCGGAGCGCACCTCGATCAGCCGCATGTCGGCGCCGACCTCGTCGCCGACGAGGTAGGCCCTGGCCGCCGCGGAGTCGACGACGAGTACCGCGCTGCCGCGCAGCGGACTGGCGGCAACGCCGAGCACGCGCACGTCGACCGGCGAGGGGATCGTTGCGGGCGATCCGGAGGCGGCGCTGCCGAACAGGGCCTGCGCGGCAGCGAGATCGTGCGCGCTTCGCGTGTCGACCAGGGAGCCGGCGGGTGCGATCGCGACGGGCGGTGCGAGCAGCTGCAGGGCCCAGTACGCGCAGGTGGCGCCGAGCGCGCCGAAGGCTGCGACCGCCGCGATCGACGGCGCCCAGCGGCGCGACCTGAGCGTGCGTTTCATCGTTTGCAGGGAGTCCGCCAGCAGAATATGCGCTGCTATCATAGCCCGACTCTTTCACGAGACGCCCCGGGGGAGGGGATGCTCCGTTCATCGGGTGACCGCTGGCGCCGCGCGCGCGCAGGTGGCTTCACGCTCATCGAAATCATGGTCGTCATCGTGATCCTCGGCGTACTCGCCGCGATCGCCGTGCCGCGCATCATGAGCAAGCCGGACGAGGCGCGCGCGAAGGCTGCGCAGACCGAGGTCGCGCAGATCCTGCAGGCGCTCGATCTCTACCGGCTCGACAACTACCGTTATCCGAGCACCGAGCAGGGCCTGGCCGCGCTCGCCGAACGCCCCACCGTCGATCCGGTTCCGTCGAACTGGAAGCCGTACCTGAAGCAGGCCCCGGTCGATCCCTGGGGCAAGCCGTACCAGTACCTGAATCCGGGCGTGCGCGGCGAGATCGACGTCTTCAGCCTCGGCGCCGACGGGAAACCCGGCGGCGAGGGCGTTGCCGCCGACATCGGCAACTGGTCGCTGAATCGCTGAAGTCTTTCGATGTCACCGAGCGCGTGCGCGAGTGTCACCGAGCGCATGCGCGAGTCGATGAAGCGCATGCGCGAGCCATGAAGCGCGCGCGTGAGTCGATGAAGCGCGCGCGCGGGTTCACGTTGCTCGAGCTGCTGGTGGCGATCGTCGTCGCCGGGGTGATGGTCGGCATCGTGTCGCTGTCGATCGGCGGCTTCGACCGCAGCCTGCGCTTCGAGGCCGAGCGCCTCGCGCAACTGCTGGCGCTTGCACGGGAGGAGGCGCAATTGCGCGGCGCGCCGATCCGCTTCGAGGCCGACGACGAGAGCTACCGCTTCTCGGTCTGGCGTGAACGCCGCTGGCGCCCGCTCACCGACGATCGCGACCTGCGCGCGCGCCGATGGGAACAGCCCACCGAGCTGGGAATCGAGCGTGGCGACGGGCGGCGCGAGATCGAGTTCGGCCTCGACCAGGTCGATGCGCCGTTCGTGCTGCGGCTGCGCCGAAACGGCGAGGAAGTCGCGATAGCGGCCAACGGACTGGGGATCTTCGAGGTGCTGCGATGACCCTCGGCAGCCCGCGGCAGGGCGGGTTCACGCTGATCGAGGTGCTGGTGGCGATGACGATCGCCGCGGTGGCGCTGATGGCGGCGATTCGCGCGACGACGTCGCTTGCGGTGAACGCCGCCGAGCTGCGCGCGCGCACCCTCGCGCAATGGAGCGCCGAGAATCGCCTGGCGCAGATCCGCGTGGCGCGCGAATGGCCGAACCTGGGCCGGCGTCAGTTCGACTGCAGCCAGGGCGGCATCGAACTGCTGTGTCGCGAAGAGGTGTTCCAGACGCCGAATCCGCTGTTCCGCCGCGTCGAGATCAGCGTGCTCGACGAGAGGGCGTCGTTCCGCTACGCCCGGCTGGTCGGCTTCTCGACGAGGCAGCCGTGACGCGCGGCCCGCTCGTTCCGCGCGGGCATGGCTCGTCCTGGCCCGGGCGCGGCTCGTCCCGGATCGGGCGCGGCTCCTCCCGGCCCAACCGTGGCTCGATCGCGCGCTCGCGCGGCTTCACGCTGCTCGAGCTGCTGGTTGCCGTCGCGTTGCTGTCGGTGCTCGCGGTGCTCAGCTGGCGCGGCATGGATTCGGTGCTGCGCTCGCGCGATCGCATCGTGCAGTCGTCGGACGAGTTGCGCGCGCTGAGCGTCGCCTTCGCCCAGCTCGAGCAGGACGTGCGGGGCAGCTGGGCAATCGGACTGCTCGGATTGGACGAGCCCGCGATCGCATTCACGGTGCGCGGCGACGACGACGTGCAGCCGGAGCTGGCGCTGGTGCGCGAGACGAGCGCGAATCGGCCGCTGCAGCTGCAGCGCGTTCGCTACCGGTTGCACGAGCACCGGCTCGAACGCGGCTTCGCGCCGTGGACGTCGTCCATGGTCGATCCCGCCCGCCCGGTGTCCGAGCAGCCGCTGGTCTGGCAGCCGCTGCTCGCCGACATCGACCAGATCCAGTTTCGCGCCTGGATCGCCTCGCGCGGCTGGACGCCGGCGGCGACGCTCGCGCGCGATGCGGGCCGATCGCGCGTCGACGGTGTCGAGCTGACGATCGTGCGCGGCGGCGAACGAATCGTGCGCGTGCTGGCGGCGCGCAATTGAAGCCGACGTCGATGTGCACGAAACCGACGCGCACGAAAGGCCGCCAGCAGGGCGTGGCCATCATCAGCGTGATGCTCGTCGTGGCGCTCGCCACGCTGATCGTGAGCGCGTTGTTCTGGCGCGAACACGTCACGGTCCGTTCGGTGGAGAACCGCCTCGCGCTCGCGCAGTTGCGCTGGATCGAGGCGGCGGTGCTCGACTGGGCGGGCGTCGTTCTGCAGGTCGATCGCAACAGCACCGGCGGCGTCGATCACCTGAACGAAGTCTGGGCGACGCCGATCGCCGAAACCGTGCTCGACGAGACGGTGACGGGCGGTGCGCGGCTGGACGAACCGGGCAGCGAGCCGCGACTCGTCGGACAGATGTTCGACGCGCAGGCGCGATTGAACCTGAACGACCTGGTGATCGGCGGCGCACCGTCGGGCGAGATGCGGCTGGCCTTCGAGCGCTTGCTCGCGTTGCTCGGGCGTCCGCAGAGCCTGGCCGGCGCGCTGCAGGCGCGCCTGCTGCAGGCCTGGCCCCCCACCGTCGAAGGCAAGCGGATGCCGGCGACCGCGCTGCCGCTGATACGCCTGGCCGATCTGCAGACCGTGCCGGGCTTCGACCCGGCGACGATCGACCTGCTCGAGCCTTTCGTCGTGTTCCTGCCCAAGTACCTGCCGACGAGCGCGGGCGAAGCGCGCATCGAGAATACGCGGGTGAATCTGAATACGGCTCCCGCCGAGGTGCTGGCCGCCTGCATCCCCGATATCGACCTGCAGGCGGCTCGCCGTTTCGTCGAGGGCGTTCGTCAGCGAACCTTCTTCGCCAGTCTCGACGTGGCGCGGTCGCGCTTCGATGGCTCGCCGGTGCTTTCTCCTACTCTGCTGTCGGTCGGCTCGAACTTTTTTCTGGTGAAGGGGGTGGTACGCTTCGGCCGCATCGAATCGAACACCGAGGCGCTGCTGTATCGAGGCGGCCGCCACGTGGAACTCGTATGGCAGCACAGGTCCTGAAGCGGGGTCAGGCGGTCGTCTGGGTGCCGCCGCGTTCGGTAGGCGAGCGCCAATTCGCGAGTGCGCCGGTGCTGCTCGCGATGCTGCCTGCCGCCGTATCGGAGCAGGTCGGGGGCGCAGCGAGCGCGGCGGGGCATCCGGTCACCGTGTTCGGCAGCGCGAGCAATGCGCGCTATGTGCGCATGAGCCTCGATGCGCTTCCGCCGCTCAGGCAGGTCACGCTCGTTTTCGATGCACGCGACGTGAACCTGCTGCGCTCG
>CALCZN010000341.1:0-18560 GCA_937903095.1 uncultured Burkholderiales bacterium
CGGCAGCGCGTGCGCGATGCCGCCCGCCGTCTCCAGCGCCTCGCCTTCCGCCGAGTAGCGGATGCGCAGCTTCCAGCGCGCGCCGTCGCCCAGCGCCTGCTCCACCTGCGCGCCCAGGTGCGCGTGATTGACGACGACGTCGACGATGCCGGCGCGCGCGAGCGCGAGCAGATGCCACTCGATCAGCATGCGCCCGCCCACGCGCAGCAGCGGCTTGGGACACGCGTCGGTGAGCGGGCGCATCCGTTCGCCGCGCCCGGCGGCCAGCAGCATCGCGCGCACGGTTCTAGAAGGTATAGCCGGCGCTGCGCGCGGAGCCGCCGTCGCGCTGCGATCCGGCCTGCGCGGCTTCGACGCGCTCCATCAGCAGCACGAGCGCGTCGAACTCGCGATAGCGCCGCGCCGTGCGCAACGCGTACGACAGAACGAGCGGCAGGTCGGCGAGATAGCGGTCCTTGCCGTCGCGGTGGTACAGGCGCGCGAAGATGCCCAGCACCTTCAGGTGGCGCTGCAGCCCCATCCATTCGAAGTCGCGATAGAACTCGCCGAAGTCGGCCGCGACCGGCAGCGAGCGTGCGCGCGCGGCCTGCCAGTAGCGCACCGCCCAGTCGATCTGCCGCTCCTCGGGCCATTCGATGTAGGCGTCGCGCAGCATCGAGACGAGATCGTAGGTGAGCGGGCCGTAGACGGCGTCCTGGAAGTCGAGCACGCCGGGGTTCCGGTCGCCGGCCAGCGCCATCAGGTTGCGCGAGTGCCAGTCGCGGTGCACGAACACGCGCGGCTGCGCGAGGTTGTTCGCCAGCAGCCGCTCGAAGGCGCTGTCCAGCGTCGCGCGGGCGTCGGCGTCGAGCGCGACGCCGCGATGGCGCTCGACGTACCACTGCGGGTACAGCTCCAGCTCCCGCGTGAGCAGCGCACGGTCGTAGTCGGGGAACACGCCGGCGCGGCTGGCCGCCTGCATGCGCAGCAGCGCTTCGCAGGCATCGCGCATCAGCGCATCGACCTGCGCGTCGTCGCCGGCGCATTCCTGCAGGCGCTGCAGATAGGTGGTCGAACCGAAGTCGTCGAGCAGCAGGAAGCCGCGCCCGAGGTCGGCGGCGAGCACGCGCGGCACGCGCACGCCGGCGTCGCGCAGCACGCCAGCCGCGTGCACGAAGGGCCGGCAGTCTTCCATCGGCGGGGGCGCATCCATCGCGACGCGGCTCGGTTCGCCTGCGCGCGCGGCGTCGATGCGGAAGTAGCGGCGGAAGCTGGCGTCGTTCGACGCGGGGCGGATCGTTTCGAGCGCCAGCGCGTGCGCGGGCGCCAGCGCGGCGAGCCAGTTGCGCAACTCGGCGAGGCGGGGGTCGTCGCCGTCGCGTTGCGTGGATTGCGGTTCGATCGATGCGACTCCGAAGCGAGGCGCGCGGGCGCGCGAATGAGGCGAGGCGCGCATGCGCGTGACGGGGGGCAGCCCGTATAATAGTCGAGCGGTCGACGCACGAGGCCGCCGATCTTCCTGCTGCGCCTCGCTTGTCCGGCACACGCCGGCCCGGTTGTGCTTCCGACGAATGCGCCGGCCCCGATTCCGCCTTTCTGTTTTCGCATCGCTCGTGTCGACGCTGCTCGCCTGGGGCAGCGCGACGGCGCAGGACGGCTCGCCCGGCTTCGCGCTGAAGCTCGATCCGTCGTTGTCCGAGGAGCATGCCGCGATCACCGAGGGGCGCCCGGTCTACGGAAGCGGCGAGCGCCTCTATGGTCGCAGCGGCCGCGACACCACGCTCGAGGGCGAAGCCGAGGTGCGCAAGGCCGGCGCGGTGATCCGCGCCGACCGGCTCACCTATTACGAGGCCGACGACGAGCTGTTCGCCGCGGGCCACGTGCGCGTGACGCGCCAGGGCAACGTGTTCACCGGCCCCGAGCTGGTGCTGAAGCTCGACGCGAACACCGGCTGGTTCGAGACGCCGAGCTACTACCTCGCGCTCTACGACGGTAGGGGGCGCGCCGAACGCATCGACTTCCTCGGCCCGGACCGCATGAAACTCACCGAGGCGAGCTACACGACCTGCGAGTTCGACGACCCCGACTGGATCCTGCTCGCCCGTTCGATGACGCTCGACCAGGAGGAGGACGAAGGCACCGGCCGCTCGGCGAGCCTGTACTTCAAGGGCGTGAAGATCCTCGCCGCGCCGGTCTTCGCGTTTCCGTTGAGCGATCGGCGCCGCAGCGGGCTGCTTCCGCCTTCGATCTCGCTGACGTCGCGCTCGGGCCTGGACGTCGTCGTGCCCTACTACTGGAACATGGCGCCGAATCGCGACCTCACCCTGTATCCGCGGGTGAGCACGCGGCGCGGCCTGCAGATGGGGGCCGAGTTCCGCTACCTGCAGCGCAGCTTCTACGGCGGCGCCGCGGTCGAGTGGAACCCGGACGATCGGGTTACGGGAACCAGTCGCTACTTCTTCGACCTGCACAACACCTTCACCAACTGGGCCGGCTGGGGAGGCTCGTGGACGGTCCGCGGCGTGTCCGACGACAACTACTTCGTCGACTACGGCCGGTCGATCCTCTCCAGCTCGGAACGACTGCTGCCGCGCGTCTTCTCGGCCTCGCGGTCGCTGCCGAACTACTGGACGGCGGTGGTGAGCGTGCAGACCTGGCAGTCGATCCTCGACGCGCGCCCCGGCCCCTACGAGCGCGTTCCGCAACTGCAGCTGCGCAACGTCGTTCGCGACGCGGCCGGTTTCGACCTCGACACGGTGCTCGACACCACGCGTTTTCGCGCACCCACGCTGCGCCAGCCGGAAGGCTGGCGCAGCGTGGCCAATCCGCAGCTCAGCTATCCGATCGTGCGAGCCGGCAGGTTCGTCGTGCCGAAGGCGCAACTGCATCTGGCGAGCTACCAGATCGACAACGGCACCGTAACGTCCTTCGACAGCACCGAAAGCAGCGCCGTTCCCACTTTCTCGATCGACAGCGGCCTCGTCTTCGAGCGTCCGGCGCGTTTCTTCGGGCGCGACGTGACGCAGACGCTCGAGCCGCGGCTGTTCTACGCTCGCACCCCGTATCGCGACCAATCCCGTCTGCCCGTCTACGACACGACGACGGCCGACTTCAATTTCGCGCAGCTGTTCTCCGAGAACACCTTCGTCGGCTACGACCGCATCGCCGACGTGAACCAGCTCACCGCCGCGGCGGTTTCGCGGCTCATCGATCCCGGCTCCGGCGCCGAGCGCTTCCGCTTCGCCGTCGGACAGCGCATCTATTTCTCGCCGCAGCGCGTGTCGATCCCCGGAGTGGCGCCGCGAACCGACGAGCGTTCCGACGTGCTGCTCGCCGCGTCGGGCGAACTGGCCGGGCACCAGAGCTTCGATACCGGCCTGCAGTACAGCGTGCGCGACCGGGAGGTGGCGCGTTACACCGTGCTGTGGCGCTACCTGCCGCCGGACGGCCGCATCCTGAACGCGGGAGTGCGGTACCGGCGCAACGAGATCGGCCAGTTCGACACCTCGTTGCGCTGGCCGGTCGCGCCGCGCTGGGTCGCGCTGGGGCGGCTGAACTATTCGTTCCTCGAGGAAGGCCGCGACCCGATCACCGGCGTTCCGAACGAGCGCGGAGTGATCGAGTCGGTGCTCGGCTTCGAGTACGAGTCGTGCTGCTGGGGCACGCGCTTCGTGGTGCAGCGATTCCGCACCGCGCTCGGGCGCTCGACGACGGCGTTCTTCATCCAGCTCGAACTCAAGGGCCTGGCCCGACTCGGTTCGGATCCCTTTGGTATATTGCGGCGGAACATTCCGGGCTACCGCCTGCCCACCGATCGGCCCGAGTTGCCGTCGCGCTACTTCGGCTACGAGTGATGACTTCCCGATTCGTCCTTCGCCTGGTCGCCGTACTGTCGGCGGCCGTCGTGATTCCGTTCACCGCCGCGCAGGCCGCCGCTCCGGTCGAGATCGACCGCATCGCCGCGGTCGTCAACAGCGAGGCGATCACCGAACGCGAGCTGCAGCAGCAGGTGCTGCTCGTGCAGCGCCAGCTGCGCGAGCAGAACATCGAGGCGCCGCCGCCCGACGTGCTCGAGCGCCAGGTGCTCGAGCGCATGATCGTCGATCGCGCGCAGATGCAGCTCGCGCGCGACTCGGGGCTGCGCATCGACGACGCACAGCTCGAGCGCGCGCTCGCCTCCATCGCTTCGGAAAACAGCCTCAGCGTCGCGCAACTGCGCGATCGCCTGCGCCGGCAGGGGATCGATTTCGACCAGTTCCGCGAAGAGGTGCGCGGGCAGATGGTGCGGCAGCGGCTGCGCGAGCGCGAGATCGACAGCAAGGTGCAGATCAGCGACGCCGACGTCGACGCCTTCCTCGCGGCGCAGACCGGCGCCGATGCCTCCGACCGAACCGAACTGCACATCGCGCAGATCCTGCTGCGCCTGCCCGAGGGGGCCAGCGCCGAGCAGATCGAGCGGCAGCGCCTGCGCGCCGAGGAAATCGAGCGGCAGCTGCGGGCGGGCGCCGATTTCGGCCGACTCGCGGCGGCCTTCTCGGATGCGCCCGAAGCGATGAGCGGCGGCTCGCTGGGCTGGCGCACGTCCGATCGACTGCCGCAGATGTTCGTCGACGCCGTGAAGTCGCTGACACCGGGCGGCTTCTCGCCGGTGCTGCGCAGTCCCGCCGGCTTTCACGTGCTCGAGCTGGTCGAACGACGCAACGCGTCGATGCCGGCGGCGGCCGGCCAGCCGGTCGTGCAGACGCATGCGCGCCACATCCTCATTCGCCCCAACGAGATCGTCAGCGAGGACGAGGCGGTGCGCCGGCTGCGCGAGATCAAGCAGCGCATCGAGGCGGGCGCGGGCGATTTCGCCGAGCTGGCCCGGCAGTACTCGGTGGACGGCAGCGCCGGCCGCGGCGGCGATCTCGGCTGGGTGTATCCGGGCGACACCGTGCCCGAGTTCGAGCGCGCGATGAACGCGCTGTCGCCCGGCCAGCTCAGCGATCCCGTGCGCACCCCGTTCGGCGTGCACCTGATCCAGGTCGTCGAGCGGCGCACCGACGAAAGCTCGCCCGACCGGTTGCGCCAGCAGGCCCGCCAGGCGCTGCGCGAGCGCCGCATCGAGGAGAACTACGAAGACTGGCTGCGCCAGCTGCGCGACCGCACCTATGTCGAGTACAAGCTCGATCGGTACGCGATGGCGGCGCAACCGTCCGGCGCCGCTGAGCGCTGAGCCGCACAGTGAGCGCCGAGGCGTCCGGCGATGAGCACCGAATCATCCGGTGAACGCTGACAGCGGGCACGGCGTTCATCGCGCGCGCAAGCGCTTCGGGCAGCATTTCCTGGTCGACCCTGCGGTCGTCCACGCCATCGTCGAAGCGATCGATCCGCGCGAAGGCGAACGGCTCGTCGAGATCGGCCCGGGGCTCGCCGCGCTTACCAGCGCGCTGCTGGCGCGCATCGGGCACCTGCACGCGGTGGAGATCGATCGCGATCTCGCCGCTCGCCTGCGAGCGCGCTACGCACCCGAGCGACTGACGCTGCACGAGGCCGATGCGCTGCGCTTCGATTTCGCCGCGCTCGCCGGCCGCGGAGAGCAGCGCCTGCGCATCGTCGGCAACCTTCCGTACAACGTTTCCAGTCCGCTGCTGATACGGCTGCTCGAATTCCGCGCCTGCGTGCGGGACCAGCACTTCATGCTGCAGCGGGAAGTCGTCGAACGCATCGTCGCCGGGCCGGCGACGCGCGACTACGGCCGGCTCTCGGTGCTGCTGCAGGCGTTCTACGAGGTCGAGCACCTGTTCGACGTTCCGCCGCAGGCCTTCGATCCTCCGCCGAAGGTGGAGTCTTCGGTCGTGCGCATGCGCGTGCGCGACGACCGGCTCGCGCGCGACCCCGCGCCGCTGCAGCAGGTGCTCGCCGCCGCGTTCGGGCAGCGGCGCAAGATGATCCGCACGACGCTGCTGCCCTGGCTCGATGCGCGAGGCGCGCCGCGACCGCCGATGGCCGGAACGCTGCGTCCGGAGCAGATCGACGTGGCCGCGTGGCTGTCGATCGCCGACGGCCTGGGAGTCTGCCGCCCAGGCTCCTAGCCGCCGCGTCGTAGACTTTCCGCTCAGGCTTTCCGGCCCTGGTCTTCGCGAGGACTGCGGCCCTCGATCAGCTCGATCCTGTAGCCGTCCGGATCCTCGACGAAGGCGATCACCGTCGAGCCGCCTTTCACCGGTCCGGCTTCGCGAACGACCTTGCCTCCGGAGGCGCGGATGCGCTCGCAGGCTTGCGCCGCATCGGGAACCTCGATGGCGATGTGCCCGTAGGCCGTACCCAGCTCGTAGCGCTGGACGCCGTGGTTCCACGTGAGCTCGAGCACGGCTTCGGACGATTCGTCGCCGTAGCCGACGAAGGCCAGCGAATAGCCTTGATCGGGCCGATCGGTCGTGCGTAGAAGGCGCATGCCCATCACGCGCGTGTAGAAGTCGATCGAACGCTGCAGGTCGCCGACCCGCAGCATCGTGTGCAGTATTCTCATCGCATGGATCCTCCTGTGGGGCGTGGTCCGTGGCTCGCGCAAATCGCACCGCTCCTGCAGAGCGGCTCAGCGCGGCTCCGCGTCCTCGGGAAAGCGGCGCAGCCAGGCGCGCGCACGTTCGTATTCGGGGAAGAGGTCGCCGACGATCTGCCAGAAGCGCGCGCCGTGGTTCAGCTCGCGCAGATGCGCCAGCTCGTGCGCGATCACGTAGTCGACGATGTCGATCGGAAAGTGCACGAGCCGCCAGTTCAGGCGGATCGAGCCGTCCGCGCTGCAACTTCCCCAGCGCGTGCGCGCCGACGAAAGCGACCAGCGGCGCGGCGTGAAGCCGTGGCGCTCGCCGAAGCGGTCGATGCGCTCGGAGAACACTTCGCGCGCGCGCGCCTGCAGCCAGCACTGCACGCGGTCCTTCAGCTGCTCGGCGCGCGCCTGCGCCGGCAGCCCGACGACCAGGCGATCGCCGACGCGTTCGGTGCGCCGCGCGTTCCCGGCGACGCACATCGTCAGCGTCTCGCCGAGATAGCGCAACGGCGCTCCGTCTTCCCAGCGCACCTCGAGGCGGTCGCGCCGCGCCTGGTGCGCGCGCCATTCGGCGAGCTTGCGCACGATCCAGTTCGCCTTGTCCTGCAGCGCCGAATCGATCTCGTCGAGCGACACCCAGCGCGGCGCGGTCACGCGCAGTCCGCGCTCGTCGATGACGAAGCCGATCGTGCGTCGCCTCGAGCGGCGCAGCTCGTAGCGCAGCCACTGCTCGCACAGTCGCGCCACGTGCATCGAGCCGGCGGCCGACGGCGCGCGGCCGACCGGCCCGGGCGCCGAATGCAGCGGATCGAACAGGGGAAGGCTCAACTGGCGGGCTTCGACGGGCGCCGGCGGCGCTGCGCGCTTTGCGCGCTGCCTCGGCATCGTCATTGCCGCGGCGCCGGCGCGACCGCCGGGGCCGGCGCCTGGCCGCGATAGAGGTGAGGACTGATTCTCTGCATTTCGCTCTCGATCCAGCTTTCGACTTCGGCCGACAGCGCTTCGGCGGTCTTGCCCACGCTGGCGATCGGCTCGCCGATCGAAACGGTGATGGTGCCGGGCCGCAGCACGAACGCGCGCCGCGGCCAATACTCTCCGGAGTTCACTGCGATGGGGATGACCGGGACGCCGGTGCGAACGGCGAGCCTGGGCCCGCCCGTCTTGTACCGGATCCGGGCGCCGGGCCTCGTCCGCGTGCCTTCCGGGAACAGCACTATCCAGCGTCCCTGCGCGAGCCGGATCGCGCCTTCGCGCAACAACTGGTCGGAAGCGACCGCGCCTTGCCGGCGGTCGATGTGGATCATGTCGAGCAACCCGATGCCCCAGCCGAAGAACGGCAGCCAAAGCAGTTCGCGCTTGAAAACGTAGCACAGCTCGCGCCGCATCCAGACCGGATAGAACAGCGTCTCCCAGGTGGACTGATGCTTCGACAGCACGATCGCGGGTTCGTCGGGCAGGCGCTCGGCGCCGAGCACGCGGTAGTCGATGCCCACCAGCGAGCGCGCGGCGCGGATGACGAGTCGCGGCCAGCCCACGGTGAGCCGGTAGCGCGTCGTGCGGGGCAGCGGCGCCCATGCCAGGCAGAGGATCGCGTAGGGCACGACGGTGCAGAGCTGCAGCGCATGGAACAGCGCCGAGCGCAGCACGATCATGGAGTCAGCTCGGCAGCGACCGCGGCGAGGTCCACGCGCACGACGGTGTCGGGCGGCAGCCCGCCTGCCGCGAGCGTTGCGCGGCCCTTGCCGGTGAGCACGAGCACAGGGCGGCAGCCGGCCGCATGCGCGGCCTGCAGGTCGCGCAACTGGTCGCCGATGGCGTGCACGTCGGTGGTCGCCGCTTCGAAGCGGACCAGGATCTCGTCGAACAGGCCCGGGCGCGGCTTGCGGCACGCGCAGCCTTCGTCGGGTCCGTGCGGGCAGAAGAAGATCGCGTCGATGCGTCCTCCCGCCTCGGCGACCGCCCGGTGCATCTTCGCGTGGATGCGGCCGAGCATGGCGACGTCGAAGAGCTTTCGCGCGATGCCCGACTGGTTGGTGGCAACTACGATGCGATAGCCGGCCTTGCTCAGCCGCGCGATCGCATCGAGGCTGCCCGGAAGCGGGCGCCACTCGTCGGGGCTCTTGATGTAGGCGTCGCTGTCGTGGTTGATGACGCCGTCGCGGTCGAGAACGATGAGCTTCACGGCCGGGGTGCAGGCAGGGTCGGGGTCGTCAGCCGAGCTTCGAGATGTCGGCGACGCGGTTCATCAGCGTTCGCAGCGCGGCGAGCAGCGCGAGCCGGTTGGCGCGCAGTTGCGCGTCGTCGGCCATCACCATCACCTCGTCGAAGAAGCGATCGACCGCCTCGCGCGCGCCGGCCATCACGCTCATCGCGCCGAACCAGTCGCCGCTGCGCGCGCGCTCCTCGGCCTGCGGGGCGAGCGCGTCGACGCATTCTGCAAGTGCGCGCTCGGCCGCTTCGACGAGCAGGGCGCGGTTCACCGGCCCGCCCGCCGCCTCGTGCGACTTGCGCAGGATGTTGACGATGCGCTTGTTCGCCGCGGCCAGCGACTCGGCCTCCGGCAGCCCGGAGAACGAACGCACCGCGGCCAGGCGCGCCGGAACGGTATCGAGCCGCATCGGACGCGGATCGACGACGGCGGCGATCTCGTGCGCGGACCAGCCCTGCTCGCGCAGGTAGCCCGACAGGCGTTCGAACAGGAAGTCGATCAGCAGGGCGTCGGCGCGCGCGACCTCGTCGCCGAAAGCGTCGAAGGCCGCGGCAACCAGCGCATCGAGCGGCGCCGCGAGCGACTTCTCGACGAGCATGCGCAGCACGCCGAGTGCGTGGCGGCGCAGGGCGAACGGGTCCTTGTCTCCGGTGGGCTGCTGGCCGATGCCGAACATCCCGGCGAGCGTCTCGATCTTGTCGGCGAGCGCGAGCACGGTGCCGGTGGGCGTGGCCGGCAATGCGTCGCCGGCGAAGCGCGGGCTGTACTGCTCGACGATGGCCTGCGCGACCGCTTCGTCTTCGCCGTCGTGGCGCGCGTAGTAGCCGCCCATGATGCCCTGCAGCTCGGGGAACTCGCCGACCATGCCGGTGAGCAGGTCGGCTTTCGCGAGCAGGGCCGCGCGGTCGGCGAGTTCAACGTCGACGCGCAGCGGAGCCACATCGACGCGCGGCGTCGAAGCTACGTCGACGCGCAGCGCCGGAGCCACGTCGACGGGCAGCGCCGGAGCCATGTCGACGCGCGGCGTCGAGGCGACGCCGGCGTCGAGCATCGAGGCGACCGCGCGTGCGATTCGACGCACGCGCGCCGTGCGCTCGGCCTGCGTGCCGAGCTTCGCGTGATAGACGACGTTGCCCAGGCCTGCGACGCGCTGCGCGAGCGGCGTGCGGCGGTCCATGTCGAAGAAGAAGCGCGCGTCGGCCAGCCGTGGGCGCACCACGCGCTCGTTGCCGGAGACGATCGAGCGCGCGTCGTCGACCTCCATGTTCGAGACGATCAGGAACTTCGGCAGCAGCCGGCCCGAGCGATCGAACAGCGGGAAATACTTCTGGTTCGTGCGCATGGTGAGGATCAGGCACTCCTGCGGCACCTGCAGGAACGCGCGCTCGAACTCGCCGACGTAGACGGCCGGCCACTCGACCAGCGCGGTGACCTCGTCGAGCAGCGTCGCCACCTGCGTCTCGTCGCCGAGCGACGCGTCGTGCCGGGCGGCGCGCTCGCGCAGCATGGCTTCGATGCGCGCGCGGCGCGCTTCGAACGAGGCGACGACGCGGCCGGCCGTGGCGAGCCGCTCCTCGTAGCGCAGCGCATCGTCGATCTCGATGTCGCCTGCGGACTGGAAGCGGTGCCCGCGCGTGACCCGCCCCGCGGCCAGGCCGAGCACCGAGGCTTCGAGCACCTGCGCGCCGTGCAGCACGACGAGTCCGTGCGCGGGCCGGACGAACGAGACGTTCGTGCGACCGTCGGCGAGCTGGTACTGCATCGTCTTCGGAATCGGCAACGCGGCGATGGCCTCCGCCAGCACCGGCGAGATCGCGTGCGCGAGCGACTCGCCGGCGGCGACGCTGCGATAGCGGAACACTTCCTGCTTTCCGTCGCTCGCGCGCTCGAGCGCATCGAGCGGCGCGCCGAGCTTCTGCGCCCATTTCAGCAGCGCCTGCGTCGGCTCGCCGGTCGCGTCGAGGCCGATCTTCACCGACGGACCCTTGGTCTCGACGAGCCGATCGTTCGCCTTCGTCGCGACGGCGTCGATGCGCGCGGCGAGCCGGCGCGGCGTGGCGAAGCGCTCGACGCGCGCATCGGCTTCGATCAGTCCGCGCGCGCGCAGCGCCTTCGCGAGTCCGTCGGCGAATGCGGCGCCGAGGCGCTCGAGCGCCTTCGGCGGCAGCTCCTCGGTGCGCAACTCGACGAGCAGCGCAGCGCGGGTCGCGGAGGAGGGCGAGGCGCCTCGAGCGCCGGGCGAAGGCTGCGTGCGCGGATCAGGCGGCATCGCGCACCGTTTCGAGCATCGGGAAGCCCAGCCGTTCGCGCGACTCGTAATACGCCTGCGCGACCGCGCGCGCGAGCTTGCGCACTCGCCCGATGTAGGCGGCGCGCTCGGTGACCGAGATCGCGCCGCGCGCGTCGAGCAGGTTGAAGGTGTGCGAGCAGTCGAGCACGCGCTCGTAGGCGGGCAGCGCGAGCCCGGCCTCGATCAGGCGCAGGGCGGCGCGCTCGTGGTCGTCGAAATGCCGGAACAGCACGGCCACGTCGGCGTGTTCGAAGTTGTACGCCGACTGCTCGACCTCGTTCTGGTGGAAGACGTCGCGATAGGTGATGCCGTCGGTCCACTGCAGGTCGTACACGCTCTCGACGCCCTGCAGGTACATCGCGATGCGTTCGAGGCCGTAGGTGATCTCGCCGGTGATCGGCTGGCACTTCAGCGAGCCGACCTCCTGGAAATAGGTGAACTGCGTCACCTCCATGCCGTTGAGCCAGACCTCCCAGCCCAGGCCCCAGGCGCCGAGCGTCGGCGACTCCCAGTCGTCCTCGACGAAGCGGATGTCGTTGGTCGCGGTGTCGATGCCGATCGCCGACAGCGAGCCGAGATAGCGCTCGAGGATGTCGACCGGCGACGGCTTCAGGACGACCTGGTACTGGTAGTAGTGCTGCAGGCGGTTCGGGTTCTCTCCGTAGCGGCCGTCCTTCGGGCGGCGCGACGGCTGCACGTAGGCCGCGCGCCACGGTTCGGGCCCGATCGCGCGCAGGAAAGTGGCGGTGTGGAAAGTGCCTGCGCCGACCTCCATGTCGTAGGGCTGCAGCAGCGCGCAACCCTGGCGGTCCCAGTATTGCTGCAGTTGGAGGATCAGTTGCTGGAAGCTGAGCATGGCGCCGTCGCGGCGTCGAAAAGCGGCCATTCTAGCGGCTACTATCGTCTCGACGCCCGGTGGTGCGCGTGCCGAAGCGCGCGGACGCAACGGCGGCGGCAACGGCGGCAGCGGCGACCAGCCCCAGCGACAGCGCGAAGACCGGCGCATTGCCGAAGCGCGCATAGGGCGTCGTGCCGTCGGTCCCCTGCACCTGCACGTCGAGCGCGCCGGCCGTATAGGGCTCGAGTTGCGCGAGCACGCGGCCGTGCGCGTCGATTGCCGCGGTGACGCCGGTGTTCGTCGCGCGCAGCATCGGCCGGGCGAGCTCGAGCGCGCGCATGCGCGCGATCTGCAGGTGCTGCGGCAGCGCGTGCGAATCGCCGAACCACGCGATGTTGCTCACGTTCACGAGAATCGTCGCGCCGCCGCGCACCTGCGCCGCGATCTCTTCGCCGAAGAGGTCCTCGTAGCAGATGTCGAAGGCGATCCGCTGCCCGGCGAGCGGCAGCGGAGCCTGATCCCGCGAGCCGCGCGCGAAATCGCCCAGCGGGATGCGCATCAGATCGACGAACCAGCCGAAGCCGAAAGGAACGAATTCGCCGAAGGGCACCAGGTGGCGCTTGTCGTAGCGCCAGACGATGGCGCCGGTCGCGTCGACGACGCCGACGCTGTTCGTCAGCGAGCGCCCGACGTCGAAAGCCGAAGCGTTCGCCGCCGGCCGATCCTCGTAGAGCGGCATGCCTATCGCCACTGCCGCGCCGGTATGCCGCAGGCGATCGACGATTTCCTCGCGCACGTCGAGCGGCGTGCGCGACCACGGAAGCGTCCACGCCGTCTCGGGCAGCACGGTGAGCGGCGCATCTCCTCTCCGCAATTCGTTCGCATACCAGTGCATCGCGTCGAGGCTGCGCTGCGCGTCGAACTTCATGTCCTGGGCGACGTTTCCCTGCAGCAGCCGCACGTGCACCGGCGCACCATGCGGCGACACCCGATCGATCGCCGCCAGCCCGAGGCCCGCCGCCACGGGCAGCGCGACCATGGCGGCTCCGATCGCCCGCGCGGAGCGCGAGCCGCGGCCCGGATCGCCGCCCACCGCCAGCGCGAGCCCGAAGGCGACCAGCGCCGCGAGCAGGCACACGCCGTAGACGCCGAGCAGCGGCGCGAACGAGGCGAGCGGGCCGTCGAGCTGCGCGTATCCGATCGCCAGCCACGGAAAGCCGGTGAAGAGCCAGCCGCGCAGGAGTTCCGCGAGCGCCCAGGCGCCGGCGAAGAGCGCTCCCAGAGCCGTCGCCCGCAACGTCGGGGCGACGGCGCGCGCACGTAGCGCCGTGTCGACGCGCGCGAAGGCCGCGCAGACCGCCGCCCCGAAGGAAGCCAGATACGCGGCGAACAGCAGCAGCGCCAGCGCGGCGAGCGCGGCGGGCATGCCGCCGTAGCGGTGCATGCTGACGTAGAGCCACGAGACGCCGGCGACGAAGCAGCCGAGACCGAAGGCGAAGCCGAGCACGAAGGCCCGCTGTGGCAGGCGCAGCACGAGCGCGACGAGCGCGGCCAGCGCGAGGACCTGCAGCCACCACGCCTGCACGGGCCAGAAGCTCGCTGCCTGCGCGAGCCCGGCGACCAGCGACAGGATCGGCGCGGCGCCGCGTCCGCGCACCGGGGAGTTCAACCGCCGTGTGCGGCGGCGCTGCCGGCGTGCGAGGCGCGCCGCGGGCCGGCAGCCGGCCTTTGCGCGAACCGGGGGTCGAAAGTGGCGACGCCATCGGCGCTGTCGACCTGCGGCGGCGGATCGACGAGGAGCGGAACCGACGGCGCGCGTTGCGCCTCCTGCGCAGGCGTCGTCGCACCCGGCGCGGCTGCTCCGCCGACGGCTGCGCGCAGTTTTTCGGTGCGCAGCAGCAGCGCCTGCGTCGCATCCGCGCGCAGCACCTCGAAGCGCACGCCGTCGATCTCGACGCGTTCGCCGCGTCGCGGAGGATGGCCGAGGCAGTCGCCGACCAGCGCGCCGATCGTCTCGAAGGGCGCCGACGGAAGCGAGGTGCCCATCGCCTCGTTGAACGCGTCGATGCGCGCGCCTGCCCGCACCCGATGGCGCACTGCGGCGCCCGGCGCCGATTCGACGCGAACGATGTCGGCCTCCTCGGCGTCGCTGTCGAGCGCTTCGTCGATGTCGCCGACGATCTGCTCGATGACGTCCTCGAGCGTGACCAGACCCGCGGTGCCGCCGTATTCGTCGACGACGATCGCCACGTGCGCGCGCTGCGAGCGCAGGTCGCGCAGCAGCTGGTTCAGCCGCTGCGACTCGGGAACGAACAGTGCGGGGCGCAGCAACGCGTGCACGTCGACCGGCTCGGTGGTGAACAGGCGCAGCAGCGACTTCGCATGCACGATTCCGACGACGTTGTCGCGATCGCCTTCGACGACGGGAAAGCGCGAGTGACCGGTTGCGACGACTTTCGACAGGAGGGCAGCGGGCGGCTGGGAGATGTCGATGACGTCCATCTCGGCACGCGGAACCATCACGTCGCGTGCGGTCAGCTCCGAGATCTGCAGCACGCCTTCGATCATCGACATCGCTTCGGCGTCGAGCAGCTCGCGTTCGTGCGCCTGCCTGAGCAGATCGAGCAGCTGTTCCCGATCTTCGGGAACCCGCAGCAGCAGGGCCGCGAGTCGTTCCAGCAGGGGTTTTCTGTGATCGGCGCCTGATGGGCCGTCGGACATGTGGGTGAAGACGAAGTGGGGTTCCTTGCAGGATACCCGATCGTCTTTCGCGCGGGCAACCTCGTTGGCAACCTCCTGAGCAGCCTCAGGAGTAACCTGAGCCCCAGGGATCGGGAAGCCGGAAGCGCGCGAGCAGCTCGCTCTCGCGCCGCTGCATCCGTTGCGCGCCTCGTTCGCTGTCGTGCTCGTAGCCGCTCGCGTGCAGCACGCCGTGCGCGACGAGATGCGCGAGGTGCGCCGACTCCGGCTTGCGCTGCTCGCGCGCTTCGCGCGCGACCACCGGCAGGCAGACGACGATGTCGGCATGCACGGCGTCGGGCTCGTCGTAGGCGAAGGTGAGCACGTTGGTCGCGTAGTCGCGGCCGCGGTAGGCCGAGTTCAGCGCGCGCCCCTCGCGTTCGCCGACGAAGCGCAGCACGATCTGCGCATCCGACTCGATCGCGGCGGCGACCCAGCGTCGCAGCTGCGCGCGCGACGCGGGCAGGGCGTTCACCCCGTCGCCCAGCTGGATCGACAGCGACAGCTTCGGGCGCTCGGCCGGCTCAGCCGCCATCGCCGGCGGCTTCGTAGGCATCGACGATGCGTGCGACGAGCGGATGGCGCACGACGTCGGCGCTGTCGAAGTCGGTGAACGCGAGCCCGCGCACGCGAGCGAGGATGCGCCGCGCTTCGATCAGCCCGGAGGCCTGTCCTTTCGGCAGGTCGATCTGCGTCGTGTCGCCGGTGACGACGGCGCGCGAGCCGAAGCCGATGCGCGTGAGAAACATCTTCATCTGCTCGGGCGTGGTGTTCTGCGCCTCGTCGAGAATGATGAACGAGTGGTTCAGCGTGCGTCCGCGCATGTACGCGAGCGGCGCGATCTCGATCGCCTGCTTCTCGAACATCCGGTTGGTGCGCTCGAAGCCGAGCAGGTCGTACAGCGCGTCGTACAGCGGACGAAGATAGGGATCGACCTTCTGCGCGAGATCGCCGGGCAGGAAGCCGAGCCGTTCGCCGGCCTCCACCGCCGGGCGCGTGAGCACGATGCGCTTGATCGCGTCGCGCTCGAGCGCGTCGACCGCGCAGGCCACCGCGAGATAGGTCTTGCCGGTGCCGGCGGGCCCCAGCCCGAACGTGATGTCGTGCGACAGGATGTTGCGCAGGTACTCGCGCTGGCGCGGCGTGCGCCCCTGCAGGTCGCTGCGCCGCGTATGCAGCACCGGAGCGGGCGGCTCGTCGTCGGAAGCCTGCGCGGCGGGGCCGCCGTCGGGCGCGGCCTTCAGCTCGACCAGGCCGAGTTGCACGTCGTCGAGCGACAGCGGCTCGTCGGCGCGCGCGTGGAAGTGCTTCAGCGCGCGTTCGGCGCGTCGCGCCGCTGCCGGCGGACCTTCGATGCCGAAGGTGTCGGCGCGGCGCGAGATGCGTACGTCGAAGGCTTCCTCGATCTGCCGCAGGTTGCGATCGACGGGGCCGCACAGGTTCGCCAGACGCCGGTTGTCGGCGATTTCGGGCGTGTATTCGATCGTGCGTGTCTTCGGTGCGGCTTTCGACGACGGCAAGTGGCTCACGCGGAGGTTTTTGTACTGCTAAGGGGTCTTCTTGCCGAAGACCCCGACCCCCGAGATTGTAGAACTACCGCCGGAGCCCGAGATCCGATAGGTGATGCCGACGCGGGCGGCGTCGGGGCCGAAAAGGCCGCCGTCGACCTGCACTCGGCAGCCGGCGGCGCAATCGAGCGGTGCACGCGAGCCACCGGTCGCGGCAAGCTCTCCGCGAAATGCGTGGCTGGCGTCCACGGTGGCGAGCGGACTGCGCGTCGGGTCTTCGATGCCGCCGGGCGTCGCGAAGCGGTAGGCCGCGTCCGGGAAGGCGACGTTCGCGTCGATACCCACGCGGGCTCCCGACGGCGAGAACGCGACCGCCACGCGCCCGTCGAAGAGCCCGGTGGAGCCGCCCCCGGAGAGCGTCGCCCGCGTCGACCCGACCAGCTCGTAGCCGAACACGCCGCTCGTCGGAATCGTCGTCGACGGCACGCCGACGAGGTAGTGCAGGCCGCGGTTGTTGTCGAGCGACAGCGGGATGACCGCCAGCACGTGCGCATCTCCGCCGGTCCATCGCCCCCAGCTCGTCCATGCGTCGTGGCCGGCTTCCTCGATCCTCGCATTGCCCTGCGAGACGCGGCACAGCCAGCCGATGTCGCACAACTTCCCGAGGCCCTCGATCGGCATCCGGAACGTGTTCAGCCGCATTTCGGTGTCGAGATCGAGCGAACCCTCGCGCACGCGCCCCTGGCTGGCGTCGAGAACAGTCCACGGGTGGAGCACGCGCAGCGACGGACCGCTTCCGGGCGCCGCCTGCGGGTCGATCGGATGCGTCCCGGCGCCGAGAGTCGGCGACGGAGCCGTCGGCGGATCCGGGTCGGGAAGGACCGGGCCGCCTGGGTCGGGCGGGTTACCGGTGCCGCCGGTGTTGTCCGAACCGCTGCCGCCGCTCGACCCGCCACCGTCGGAACCGCTGCTCGTGCCGCCGCCCTCCGAAGCGCCTGGCTGTACGCCCGGCGCCAGCAGATCGACGACAGGCAGCAGCGCGCCGCCCGGGCTGCGTCGTTCGTTCGGCGACACCCAGGCGGCGGGCAGGCCGGCTTCGGTCGTCACGAAGCGCGGCCAGGTGTCCGTCGACGACGGCTCTGCGCTGGAGCCGGCGGCACCTGTCGGTTCGGCGCCGTTCGCGCTCCCGCTGCCGGGCGCGCGCTGATCCTGTCCGCCCCCGGTCGTGGCCCCGTCGTCCCCGGTCGTCGCGTCGATGTTCCCGGTCTTCGCGTCGATGTTCCCGGTCTTCGCGGCGCCGCGCCGGGACGGGGTCGTTGCCGATTGCGACGTCGTCGAGTCGCGCGGTGCGGCTTTCGTTGCCGGCGCCGCGGCGCCGGCTGCAGGATCGAAGGCGTCCGCACCGATGGCATCCGTCGCGTTGCCGGCGCCGGCCGCGGGCGTCGCAGCCCGCCCTGCGCCGCCCGATGCCGGTGCGGATTCTGCGCCCCCGCGGATCGCGGTCCTGCTGCCCGAGGTGTCGCCCGTCGCGCCACCTGCGGTGCTTCCCGTCGGGCTGCCCGCCGTGCCGCCCGCCGGGCGCTCGCGCGGCTGCGTACTGCTGATCGGCGGCAGCACCGGGCCGCGCTCGGCCGGCTGCGGCGGCGCATCGGCGCTCTCCGCGGCTGCCGCCTGCCCGGTGCCGACCTCGATTTCTCCGCCGTTCGTCAGCAGCACGATGCGTCCCTGCGTGACGGCCACGCGCAGTCCGGCGCGGGGTCCCGGCGCGCAGCGCGGATCGCAGACGGTCTGCTCCGCCACGTATTCGGTGCCGCGCACGCCCACCGTCGCGGTCGGCGTCTTCATCCGGTATTCGTCGTGGTTCGCCTTGCCGATCGCGCCGGTGAGGGTGCGCAGCGCCCCGCGCATCAGGAAAAAGAACGCGCGCCGCTCGTTCTGCTCGAAGCGGTACTCGTCGATGCGGAAGTCGGTGCCGGGTTGCAGCGACACGATCGAGCCGTCGCTGAAACGGATCTGCGTGCGTCCGTCGCTGCCGGTGCGGATCAGGTCGCCGCTGCGGATCTCGGCGCCGGCCGTGAGCGCCGTGACCGAAATGGCGCCGGGCGCCACGCGTTCGATCATCACCCGCCCGGCAACGACCAGCGCGCGGCCGTCCGCGGCCGCGGCCGGGTCGATCGCGGCGAACAGGCCGAGGGCGAACAGGAGCGCGCGAATCATCGTCATGGGAAGCGATAGCGAAGAACGACGCCGGCCTGGGTGCGCCGGAAGTCGTTCGGAGCCACGTTCGACCGGTTGCGGGTCCAGCTGAACGTCGGCGCGACGATCCATTTGCGCGACAGCGCGCGCTCCGCCCCGAAGGACAGATCGGTCTGGCGGTCGTCGCGAACCACGCCGAAGAAGGGCTCGGGCCCATCGAACTCGCGCGTCTCGTAGGCCAGCGACGCGAAGCCGCGCCACGACCCGCC
>CALCZN010000342.1:0-9330 GCA_937903095.1 uncultured Burkholderiales bacterium
GGCGTGAAGCAGGCAACGCCGTCGCCGACGGTGAGCACGAGCAGCGTCGACGGGCCGTAGACCGCGTAGCCTGCCGCCACCTGCTTCACGCCCGGTTGCAGGAAGTGCGTCTCGTCCGGGTCCTTCACGCCTTCCGGCAGTCGCAGCACCGAGAAGATCGTGCCTACCGAGACGTTGACGTCGATGTTCGACGAGCCGTCCAGCGGGTCGTAGAGCAGCAGGAACTCGCCTTTCGGATAGCGGTTCGGAATCGGATACGGATGGTCCATCTCCTCGGACGCCATGGCGGCCAGGTTGCCGCCCCATTCGTTCGCCTCGAGCAGCGCCTCGTTGGCGATGACGTCGAGCTTCTTCTGCGATTCGCCCTGCACGTTCGATGAACCCGCTTCGCCGAGACAGTCGGCGAGCGCGCCTTTGGACACCGCGATGCCGATGCGCTTGCAGGTGCGTGCGATCACCTCGAGCAGCATGCGCAACTCGGTGGGAATGAGCCCCTTCTCGCGCTGCTTCTCGACGAGGTACTGGGTGAGGCTGACGGGGCGGGGCGGCATGGCGGCTCCTGCGGGCAATGGAATGGGGTCTCAGGCGAGCGCCTTGTCGACGATCTCTCGCACGTCGTTCGACAGCGGCCGATGCTGCGCGACGCGTTCGAGCGCCGCGCGCATCAGCGCCTGCCGGCCGGGTTCGAACTTGCGCCAGCGATCGAGCGCGCGCGCCAGGCGCGCGGCGACCTGCGGATTCAATGCGTCGGCCTCGAGCACGCGTTCGACCCAGAAGTCGTAGCCCGAGCCGTCGGCGGCATGGAACTCGGCGAGGTTGCCGTTGCAGAAGCTGCCGACGAGTGCGCGCAGCCGGTTCGGGTTGCGCATCGAGAACGCCGGATGGCGCATCAACTCGCGCACGCGGTCGAGCACCGGTGCGTCGCCCGGCTGGCGCTGCATCGTCGCCTGCAGCGCGAACCACTTGTCGAGCACGAGCGGTTCGTCGGCGTGACGCGCGGCGAAACGCGCGAGCGCGTCGTCGCGCGGCGCGCCCGCCGTGCGCAGCAGCGCGTGCAGCGCGCCGATGCCGTCGGTCATGTTGTCGGCGGTGTCGAACTGCGCGACGGCGGCGCCGATCGCCTCGCGCGCCCGCGTTTCGACCCAGTACGCGAGCGACGCGTTCTTCAGCGCGCGTCGGCCGGCCGCCGCGGGATCGGGCGAATACGGCGCGCCGTCGTTGCACGCCGACCATGCGTTCCGCCAGTCGGCGGCGAGCGCGTTCGCCAGGCACTCGCGCACGGCGTTGCGCGCGGCGCGCAAGGCCGACGGGTCGACCACTTCGAGTTGCTCGGCGACGAAGCCTTCCGACGGCAGCGTGAAGAGCTGCTCGCGAAAGGCCGGATCGAGCGCCTCGTCGCGCAGCAGCGCGCCGACCGTCCGCACCAGCGGGGCGCAGCGCTGCTGCGCATCGGCGCCGGCGAGCACGGCGAGGATGCTGGCGACGACGAAGCGCTGCAGCGCTTCCCAGCGGTTGAACGGATCGCTGTCGTGCGCGGCGAGCAGCGCGAGCGCGTCGTCGTCGTAATCGTGCTCGACGACGATCGGCGCCGAGAAGTCGCGCGCGAGCGAGGGCAGCGGCTCGACGTCGACGTCGTCGAAGACGAACACGTGCCGCGCCTGCGTCAGCTCGAGCACGGCGGTGTGCTCGCCGGTTTCGCCGGCCCGCGCGTGCACGAGCCGCGCGCCTGCGTCGGCGAGTTCGGAGATGCGCAGCGGCCGGTCGCGTCCGTCGCCGCGCCCGACCAGGCCGACGGCGAAGGGAATGTGCAACGGCAGCTTCAGCTGCTGGCCGGGAGTGGGCGGGGTTCGCTGTTCGAGTTCGAGCGTGTAGCGCCGGGCGGCGGCATCGTAGTGGCCGCGCGCGCGCACGCGCGGGGTGCCGGCCTGCGAGTACCAGAGGCGGAACTGCTCGAACTGCTGGCCGTTGGCGTCGGCTATCGCCGAGACGAAGTCGTCGCAGGTGACCGCCTGGCCGTCGTGACGCGCGAAGTACAGGTCGAGGCCGCGACGGAAGCCTTCGCGTCCGGTGAACGTCTGCAGCATCCGGATGACTTCGGCGCCTTTCTCGTAGACGGTGACCGTGTAGAAGTTGTCGATTTCCTCGTACGCGTCGGGGCGGATCGGGTGCGCCATCGGCCCGGCGTCCTCGGCGAACTGCGCCGAGCGCAGCACGCGGACGTCCTCGATGCGCTTCACGGCGCGGGCGCTCGCGGCGCCGGCGCTCGCAGTCGTCGCGCCCGCGCTTACAGTCGTCGCGCCCGCGCTCACCACCGTCGCGCCCGCGCTCCGCGCCGCCAGCATGTCGGCCGAGAACTCCTGGTCGCGAAAGACCGTGAGGCCTTCCTTCAGGCTGAGCTGGAACCAGTCGCGGCAGGTGACGCGGTTGCCCGTCCAGTTGTGGAAATACTCGTGTCCGACCACCGACTCGACCGCGGCGAAATCGGCGTCGGTGGCGATGTGCGGATCGGCGAAGACATACTTCGCGTTGAAGATGTTCAGCCCCTTGTTCTCCATCGCCCCCATGTTGAAGTCGCTCACCGCGACGATCATGAAGCGATCGAGATCCAGCTCGAGGCCGAAGCGCTGTTCGTCCCAGCGGATCGCCCGCTCGAGCGAATCCATCGCGTGGCCGGCGCGCGCCTCGTTGCCCGGCTCCACCCACACCTGGAGCAGCACCTCGCGACCGGAGCGCGTGCGCAGCCGCCGCTCGATCGCGGCGAGCCGCGCCGCGACGACGGCGAACAGATAGCTCGGCTTCGGGAAGGGATCGTGCCAGGTGGCCCAATGCCATTCGTCCTTCGCGACCGCGCCGCCGGCGTCGCGCGGCCCGCCGCTTCCGGCATCGACGAGATTGCCGTTGGACAGCAATACCGGGCACGCGTTGCGCGGCGCGCGCAGCGTGACCGTGTAGCGCGCCATGACGTCGGGACGATCGGGGAACCAGGTGATGCGGCGAAAGCCCTGCGCTTCGCACTGCGTGAAGAAGCCGCCGTTCGAGACGTACAGGCCGCTCAGCGCGGTGTTGGCCTGCGGGTCGATGCGCGCGACGGTGTCCAGCTCGAAGCGTTCGGGCACGTGCTCGATGCTCAGCGTACGTTCGTCGAGACGGTAGTCGGTTGGCACCAGCGGCTGCCCGTCGATGCGCAGCTCGAGCAGCTCGAGCTGCTCGCCGTCGAGGACGAGCGCCGCCGGCGCGTCGGCCGCTGCCTGCGGATTGCGGCGCACCGACAGCGAAGCGCGCACCAGTGTGTTGCGCGGATCGAGGTCGAAGACCAGCCGGACGTCGTCGACCAGCCAGGGCGGCGGCATGTAGGCGGTACGATGGACGGTCACGGAGCGGAGCTCGGGCTTCGGCGAAGGGCTTTCGATTGTAAGCGCTCGTCGCAGCGGTCGAGCCGATGGCCCGGCAAGGCTTCGGTTGCGCGGCGCCGCGCTTCGACGAAGGAGCCGGGCGCGGCATTTGCCGGAGGCGATCCCATGGTTGCGTTTCGTCGTTGCCTGCTGCTGGCGTTGCTTGCCACGCTCTCGGCGCTGGCCGGTTGCGCGACTCCGTTGCGTGGCGAGGTCACCACTTTCAACGCGTGGCCGGCCGATGCGCCGCGCACCTACCGCTTCGTGCGCACCGAGCAGCAACGCAACAGCCTGGAGCACGCGCAGTGGGAGGATCTGCTGCGTTTCGAGCTGGCGCGCGCCGGTTTCCGGCAGTCGCCCGATCCGCGTTTTGCCGTCTCCTTCTATTACCGCGTCGATCGCAGGATGGGCAGCGTCGTCGAATACCAGCCGGTGGTGCAGCCCTACTTCTGGTGGGGCGCGTTCGGTCCGCACGCCGGATTCAGCCTCGGCGGGCCGTTCCCGTGGTGGGGTTCGTCGTATTACCCGGTGGCCAGCGATCGGATCTGGTACGACTATCGGCTGCATCTGCAGATCGAGGATCTGTCGGCGAAGCCGCCGCGGCGCGTCTACGAGGGAACGGCGATCAGCGACGGCTACATCCCGCAGCCCGAGGAGGTGCTGCCGCTGCTCGCCCGCGCGCTGCTCGAGGATTTCCCCGGACCGAGCGGCGTGACCCGGCGGGTGGAGGTGCCGCGCGAGCGGAAGTGACCGCCCGCGCGGCGGCGTAGACGTTCGTCTACTTCAGCGCCCTCGGTCGCCACCAGTTCGGCGCTGCCGATTCGAATCGACCCGAGTCGTGCAGCCGGTTGGCGAGCGCCAGCGATTCCAGTCCGGCCGGCGCTTCGACGAGCCAGGTGCGCTGCTGCGGATCGAGCGCGCGCACGGGCACGACTCCGAGTTCCGCGAACAGCTTTTGCGCCTCGCCGACGTCGCGTTCGTGCAGCCGTACGATCACGCCGCCGGGAAGCGCGCGCGGAGCGCCGGTTTCGTCGCGAAGCACCACCGACTGCCCCGGGGCGAGCGTGGCCTCCTTCTCCGCGTTCTGCGTTGCGCCGGGAAGCGTTGCGCGCCGTTCCAGGTTCGGCCTGGTAGCGCGGAAATCGACGATCCAGTCGGGATCGACCTGCAGTTCGCGCCGGTTTTCGCCGTCGTACCAGAAGCGCTGCTGCGTGCCGGCGCCGGCGCGCTGCGCACCATTCGCTCCGGATGTACTCGATGCTCCGCCGTTCGGCGGCGCGACCTGCGCGCACGCCGTCTGCAGGCTCGCGACGAGCGAGATCGCCGCCATCAACGCCAGTTTCGAGCCGAATCCGCGCTTCATCTCATCGTCCCCAGAGGGTCAGCGACCAGGCGGTCCACGTTCCCTCGTTGCCGGTGACGGTGTCGCTGACCGCCAGCGTCCATTTTCCCTGTGCCGGCTCGTCGAGGTTGCGCACGCTGCCGAAGACCCAGTTGTCGTAGCTGCCGCACGAGATCTGGCCGCCGGAGTCGTTCCTGCAGGTGCGCGAGGCGGCCAGAACGGCCGGCGGCGACGCGGGGTCGCTGCGCAGCAGTTCGACGCGCAGATCGCCGCTGTACGAGTGCGTGGCGCTGAAGCCGATCTCGACGAACTCGATGTTGCCGATCGTGCAGTCGGCGGGAACCTGGATCGTGTCGGAGACGGTCGTTGCGTCGTGCAGCGCGAGGTTCGGGCTCTTCGCATAGGAGCACGAGCGCAGCGACCCGCTGCCGCCGACGCTGCTCCACGAACGCGCCAGGGCAGTCGCCGCTGCCGCGTCGACGACGCCGAAGCCGTAGTACGGATGCACGCTCAGTCTTGCGGCGTTCTCCTGCCAGCCCGAGTCGCCGGAATCGTTCTTTCGCGCCGAGCGGGCAAGAATCAGCCGCACGTCGCGCCAGGTCAGCGACGGATTCGCCTGCAGCACGAGCGCGGCGACTCCCGAGACCATCGGCGTGCTCGCCGACGTGCCCGAGAAATCGAAGCGGTAGCGGTTTTGCACGTCGGTCGTCGTGATCCCGGGGCCGCTCGTTCCGCGGTCGCTCATCCCGCAGACGAGGATATTCGCGCCGGGCTCGGCGTAGCTCGGCGCCTGTCCGTCGATGTCGACCGCGCAGGCGGTGACGATGCCGCGCGCGTTCACGTATCCGTCGTAGTTCGAGTTGTCGGGACTGCAGGGCGCGGCGCTCGCCGGACATCCTCCGTTGCCCGCCGGAAAGACGTAGACCGCTCCGCGGCCGCCGCGCGCGAGCGCGACGCCGTCGAGGATCGCATTGCGGAAGGTGGCGCCCGAAGCATTGAGCGCCCCGGTGCGGTCGGGCGAGCCCCAGCTGTTGCTGTAGACACCGGTGACGTCGGCGCCGCGCCGCAGCGCGTCGGCAACGTCCGATTCCAATCCGGCGGCCAGGGCGTTGTAGGCGGCGAGCGCGACGCGCGGCGCCACTCCTGCGACCCCCATGCCGTTGCCGTCGCGTGCCGCGGCGATGCCCGCCACCGCCGTGCCGTGCGTGTCGTCCGGCGCGCACGGCAGCGGGTGCGTATCGGGGGCCGCTCCCGGGCGATAGTTGCGGAAGGCCGCGAGGTTCGGGAAGAGGTCTTCGTGCAGCGTCTCGATCGCGTCGTCGACGATCGCCAGTCGCACGCCTTCGCCCTTGCCCGACGACGACCATGCCGCGATCGCTCGCACGTCCTCGTCGACGCGCCCGCCCGACTGGCCCTCGTTGCGCAGATGCCACTGCCGCGACAGCAGCGGATCGGCGCCGGTGCCGGCGGACGGCTTCTGCGGCGCGTAGGCGAACGAGCAGTTCTGCTGCGCCAGCTGAACCGGTCCGTCCGGATTTCCGTCGTCGCCGCCACTGCCGCTGCTGCTGCCACCGCCGCCGCCGCCACCGCCACCGCAGGCGGCCAGCAGCCCGAGGATCGAGATCGCGATCGCACGCGCATACGGGGAGACGCTTCTCATCGGCTTTTCTGTCTTCCGGTTCGTGCGCGGCGTGCGCCACCGCCGGCGATCCTACCGGACAGCGCGCGGTTATCATGCGTCGCGGGTATCGCTCGCCTTCGCTCCCATGCCCCGCATCCAGTCGCTGCTCGTCGCCAACCGTTCGGAAATCGCGATCCGCGTGATGCGCGCGGCCGCCGAACTGGGCATGCGCACGGTGGCGATCTATTCGCACGAAGACCGCTTCGCGCTGCACCGCTTCAAGGCCGACGAGAGCTACCTGGTGGGCGAGGGGCGAAAGCCGCTGCAGGCCTACCTCGATATCGACGACATCCTGCGCATCGCGCGGCAGGCGCGCGTCGATGCGATCCATCCCGGATACGGCTTCCTCTCCGAGAACCCCGAGTTCGCGCTCGCCTGTCGTCGGGCCGGGCTGCTGTTCGTCGGGCCTTCGCCCGAGGTGATGACGACGCTGGGCAACAAGGTCGCGGCGCGCGCCGCGGCGGTGGCCGCCGGCGTGCCCGTGATGCCCGCCACCGGCCCGCTGCCGGTCGATGCGCAGCAGGCGCGCGAGAGCGCCGAGGCGATCGGCTATCCGCTGATGCTCAAGGCAAGTTGGGGCGGCGGCGGACGCGGCATGCGCGTCATCGAGTCGGCCGCCGACCTCGACGCGCAGCTCGCCGCCGCGCGGCGCGAGGCGAAGGCCGCCTTCGGCAACGACGAGGTCTATCTCGAGAAGCTCGTGCGCCGCGCGCGGCACGTCGAAGTGCAGGTGATCGGCGACCTGCACGGCAACCTGGTGCACCTGTACGAGCGCGACTGCTCGGTGCAGCGGCGCAACCAGAAGGTCGTCGAGCGCGCGCCGGCGCCGTATTTCGACGACGCGGCGCGCGCGCAGCTGTGCGACGCCGCCCTGAGGCTGATGCGCGGCGTCGGCTACACGCACGCCGGAACCGTCGAGTTCCTGATGGACGCCGACACCGGCGAGTTTCATTTCATCGAGGTGAATCCGCGCATCCAGGTCGAGCACACGGTGACCGAGCAGGTGACCGGCATCGACATCGTGAAGGCGCAGTTGCGCATCACCGAGGGCGCGCGCATCGGCGAGGCCGACTGCCCGGTGCCGAAGCAGTCGGAGATCCGGCTGAACGGGCACGCGCTGCAGTGCCGGATCACCACCGAAGACCCGGAGAACCAGTTCACGCCCGACTACGGGCGCATCACCGCGTACCGCAGCGCCGCCGGTTTCGGGCTGCGCCTGGACGGCGGCACCGCCTACAGCGGCGCCGTGATCACGCCGTACTACGACTCGCTGCTGGTGAAGGTCACCGCCTGGGCGCCCACGCCGCAGGAAGCGATCCGGCGAATGGATCGCGGCTTGCGCGAGTTCCGCATCCGCGGCGTGGCGACGAACCTGCAGTTCGTCGAGAACGTGATCAACCATCCCGATTTCGTCGAGGGCCGCGTCACCACGCGCTTCATCGACGACACGCCGGAGCTGTTCCGCTTCGCGAAGCGCCGCGATCGCGCCACGCGCCTGCTGCGCTACATCGGCGAGGTGACGGTCAACGGGCATCCCGACATGAAGGGACGCGTCGCGCCCGACCTCACGCGTCATCGTCTTTCGCTGCCGCCGGTCGCGATGCTCGATAGGAGCGAGCCGGTGCCCGCCGGCACGCGCGAGCGCCTGCTCGCGCTCGGCCCCGAGCTGTTCGCGCGCTGGATGTTCGAGCAGCCGCAGGCGCTGCTCACCGACACGACGATGCGCGATGCGCACCAGTCGCTGTTCGCCACGCGCATGCGCACGATCGACATGCTGCGCATCGCGCCCTGGTACGCCCGGTTGCTGCCGCAGCTGTTCTCGCTCGAGTGCTGGGGCGGCGCCACCTTCGACGTCTCGCTGCGCTTCCTGAAGGAGGATCCGTGGGAGCGCCTGGCGCGCCTGCGCAAGGCGATTCCGAACGTGCTGCTGCAGATGCTGCTTCGCGGCAGCAACGCGGTCGGCTACACGAATTACGCCGACGACGTCGTTCGCCATTTCGTGGCGCGTGCGGCCGCCGGCGGCATCGATCTGTTCCGCGTCTTCGATTCGCTGAACTGGGTCGAGAACATGCGCGTGGCGATCGACGCCGTGCTCGAGGCCGGCGCCCTGTGCGAAGGCGCGGTCTGCTACACGGCCGACCTGTTCGACGCTTCGCGACCGAAGTATTCGCTGCGCTACTACCTCGACGCGGCGCGCCAGCTGCAGCGCGCCGGCGTGCACGTGCTCGGCATCAAGGACATGGCCGGCGTGTGCCGGCCGCGCGCGGCGCGCGAGCTGGTGCACGCGCTGCGCAGCGAGACCGGGCTGCCGGTGCATTTCCATACGCACGACACGAGCGGCGGCGCGGTCGCCTCGGTGCTCGCCGCGCTCGACGGCGGCGCCGACGCGGTCGACGGCGCGATGGATTCGATGAGCGGGCTCACCTCGCAGCCGAATCTCGGCGCGATCGTCGCCGCGCTCGAGGGAGGTCCGCGCGACCCGGGCATCGACCGCGACGCGATGCAGTCGATCTCGCATTACTGGGAGGGCGTGCGCGAGCTGTATGCGCCTTTCGAGGCGAGCATCCGCGCCGGCACTTCGGACGTCTATAGTCACGAGATGCCCGGGGGGCAGTACACGAACCTGCGCGAGCAGGCGCGCTCGCTCGGCCTGGAGCATCGCTGGCCCGAGGTGGCGCGCGCCTACGCCGAGGTGAACCGCGCCTTCGGCGACATCGTCAAGGTGACGCCGACCTCGAAGGTGGTCGGCGATCTCGCGCTGCACATGGTGGCCAACGACCTGACGGCCGAGGACATTGTCGATCCGCAGCGCGACGTCGCGTTCCCGGAGAGCGTGGTGGCGCTCTTTCGCGGCGAGCTGGGTTTCCCGCCGGACGGCTTCCCGCCGGCGCTGTCGCGCAAGGTCCTGCGCTGCG
>CALCZN010000343.1:0-7959 GCA_937903095.1 uncultured Burkholderiales bacterium
ATCCTCGGCGATGCCGTGCGTGCGCGCCAGCACGCGGCGCACGTTGCCGTCGAGAATCGCGGCGCGGCGACCGAAGGCGAACACCGCGATCGCCGCGGCCGTGGAACGACCGATGCCGGGAAGTCGCTCCAGCTCGGCCGGTTCGGAAGGAAAGACGCCGCCGCGCCGCTCGACCACTTCGCGCGCGCAGCGATGCAGGTTGCGCGCGCGGCTGTAGTAGCCCAGCCCGCTCCACAGCGCGAGCACCTCGTCCTCGTCGGCGGCGGCGAGCGCCCCGACCGTCGGGAAACGCTCGACGAAACGAAGGAAATACGGAACGACACTGGACACGCGCGTCTGCTGCAGCATGATCTCCGACAGCCAGACGCGATACGCGTCGCGCGTGTTCTGCCACGGCAGATCGTTGCGGCCGTGGCGGCGCTGCCAGGCGACGAGACGCGATGCAATCACGCGGCGGATTGTAAGCGGCCTGCCGCGCATGCAGCGGCCGCATCCGCCGTCACGCGTCGACCAGCGTCTCCGCGTTCGCCGCGAGCAGCGACGTCACCCGCCGCGCGTACTCGCCTTCGAGCCCGATGCGCTGCTCGACCGCCGTGCGATCCTGCTCGATCTCCGCCAGCCGCGCCTCGAGCGTGCCGTTCGCGTCGAGCATGCGCCGCACGCTTTCGAGCCTGCGCTTGAGCTGCCCCTGGTGTTCGCGCACCTGGCTCTCGATCGGCGCCATCACCGCGCGCAGCCACGATTCCAGCTCGCGGCCCGCGACGTCGTAGATCTCGCGCAGGCGCGCGGCCACCGATTCGAAGAAGCGGCGCATCAGCGCCCACTGCGAGGTGGTCACCAGCGTGATCGCGCCGAACTGGCGACGCTGCACCTGCTCGATGCGCTCCAGCTCGGCGTAGTAGCGCTGCGTGGAGAACAGCGCCGGGTTGCCGAGCGCCAGCCCGTGCTCGGCGCTGAAGCTGCGGTACATCGCGCTCATCAGCGTGCCCGTTTCGCCGACCAGGCGAGTGGTTTCGTCGAGGTCGCCGCGCACTGCCGCGAGCAGCGAACTCATTCCGTCGCGCAGGCCCGAGGAGAAGGTGCTGCGCTTCATCGAATCGCGCGCGATGCGCACGTGCTGGTTCAGCGCCTGCCGGCACATCGTTTCGCGGATCGACTGGGAGTGGCGCGAGAACACCGATCGCAGCGCCTGCAGCTGGCGCAGGCTCTTCTCGAACTCCTCGCGCTCGCCGCGGATGCGCGCGGCCATGTGATCCATCACGCCGCGATTCTTGCCGCGCAGGCCGTTCAGCTCGAACTGCTGCTCGACCAGGTTGCGACGGCGCGCCGCGAGCGAGGAGGCGACCATCGAGTGCAGCTCGCCGAACTCACGCTCGACGTGCTCGCGCACGATGTCGCGATGCTGCGGAACCAGCTCGCACCCGAGCGCGTACTCGAGGTCGGCGATGCGGCTGCGCTTGAGCAGCGACGCATCGCCGTTCACCCGCGCGAGCAGCGCCTTCTGCGCCGACACCGGGTAGACGCGATCGTTCGGCACCTGCAGCGTCTGCGCGACCGATCCCACCTGGCGGGCGATCTCGAGCTGGATCTGCACCTCGTCCTTCAGCCCGTCCCACAGCGAATCGACCTTGTTGAGCACGACATAGCGGCCCACGCCGTGCCCGGTGGCGATGTGCTCGCGCCATACCGCCAGGTCGCTCATCGTCACGCCCGCGTCGGCGGCGAGCACGAAGAGCACCGCATCGCAACCGGGGATGAGCTTCAGCGTCAGTTCGGGCTCGGCGCCGATCGCGTTCAGTCCCGGCGTGTCGAGCACGACCAGTCCCTGCTCGAGCAGCGGATGCGGCCAGTTGACGATCGCGTGCCGCCAGCGCGGCACCTCGATGCGGCCCTGCCCGTCGGGACGCACCGCGGAGTCGGGATCATTCTCGTCGTAGAAGCCGAGCAGCGAGGCCTGCGACGCGTCGACCCACAGCGTTTCCTGCACGCTCTCGAAGGCGCGCCGAAGACTTTCCGGCGACTGCGGATCGATCTCCCGCTCGTTCCAGTGCGAGGCGTCGTCGCGCAGTTCCGATACCGGCTCGTCGAGCAACCGTGTCTCGATCGGCAGCAGCCGGATCGCGGTGGGCCGCTGCGGGTCGTACAGCAGCTCGGTCGGGCACATCGTCGTGCGCCCCGGTCCGGACGGCACGATGCGGCGCCCGAAGCGCGAGAAGAAGATCGCGTTGATCAGCTCGGACTTGCCGCGCGAGAACTCGGCGACGAAGGCGATCGAGACGCGCTCCTTGCCCAGGCGCTCGACGATCCGATCGACGCGCGACAGCAGCGATGCGTCGGACAGCTCTGCGTCGTCGAGCCACTGCGCATAGCGCAGCACGGCATCGGCGAGCGAGCGTCGCCAGCCGCCGTATTCGGCGATGCGCTCTCCGAGGAATCCCATCGCGCTCCTTCGAGGAAAGGAATCGTGGACGGGATCTATAGCACGGCGCATCGCCTCCGAACGCGCCGTCCGGCGGGCGCATGGCGGGCAGCCGCCCTGTGGCCGATTCCGCCGGGCGGGCGGCGTCGCGGTCCAGGCCGGCGCTACACCCTGCGCTTCAACGCTGGCAGCGCGGGCACCAGAACGTGGAGCGCTGCTGTTGCCGCATCTGCCGCACCGGCGTGCCGCAGACGCGGCACGGCTGGCCGGCGCGCCCGTAGACGAGACTCGCGCTCTGGTAGCAGCCGGCCGCTCCGTCGCTCGCGACGAAATCGCGCAGCGTGCTGCCGCCGCGTTCGATCGCCTCGTTCAGCGTCTCGCGGATGGCCGCCGCCAGGCGCTGCAGACGTGGCAGCGCGATGCGCCGCGCCGCGGTCGTCGGCCGGATGCCGGCGCGAAACAGGCTCTCCGACGCGTAGATGTTGCCCACGCCGACGACCACGTCTCCGGCGAGAAGCACCGGCTTGATCGCGCCGCTGCGCGAACGCGTGCCCCGGTACAGCACGTCCGCGTCGAAGGCGTCGGACAGGGGCTCGGCGCCCAGCGACGCGAGCAGCGGATGCGCGAGCACCGGTCCTTCGGTCGACCCGTGCCACAGCATCGCGCCGAAACGGCGCGGATCGCGGTAGCGCAGGATGCCGTGCTCGAACTCGAGGTCGACGTGGTCGTGCCGCGCCGGTTCTTCGAACGCGCCTTCGCCCAGGAACCGGAAGTTGCCCGACATGCCCAGGTGCACGATCAGCGTTCCGTGTCCGAAATCGAGCAGCAGGTACTTGCCGCGACGCTCGACCGCGCGCAGCGTCGCGCCGGCGAGATCGCGGTCGAGCGTCGCCGGGACCGGCCAGCGAAGCCGCGCCTCGCGAACGCGCACCGCGCGCAGCGCGCGGCCGCGCACGCGGCTCTCGAGTCCGCGGCGCACGACCTCGACCTCGGGCAATTCGGGCATCGGCGGGGAACGCTTCGATGCGCCTGTCGGCGCGCATCGGTTATTCTGGAAATTCGATTCGCCGAGCGTATCACCCGATGACGAAGACCGATCCGTGGCAACGCCGCATCGCCGCGCACCGCCTGCATGAGCTTCCCCGGTCATCCCGGCTGCGCGCCGCTGCCGGATGCGCTTTCGGCGCCCTCGTCCTGCTGGCCGGCGGCTGCGCCGTCACCGCGCAGCCGGCTTCCGCCGACGGCCCGCGCGTCGTGCCGCCGCCGGGCGCGCTCGCCGACGCGCGCCCGGCGCAATCGTCCGCGCCGGTCGCGCGCACGAGCGCCGGCGACCCGATTCCGTCGCTGTCGCTCACCCCGCAGTTGATGTACCAGCTGCTCGCGGCCGAAATCGCCGCACAGCGCGGCCAGGTCGGCAGCGCGGCCGTCACCTATTTCTCGCTCGCGCAGGAAACGCGCGACCCGCGCATCGCGCGCCGGGCCACCGAGCTGGCGCTCGCCGAGCGTTCGCTCGATCACGCGTTGCCGGCCGCGCAGCTGTGGCACGAGCTGGCGCCCGAATCGCCGATCGCCTCGCAGACGATCGAAAGCCTGTGGATGACGACCGGCCGCTTCGCCGAGGCCGAGCCGCTGCTGCGTGCACGCCTCGAGCGCGCCCGCGCCGAGCGACGGCTCCCCGAGACCTACGACCGGATCGCGCGCACGCTGGCGCGCGCCAGCGATGCGCGCGCCGGCCTCCCGATGCTCGAGCGTCTCGCCGCGCCCGACGCCGGCGAACCGGCCGCGCGCCTGGCGCTGGCCACCGTCGCGCAGGCGGCGGGCGACGTCTCGCGCGCCGCAGCCGAGGCTGAAGCGGCGCTGCAGCTCGATCCGAACAACGAACAGGCGGCGATCCTCGCCGCGCGCTACGTCGCGCAGACGCCACGCGGCGTCGACGGTGCGGTTGCGATGCTGCGCGCGTATCTCCAGCGCGAACCCAGGGGCGTCGAGGCGCGCTTCGCGCTCGCCCGACTGCTGAACGCCGGCGGCAGCCAGGACGCCGCGCGCGAGCAGTTCGAGATCGCGCTGAAGCAGGAGCCGGACAGTCCGCCGATCCTGCTGTCGCTCGCCCAGCTCGCCTACCAGATGAAGCAGCCGCAGGTGGCCGAAGACTACCTGCGCCGCTATCTCGGCCTGCCCGACTCGGTGCAGCGCGACAACGCGCCGGCGCTGCTGTTCCTCGGCCAGATCGCCGAAGACGCCGGGCGCAACGACGAGGCGATCGACTGGTATTCGCGGGTCGAGCGCGGCGAGCAGTTCCTGCCGGCGCTGACGCGCCGCGCGGTGCTGATGGCGAAGACGGGCCGGGTGGACGAGGCGCGCGCGCTGCTGCGGAACACGTCGGTGCCCAGCGCGCGCGAGCGCGTGCAGCTGACGGCAGCCGAGGCGGCCGTGCTGCGCGAGGCCGGACGCGAGAAGGAAGCCTACGACGTGCTCGCCGCGGCGCTCGAGCGGCTGCCGGACAACCCCGACCTGCTCTACGACCATGCAATGGCCGCCGAACGGCTCGACCGGCTCGACGTGATGGAAACGAGCCTGCGCAAGCTGATCCAGCTGCGGCCCGACTACGCGCACGCCTACAACGCGCTCGGCTACACCTTCGCCGACCGCGGCGTGCGGCTCGACGAGGCGCAGGGGCTGATCGCCAAGGCGCTCGAAATCTCGCCCGACGACGCGCAGATCCTCGACAGCATGGGATGGGTGCTGTTTCGCCGGGGCCAGACCGAAGCGGCGATCGAGTACCTGCAGAAGGCCTGGCAGCGGCTGCCGGAAGCGGAGATCGGCGCGCACCTGGGCGAGGCGCTGTGGCAGGCCGGGCGCGCCGACGAGGCGCGCCGCGTCTGGAACCAGGCGGCAGCGAGCGATCCGGAGAACCGGGTACTGAAGGAAACGGTCGCCCGGCTGCGCGCCGACCGATGAGCCGCCTGCGCGCGCTCGCGACCGGTTGCGCAGCCGCCCTGCTCGTCGCCGGCTGCGCGACTCCCGTCCCGCCGCCGGAGACGACGCCGGCTGGCGCCGCGCCGAATTTCTGGAGCGGCCGCTTTGCCGTCACCTACACCGAAGGCGGATACCAGCCGCGCGAGGAGCGCTCGAGCGGCCGCTTCTCGCTGCGCGCCGACGGCGAGCGGCGCGAGCTGGAGCTGTCGTCGCCGCTCGGACAGACGCTGGCGCAGGTCACGCTCGATGCGGGTGAAGCGTTGCTGGTCGCTGCCGACGGTCGCGAGTACCGCGCGCCCTCCGGCGAGACGCTGACCGAACAGGTGTTCGGCTGGCGCGTGCCGATCGGCGACCTGCCGCGCTGGCTCGCCGGGCGCGTGGCGCGGCCTACGCAGCGCGACGAAGGACGCGTCGTGGCCGGCATCGACAGCGGCTGGTCGGTACGTTTCGAGGCCTTCGACGGCGAGCGCCCGCGCCGGCTGTCGCTAGCCTGGCCGGCAGACGCCGGCGGCGCGCGCCGGCTCGAGCTGAAGCTGGTCGTCGACAGCGTCGCCCGCGTCGCCGCCGGCGAGCCGCGGTGAACGAGAGCCGCTGCGCGCCGGTCGTCGAACTGCGCAACCTGCCGGCGCCCGCCAAGCTCAACCTCTTCCTGCACGTCACCGGTCGCCGCGCGGACGGCTATCACCTGCTCGAGACGGTGTTCGAGCTGGTGGATCTATGCGACCGCATCGACCTGCGCCGGCTCGACGACGGAGAGATCCGCCTCGTCGACGCGCCGGGCGACTGGAGCGCGGACGACGACCTGACGGTGCGCGCCGCGCGACTGCTCGCGGCGGAAACCGGCTGTCCGCTCGGCGTCGAGATCCGGTTGCGCAAGCGGATTCCGGTGGGCGGCGGCCTGGGCGGCGGCAGTTCCGATGCGGCGACCGTGCTGCTCGGCCTGAACCGGCTGTGGCGACTGCAACTGTCGGGCGAGCGCCTGCAGGCGCTCGCGCTGCGGCTCGGCGCCGACGTTCCGGTCTTCGTGTTCGGGCGCCGCGCGTTCGCGCGCGGCGTGGGGGAAGAGCTGGTCGCGATCGACGCGCACCCGTCGTGGTACGTGATCGTCGCACCGCCCGTGCAGGTGCCGACCGCATCGATCTTCGGCTGCGCCGAATTGACACGAAATACGAAACCGATCAAAATCTTCGGTCTTTCGCGAGGGCGGTTCGTCCACAGCGGGAAGAACGACCTCGAACCGGTGGTTCTGGCGGCATGGCCGCCGGTAGCCGAAGCGCTGCAGGCACTGCGCATCGCTGCCGACGCGGCGGGTGCCGATGGGCATCTGGCGCGGATGACCGGCTCGGGCGCCTGCGTGTTCTGTCCCGTCGCAGACGAGCCGGTCGCCGAATCGATCCGGCAACGGCTCGAACGGCGCGCGATCGGGCAGGTGTTCGTCGTCCGGTCGCTCGATCGGCATCCGCTGCGCATCGGGCCACTGGGGAGTAGCCAAGTTGGTTAAGGCACCGGATTTTGATTCCGGCATGCGAGGGTTCGAATCCTTCCTCCCCAGCCAGATCCTCCATCCGGGAAACGCACCGTGCACGGCTTTCGCCGCAACGCCGACATCCTCGACCCCGACGGCTTGATGATCTTCACGGGCAACGCGAACCCGCTGCTCGCTGCCGACATCGCCCGCAACCTGTACATCAACCTCGGCAAGGCCACCGTCGGGCGCTTCTCCGACGGCGAGATCATGGTCGAGATCCTCGAGAACGTCCGCGGCAAGGACGTCTTCGTCGTGCAGCCCACCTGCGCGCCGAGCAACGACACGCTGATGGAGGTGCTGGTGATGGTCGATGCGCTGCGCCGCGCGTCGGCCGGCCGCATCACGGCGGCGCTGCCCTATTTCGGCTATGCCCGGCAGGATCGCCGCGTGCGCTCGATGCGCGTGGCGATCACCGCGAAGCTCGTCGCGAACATGCTGCAGACCGCCGGCATCGACCGGCTGCTGACGATGGACCTGCACGCCGAGCAGATCCAGGGCTTCTTCGACGTGCCGGTCGACAACGTCTACGCCGCGCCGCTGCTGCTGGCCGACGTGCACAAGCAGCAGTTCCCCGACCCGATCGTCGTCTCGCCGGACGTCGGCGGCGTGGTGCGCGCACGCGCGCTCGCCAAGCGCCTGGACTCCGACCTGGCGATCATCGACAAGCGCCGGCCGAAAGCGAACGTGGCCGAGGTGATGAACATCATCGGCGACGTGGAAGGCCGCACCTGCGTGATCATGGACGACATCGTCGACACCGCGAACACGCTGGTGAAGGCGGCGGTGGCGCTGAAGGAACGGGGCGCGCGCCGCGTCGTCGCCTACTGCACGCACGCGGTGCTGTCGGGCGGAGCGGTCACGCGCATCGCCAACTCGGCACTCGACGAACTGATCGTCACCGACACGATCCCGCTGTCGCCCGAGGCCGAAGCATGCCCGCGCATCCGCGTGCTGTCGTGCGCCCAGTTGCTGGCCGAAACGATCCTGCGCATCAGCAGGGCGGATTCGGTGTCGTCGCTCTTCGTGGATTGAATAC
>CALCZN010000344.1:0-5965 GCA_937903095.1 uncultured Burkholderiales bacterium
CGTACTACTGGGCGGGCGCGTCGTTCATCGCGCCGCTCGTCTTCCTGCAGATCTTCTGGGCGACGCTGGCCGGCTGGGGCTTCTTCAGGCAACTGCCGAGCGCGTTGAGCTTCGCCGGCATGGCGGTGATCGGCGCCGCCGGCGCGGCGGCGATGCTGCTCGATCGGCGCGTGCGGGCCTCGACGACGGCCGTGGCGAAAGGGCTCTGAGGAATCTGTCGGACTCGTATCGGGCCCGGAGAGGCGGCATCACCTCGGCGCGGGAGCGCAGCAGCCCCGTACGCGTTGATCACGCGCCGATCACGCGCCGACGGCGGCGAGCGCCCGCAACGGCCCGGCCGCGCGCAACGCCTGCAGCTTCGCGGCTTCGCGAACGAAGAAGGTGCCGCCGAAGGCCAGCGCATTGATCGAGATCTCCTCGAAATGCTCGCGGCTGCGCGGAACGAGCATCAGCCAGCCGTCGGCGATGAGCAGGTTCGACGGCGGCAGCAGCCCGTTCCCGTCCGCTCCCAGACCGAGCGCCTCGATCGCCCGCTCGAAGCCCGCATGCAGGCCATCGGCCGCCCGGTCGCACGACATGCCGACGCGGCAATCGACACGCACGAAGCAATGTGCGAAGGCGAGCCGGGGATGCCTTGCCGTGGCGAGCGGCGCCGCGTCGCGCGGTAGCCCGGGAAGCCACCCGGCCAGACTCGCGTTGCCCGGCACCTGGGGAATCCACTGCAGGTGCTTGTGCCGCTGGCTCGCTCCGGCCTGCGCGCCGCCGTTGTAGAAGCCCAGCCCGCCCGCCTCGACGAGCACGCGGGCGAGCGCGGCGAAATCGCAGCGATCGAGCGGCTCGAGCTGCTCGCGGAATTCGTTCGTCACGATGACGATGTGGCGCGCCGACACCGGGAACTTGTTCAGGATCGCCGTGTGCCGCTCGCCGAGCGGCCCGAGCTTCAGTGCGGGGTCGGGCGAGAGGAACGGGTTGAAGTTCGGGTCGCGCGGGCCGCCGGGGATCGCGGCGTCCTTGCCCGCCAGCGTGGACACCGAGCGCACGACGAAACGAAGGTCGTCGTCGACCAGCTCGGTCTGTTCGGTGACGATCGGCTTCAGGTCGCCCGAGGCGAGCGCGCTGCGCGTGCGCTCGTCGACGAGCCGGAGGAAATCGGTGGACATCAGGCGTACAGAGGCGGCGCAGGCTCGTGCAGCGACGGCACGAGCGGATTGCGAATGCGCAGATCGGGGAAACGGTCGAAATCCCGATCGCAGGTCCACAACTCTTCCACGCGGTGCCCGATGCAGATCGCGGCGATGCGGGCGTCGTGCAAGGCGCCGCCGCGCAGCGCGGCGCGTTGCGTCAACGCTTCGAGCAACGTGAAATGCGCGTCGGTCTCGGCGAGCGCCGTGCAACGCGGATGCGCGAGCCAGGTCCGCAACGTCTCGAAGGCGACTTCGGGCGGCGTGCGGCGCGCTCCGAAGGCGGGCCCGGTGACCCCCGACAGGAATTCGTGCGCGCACGGCCACGGAATCGCCCAACCGCCCGACTGGGCTGCCAGCGCTTCGAGCGCGGCGAGCGCCGGACGATGGAACTCGCTGTCCGCGCGATGGGCATAGACGAGGATGTTCGTGTCGACGGCGATCATCGCCGCGAAACGCCGGACGGAACGAAGCCGAAGCGCCTGCGCCAGTACTCGTCGTCCTGCGGCCCCTCGCGTTCCCGCGCGAGCGCGCTGCGCACGGTCTTCGCATCGAGGGCGCGGGAACCGCGTCCGCCCGCTCCCCAGGTGACGGTTCGCAACGAGGGAACCGTTTCGGGCGCGGGGCCCAATGCGCGCTGCAACGCTTCCTCGACGATCGCGCGCAGGGTCGTGTTGCGCGCGAGCGCCTCCCGCTTCGCGCGCAGCAGCAGGTCGTCCGGGATTTCGATCGTCGTCTTCATTCGAAAACCAGCGAGCCGTGAAACGCGCCCATATTACCATATCGAGGAGCCTGCGGCAGGTTGACCGTGCCGCAGTCCGCGGTCAAGCCTTCGGTAGAATCTCCGACACGCCCCCATAGCTCAGTGGATGGAGCATCCCCCTCCTAAGGGGAGGGTCGCACGTTCGATTCGTGCCGGGCGCCAGCGAAGTCAGCAGCGTGAGCGCGGCTCGTCGCGCCGGCGCCCGCATATCCGGCAGCCAGGCTCAAGAACGTCGCCGATCGGCCGAAGGTCGAAATGATGAACAGCAGTTCATCACGGACCCCACCCGATTCGAAAGCACCATGTCGCTACTTCACCGGATGAGCCTGTCGACCAAGTTCCTGGTCCTCGGAATAATCGCCCTCGTCACGCTCGCGCTTCCCACGACGCTGTACCTGCAGCGCACGTCAGCCGACGTGCGCATCGCGCAGCGTCCCGTCGACGGGGTGAGCGCGATCATCGCGCTGCAGAAGGTCATCCAGTCGATCCAGAATCACCGGGGACTGCTCGCAGGGGTGCTCGGCAAGGGTCAAACCCTTTCCGCGCCGGGCAAGGACGACAAGTTCGCCCCGCGGATCGCCGGTGCACGCGAAGCGGTCGAAAAGGCGATCCTCTCCGTCGATGCGCAACTCGTGGCGGTACTCGCTCCCGACAAGATCGTCGCCGGATGGAAGGAGCGCAAGCAACAATGGGCAGCGCTTCAGGCGGACATCGGGGGCGGACGACTCACGGACGTCGACAACAGCTGGCAGCGACACACCGAACTCATCGGCGCGCTCATCGACCTGGGCGACGAGGTGCTCGACGAATTCGGCGTGACGCTCATTCCCGACAGGGCCGGCAATGCGCTGGCCTACGCGTCCTTCGTGCACGCGCCGGGACTCGCCGAGATACTCGGTCGCATGCGTGCCACCGGCTCCGCCGCGCTGGCGCAGCAGTATGTTTCCGATGCGAGACGAGCCGAACTTCTCAACCTGGAGCCGCGTGCCACGGAACGCCTCGCGGACGTGGGCCGCAGCCTCGGGAAGGCCGTCGCCGCCGACGAGCGGCTGCGCGCCAGGTTGCAGTCACGCCTGTCGACGACGGAAAAGAACGTCGCGCGGTCGCTCGCGGTCGTGGACGAGAAACTGGTCGAAGCGCTGCAGTTCGATCTCCCGGCCAGTGACTATTACGACGGGATCAGCGCGACGATCGAAAGAATATACGCGCTCGATGATGCCGCGGCGCAGGAGCTCGTCGGCCTGCTGCGCGCGCGTGTAGCCGAGTCGAAGAGGGCCGAATACCTGGTCGCTGCCATGCTCGCCGTGATCGTCGCACTCTCGCTTGCCCTGTCGGCCGCTTTCGTGCGAAGCGTGACGGTTCCCGTGCACGAGGCGGTAGACGTGGCGCGAGCCATTGCGGACGGCGATCTCGGCAAGGAGATCAAGCCCCGCGGCAACAACGAGATCGGCCAGCTCGTCCAGGCGCTCGGCGTGATGAGGCGCAATCTGTCCGACGTCGTCTCGGACGTGCGTCGCCATGCCCAGGGCGTGGCAACGGCCAGCTCGAAGGTCGCGCAGGGCAGCAGCAATCTGTCGTCGCGCACCGAAGCGGCGGCCAGCACGCTGGAGGAAACTGCCGCCTCGATGGAGCAGTTGAGCGCCGGCGTTCATCAGAATGCCGAAAACGCGCATCAGGCCGACGAGCTGGCACGCCAGGCGAGTGCGATCGCCGCTGCCGGCGGCACAGTGGTCGGCGAAGTCGTCGCGACCATGCAAGGCATCAACGACAGCTCGAAGAAGATCGCCGAGATCGTCGGCGTCATCGATGCGATCGCCTTCCAGACCAACATCCTGGCGTTGAACGCGGCAGTCGAGGCGGCGCGCGCCGGCGAACAGGGCCGGGGCTTCGCAGTGGTCGCCGGCGAGGTGCGCAATCTCGCGCAGCGCTCGGCCAGCGCGGCTCGCGAGATCAAGCAGATGATCGATGCGAGCGTAGAACGCGTCGAAGCCGGCACCCGGCAGGTCGATCGCGCCGGCACGACGATGACCGGGATTGTCGAATCGATCCGCCGCGTGACCGACATCATCGGCGAGATCAGCAACGCCAGCGCCGAGCAGAGCGCCGGCTTCGCGCAGGTCGGCGCAGCAGTGAACGAGATGGACAAGGCGACGCAAATGAATGCCGCGCTCGTCGAGGAAAGCGCGGCGGCCGCCGCAACCCTGCAGGAGCAGGCCGAGGAGCTCGTGCGGGCCGTTGCCGTCTTCCGGCTCGCACCGGACGAGCACGGCCCCGATGATCGAGAAGTCGCCGCCGGGCAGCAGCCTTGCGCACGCAGGGTCGACCGATCGACCACTCGTGCGGGAGCCGTCCCCCTCGCGCGGAGCCCGAATCGAGACCGGCGGGTCGAGCGGATTGCGGCCTGATCGCGGCCTGCGGACTCTTCACGCGGCGTTCTTGCCCGCCAGCGTGGACACGGAGTGCACGATGAAACGAAGGTCGTCGTCGACGAGCGGGAGGAAATCGGTGGACATCGCGTCTCCGAAGGCAGGACGAGGGGCGCCGGCTTCACGGCAGCGGCAGCGAGCGCGGCGCGGGTTCGTGCAGCGACAGCACCAGCGGATTGCGGGTGCGTAGCGAGCCTGCGGCACGTTGACCGTCCGTGCCGCAGTCCGCGGTCAAGCCTTCGGTAGAATCTTCGACACGCCCCCGTAGCTCAGTGGATAGAGCATCCCCCTCCTAAGGGGAGGGTCGCACGTTCGATTCGTGCCGGGGGCGCCACCGACATGGCGCATGAACATCTGCTGCGCGAGTACGAGGAAATGCGCGGGCACGACGTGGCCATCGAGCTGGTGCGTTCGCTGGCCCGCGAGGACCGGCCATTGAGCGAGGGTGACGTGCGGGACCTGAACCGCATCGTCCTGAAGGAGGGGTTCTGGCGCGTAGCGCAAACGCCCGGCGGCGAGCCGACGCGCAAGTGGATCGAACCCGGGCGCTACAAGAGCCAGCCGAACCCACCGACTGAAGAACCTCTCAGGTGGCGGCGGACTGCGCAGAGGGCTCGCGAACCTGCTCGCCGGCCCATTGCACCTTCCGCCCGCTGGCGTACCACTGCTCCACCCACGGCTGCACAGCCGCCTCGATGCGGGCGCGGCGCAGCTTCATCGTCGGCGTGAGACAGCCGTTCTCGATCGACCACGGCTCGGTCGCGACGACGAGCGTGCGCAGCCGTTCGTAATCGGGCAGCCCGGCGTTCACCTCGTCGAGCAGCCGCTCCAGCTCGCCTTGCACGCGCGTGCGCAGCGCCGGGTCGGCCAGCCGCGGGCGCAGGCTCTCGTCGAGCTGCACGATCGCGCACGGGCCGGGCTGTCCGGCGCCGGCGACGAGCGACATCTCGACCATCGGGTGCGCGTTCAGCCGGTTCTCGATCGGCGACGGCGCTACGTACTTCCCCTTGGCGGTCTTGAACAGCTCCTTCGCGCGACCGGTGATCTTCAGCAGGCCGTCCGCCCGCAACTCGCCGAGGTCGCCGGTGCGCAAGAACCCGTCGTCGGTGAACGACTGCGCGTCGAGCTCGGGCTGCCTGTAATAGCCGACCATCTGCGCCGGCGACCGGATCAGGATTTCGACTTCCTCGCTGATGCGCACCTGCACGCCCGGCAGGGCGACGCCGACGCAGCCCGGCTCGTTGTGCGCAGAAGTGGAGCTGTGCGAATCCGCCGCGTCCTCGGTCACCGCGTAGCCCTCGTGCAGCCGCAGTCCGATCCGGCGATACCGGGCGATCAGATCCGGCGGAATCGGCGCCGCTCCGCTTCCCGCGACGAGCACGTGGTCCAGGCCCAGGCCTTCGCGCACCTTGCGGGCAGCGACGCTGCGCACCACGGGAATGCGCAGCAGCCGGTCGAGCTTCGCCGGCGGCATCCGTTCGAAAACGCTCTGCTGGAACTTCGCCCACAACCGCGGGACGGAAAGGAAAGTGGTCGGTCGCGCGCGCCGCAGATCGCGCAGGAAGGTGTCGAGCGACTCGACGAAGTACAGGCGG
>CALCZN010000345.1:0-15535 GCA_937903095.1 uncultured Burkholderiales bacterium
GCGTGTTCTCCGCGCCCTGCAGCAGCGTCTCGCCGACCGTGGTGTTGCCGTCGGCGTCGGGCTCGAGCTCTTCCGATACCGCCTTCCACGAGCCGATGTCGCTCCAGTGGAAAGCGGCCGGCAGCACGACGACGCCGTCGGCTTTTTCCATCACTGCGTAGTCGATCGAGATCTCCGGACACGCCGCGAAGAGCTGCTCGGCGATCGCGAGCTTTTCGTCGGAGGCGTCTGCGCGGCTGGCTTCCCACGCGGCGTGCGCCGCGGCGAGCAGTTCCGGCGCGTGCGCCTGCATCGCCTCGAGGATGGTCTGCGCGCGAAAGCAGAACATGCCGCTGTTCCAGACGAAGCCGCCGCCGGCGAGGAACTGCACGGCGAGCGCCGCGTCGGGCTTCTCGACGAAGCGGCGCACGGCGCGTGCTTCTCCGCTCAGCACGTCGCCCATCTCGATGTAGCCGAAGCCGGTTTCGGGCGCACTGGGCCGGATGCCGAACAGCACGATCGAGCCGGCCGCCGCCAGCTCGGTGGCCTGGCGCGCCACCTCGCGGAACGCGTCGGCGTCGGGAATCAGGTGATCGGCCGGCAGCACGAGCAGGACGGCGTCCGGGTCGACGGCGCTCGCCCACAGCGCGGCGAGCGCGACGGCGGGAGCCGTGTTCCGGCCGACCGGCTCGAGCAGTTGCGTGACGCGCACGTCGCGCGCGCCGGCGCAGCCGTCGATCTCCTCGCGCGTCTTGAAGAAGTACTCGCGGTTGGTGACGATCGCCGCGCGTCCGCCGTCGGCCAGCGGCAGTGCGCGTTCGAGCGTTCGCTGCAGCAGGCTCGAGGCGCCGCCGAGTTTCATGAACGGCTTGGGGAAGGCCTCGCGCGAAACCGGCCACAGGCGGGTTCCGGCTCCGCCGGACAGGACGACGGGGATCAGCATGCGCGCGATTGTACGGGTCGCCGTTTCGACCGCATGCGAAACTTGACACGACAGACCGCACGCAACGGCCGTGCGGTTGCAGCGAAGGGAGCAGCGGCTTTGACGCGGACGACGGGATCGGTGCTGGTGACGGGCGGAGCCGGGTACATCGGCTCGCATACGGTGGTCGAGCTGCTGCAGGCAGGCTGGGACGTCGTCGTCGTCGACAACCTGTCGAACGCCAGCGCCGAGTCGTTGCGGCGCGTGCAGGCGATCACCGGCCGCGAAGCGCCGCTCGTCGTCGCCGACATCCGCGACGGGGAAGCGCTGCGCGGGGTATTCGGCTCGCGTCGCTTCGACGCGGTGATCCACTTCGCCGGGCTGAAGGCGGTGGGCGAGTCGGTGGCCGACCCGCTCTCCTACTACGACAACAATGTCGGCGGATCGATCGCGCTGCTGCGCGCGATGAACGCGGCCGGCATTCGCCGCATCGTCTTCAGCTCGTCGGCCACCGTCTACGGCGATCCGGCGTCGGTGCCGATCCGCGAGGACGCGCGCGTGGCGCCCACCAATCCCTACGGGCACAGCAAGGCGATGATCGAGCGCATCCCGCTCGATCTCGCCGCTTCCGACCCGGCGTGGTCGTTCGGCATCCTGCGCTACTTCAATCCGGTGGGCGCGCACGAGAGCGCACGCATCGGCGAGGATCCGCGCGGCGTGCCGAACAACCTGATGCCGTACGTCAGCCAGGTGGCGGTGGGCCGGCTCGCGCAACTGTCGGTGTTCGGCGGCGACTGGCTAACGCCGGACGGCACCGGCGTGCGCGACTACATCCACGTCGTCGATCTCGCGCGCGGGCACCTGGCGGCGTTGGCGCGGGCGCGCGCGCATCCGGGGGCGTTCACGGTGAACCTGGGCACCGGCAACGGTTGCTCGGTGCTCGAGCTCGTGCGCGCCTTCGAGCGGGCGAGCGGGCGCGCGGTGCCGTATCGCATCGTCGATCGGCGCCCCGGAGACGTCGCCCAGTGCTACGCGGATCCGACCCTCGCCGAGCAGCTGCTCGGCTGGCGGGCGCAGTACGGCGTCGAGCGGATGTGCGCCGACGCATGGAGGTGGCAGCAGGCGAATCCGGCCGGGTACGAGGGGTGAGCGCCGCCGCAGAAGGCGCGCTGCGAAATACAGCGGTTTCGCGTGCGAAACGGTTTGCGTGTTCAAGAACGCGGTATTCCGCGGCGCGGGAAAGCGCAACCCGTGCCGCGGCGATCCTGTCTGTGCGCGGGTGCGGCTCTCCTCGATGCGAAGCGTCTCAGTGCTTCGTGTCCCCCTTGCGCAGCGCAGGATCCTCGCCCTTCGAGCGGGCCTTGCCCGCCTTCTCGGCCTTCTCCATCTGTCGGGCTTCCTCGTCGTTGCGCGGCGCGGCCTTGCGCATCGCTTCGTCGACCTTCCCCGATTCGACGAACTCTTCGACGTCCTTGCGGTAGTGACGGGCGGCTTCGTAGTCGCCTTCGCCCTGCACGCGAGGGTGGCCTCGGGAAGCGTTGGCCGGGTTCTGCGTTTTCTCGTGCTTCTGCTTCATGACGTCCTCCTGCTGTCGATCGCGATGGGCGATCGGAGCCGGGGTCGGGCAACCGGGAGGCCCGGGCGGCGCGGGAATCTTTCGCCGCGCTCGCTCGGGGAGGCCGTCAGAACTCGACGTTGTCGAGGAGCCGCGTCGTGCCCAGGCGCGCCGCGCCGAGCGCGACGAGCGATTCCGCTTGCGTGAGATCGCTGCTGTCGGGGACGGCGAGATCGGCGCGGCGCCGCACGACAAGATAATCGGGAACCCAGCCGCGCGCGCGCAGGCCGTCGAGCGCTTCGCGTTCGGCCGCTTGCAGCGCGTCACGCGCCGCCTCGCGCGTCGCTTCGCGCGCCGTTTCGCGTGTCGCTTCGCGCATCGCGTCGTCCTCGCGCTGCGCTTCCTCGTGCTTCGCCGAAGCGTAATTCGCCGCGATCTCGCGCGTGCGATCGACGAGCGCGAGCAGCGCGCGGTGCAACGCCGGCGCCTGCGAACGCTGCGCGGCATCGAGGTATCCGTTGCGCGACGACATCGCCAGTCCGTCGCTCTCGCGCGCCGTCTCGCCGGCGAGGATGCGGATCGGCAGGTCGAACTGCTCGACCATCTTCCGCACGACGAGCAGCTGCTGGTAATCCTTGCGGCCGAACACGGCGACGGCCGGCTGCACGCAGCCGAAGAGCTTCAGCACGACGGTGGCGACGCCTTCGAAGAAACCGGGGCGGAACGCGCCTTCGAGCACGTCTCCCAGGCCCGCAGGCGTGGCCACGCGGAAGGTCTGCGGCACCGGATACAGCTCGCTCTCGTCGGGCGCGAAGACGAGATCGCAGCCGGCGGCGCGCAGCGCATCGCAGTCGCGCTCGAAAGTTCGCGGATAGCGGCCGAAGTCTTCGTTGGGACCGAACTGCAGGCGGTTCACGAAGATGCTGGCGACCACCGGCTCGCCATGCGCCTTCGCGATCCGCACCAGCGACAGGTGCCCTTCGTGCAGATTGCCCATCGTCGGCACGAAAGCGGTGCGTGCATTGCCGCGCAGCGCTTCGCGCAGGTCCGCGATGCGTTCGACGACGCGCATGCGCCTACTCCCCGACGGCGAAGAAGCTGCGCCGCCCACGCATCTCGGCGAGCTGGCGCACGAGCACGGCGAAGTCCTCGTCGCGGTCGATCGGGTTCAGGTGCTCGGTGTTCACGATCAGCAGCGGCGCAGCGTCGTAATGATGGAAGTAGCGACTGTACCCCTCGGCAAGCTCGCGCAGGTACGTCTCGGAGATCGCCGATTCCATCTCGACGCCGCGCCGTCGCACGCGCTCGACCAGCGTGTCGGGCTGCGCCTGCAGGTAGACGACGAGATCGGGCGTCGGCGCCTGCGGCCGCAGGCTCTCGAAGATCTGCCGGTACAGCGCCAGCTCGTCGTCGGCCAGCGTCAGGCGCGCGAACAAGGGGTCCTTGTCGAGCAGGAAATCGCCGACGGCCGACTGCGAGAACAGCTCCTGCTGGGCGAGGTCGCGCAGCTGGTTCACCCGCTGGAACAGGAAGAACAGCTGCGTGGGCAACGCGTAGCGACGCGCGTCGCGATAGAAGCGTTCGAGAAAGGGGTTGGCCGTCGGGTCTTCGAGCACGAGCTTCGCGCCGAAGCGCTCCGACAGCTTGCGGGCGAGCGAGGTCTTGCCGGCGCCGATCGGGCCTTCGACGACGATGTGGCGGTACTTCTCGAACGGCGAGGGCGTTGCGGGCGGGACGGTGAGGGTCATGAGCGGAAGGCGAAGTAGACGGCGCCGAGCAGGCACAGCGCTGCCCACAGGTAATCGAGCTTCAACGACTGCCCCATGTACAGCATCGCGAACGGCACGAAGACGGACAGCGTGATCACTTCCTGCAGGATCTTCAGCTGCGGCAGCGTGAAATAGCCGTAGCCGATGCGGTTCGCCGGCACCTGCAGCAGGTATTCGAAGAACGCGATCCCCCAGCTGGCGATCGCGGCGATCCACCACGGTCGCGACGCGAGATCCTTCAGGTGCGCGTACCAGGCGAAGGTCATGAAGACGTTCGACGCGACGAGCAGCGCGACCGTCTGCAGCGGAACGGGGAGTGCGTTCATCGGGCGCCCGATGCGGGGAAGCGCAGCGGCGCCTCGCGTTCGACGCGCTGCCCGGCGCAGGCGCGCAGCAGGGTGTCGACGCTGCCGTGTCCGGGGACGTCGAGCGAGGGATCCAGCTCGGCGAGCGGGGCGAGGGCGAAGGCGCGCTCGTGCAGGCGCGGATGCGGCAGCTGCAGCGTCGCCGTGTCGACGAGCATCGGCGCGCCCGAATCGTCGGCGCCGAGGAGGAAGTCGAGATCGATGCGGCGCGGGGCGTTGCGGTACGGACGTTCGCGGCCGAGCGCGCGTTCGACGTCGAGCAGCGCCTCGAGCAGCGCCTGCGGCGCGCGTGCGGTGGCCAGCTCGGCGGCGGCGTTGCGGTAGTCGGGTCCGTCGGCGTCGACCGGCGCGCTGCGGTACAGCGAAGAACAGCGCAACACGGCGAGGTCCGGCAGCGCATCGAGCCGGCCGAGCGCCTGCCCGAAGGTGTCGGCTGCGTCGCCGAGATTCGCGCCGAGACCGATCCAGGCGCGCATCAGGCGCTCCGCGGCTCGGACTCCGTTGCGCCGCCGCGGGTTTCGCGCACTCCGCCGCTGGCTCCGGACACTGCGCCTTCGGCTCCGGACACTGCGCCTTCGGCTCCGGACACTCCGCCACTGGCTCCGGACGCTCCACCTTCGGCTTCGGACGCCGCACCGCGCCGCCGGCTGCGCCGCTTGCGCTTCTTCGCCGCGCCGCTGGCGGGCGCGGCGCGTTCGAGCATCGCCTGCCGCTGCGCCGAGTCGGCCTGCGAGAACTCGTGCCACCACTGGCCGATCTCGGCGGGAATCTCGCCCGAGTCGCAGCGCAGCATCAGGAAGTCCCATCCGGCGCGAAAGCGCGGGTGCGCGACCAGCGCGTGCCGCGAGCGACCGGTGCGCCGCTCGAAGCGCGGCTGCATCATCCAGATCTCGCGCATGTCGCCGATGAAGCGGCGCTGGATCGCCAGGCGTCCGGCCTGCTCGTCGAGCACCGATTCGATCGCGGCGGCGAGCGCCGGAATGCCGTGCTCGCCGCGCGCCGTCGCCTCCTGCCAGCGCACGCGCACCGGCTGCCACAGCAGCGCGGCGAACAGGAAGCCGGGCGAGACGCTCCTGTCGGCGAGCACGCGCGCGTCGGTGGCGGCCAGCGCGGCCTGCACGAAACGCTCGTCGTCGGGCTGCTCGAGGATGACGTCGAGCATCGGCAGCAGGCCGTGATGCAACCCCTGGCGGCGCAATTCCTGCAGGCAGGCCATCGACTTGCCCGACAGCAGCAGCTTGAGCATCTCGTCGAACAGGCGCGCGGCCGGCACGTTGTGCAGCAGGTCCTTCAGTTCGCGGATCGGCTGCTGCGTCTTCGGCTCGACGGTGAAGCCGAGCTTGGCGGTGAAGCGCGCCACGCGCAGCATGCGCACCGGGTCTTCGCGATAGCGGGTGAAGGGGTCGCCGATCATGCGCAGCACGTGCCGCTGCATGTCCTTCACGCCGTCGTGGTAGTCGAGCAGTGTGTCGGACACCGGGTCGTAGTACAGCGCGTTGATGGTGAAGTCGCGTCGCGCGGCGTCCTCGGCCTGCGTACCCCAGACGTTGTCGCGCAGCACCCGACCGTGCTCGTCGGTGTCGCGGTCGGCCGCCGGCTGCATCGAGCGGAAGGTGGACACCTCGATCGTGTCGCGCCCGTGCAGCACGTGCACGATCTGGAAGCGGCGTCCGATGATGCGCGAGCGGCGAAAGAGCTTGCGCACCTGTTCGGGCGTCGCATCGGTGGCGACGTCGAAATCCTTCGGCTTCAGGCCGAACAGCAGGTCGCGCACGCCGCCGCCGACGATCCACGCCTGGAAGCCGCCCTGCTGCAGCGTTTCGCAGGTGCGGATCGCCGCCTGCGAGACGTCGGCCAGCGGCATTCCCTGCTCGCTGCCGCGATAGCGCTTCGGACGCTTGCGCAACGGCGAGCGGCTCGCTTTCGCCAGCACGCGGTCGATGAGCTGGCGGATCATTCGAACAGCCGCATCGTGCGCCAGCCGCGCTCGCGCGCGAGCGCGGCCAGGCGGGCATCGGGGTTGGTGGCCACCGGATCGGTGACGCGCTCGAGCAGCGGCACGTCGTTGGCCGAGTCGCTGTAGAAGTGCGAGCGCGCGAAGCCGCTCCACGAGCGGCCGAGCGAGGCGAGCCACTCCGAGGTGCGCTGCACCTTCCCCTCGCGGAACGACGGCGTTCCCAGCGGCCGGCCGGTGTAGCGGCCGTCGGCCGTCTCGATGCGCGTGGCGATCAGGTGCTCGATGCCGAACTCGTCGGCGATCGGCCGGGTGACGAACTCGTTGGTCGCGGTGACGATCGCGCAGAGATCGCCGCGCGCCCGGTGCCGATCGACCAGCGCGCGCGCGGCGTCGGCGATGCGCGGGCGGATCACCTCGTCGACGAAACGCTCGCGCCAGGCGTCGAGCTGCTCGACCGGATGGGCGGCCAGCGGCGCGAGCTGGAACGCGAGGAATTCGAGGATGTCGAGCGTTCCCGCGTGGTACTGCTCGAAGAACGCGTCGTTGCGCCGGTCGTATTCGGCGCCGTCGACCACGCCGAGGCGGATCAGGAAACGCGCCCACTCGTAGTCGCTGTCGATCGGCAGCAGCGTGTAGTCGAGGTCGAAGAGCGCGAGGTCGAAGGGCGCGACGCCGGGCGACGCCGGGTCGGGTGAAGCGGAGCCGGAAGCTGAAGCGCCGGGTGCGGCGCGCGAAGCGCCGGGTGCGGCGCGCGAAGCGCCGGGCGCCGCGAGCGAAGCGCCGGACGCTTCGCGATCTCGGTCGGAAAGGGTCGTCACGGTCGGCATTATGAAGGCAGCGTGTCGCCGCCGCCGTCCGATGCCGCCGGTGCGGGCAGGGCGCCGGTTTCCTGCAGCAGCTCGCGCAGCAGCGGCAGCGTGATCGCGCGGCGGCGCTCGAAGGCGCGCCGATCGAGCGCGTCGAAGGTGCGCAGCAGCGCGCGGATGTCGCGCGAAGTGTGCGCGATCAGCCAGGGAATGACGTCGGAAGCGACGGTGACGCCGCGCTCGCGCGCGACGCGCTCGAGAGCAGCGGCTTTCTCCCGGTCGTCGAGCAGATGAAGCCGGAAGACCAGCCCGGATCCCAGCCGCGTGCGAAGGTCGTCGCGCAGCGCCAGGCCCAGCGGCGGCTGAGCGCCGGTGGCCAGCACCGTGCTGTCCGGTTGGGCCCGCGCGCGATTGATCAGATGGAACAGCAACGACTGACGCTCCTCGTCGAGGCGTTCGACGTCGAGCACGGCGACGATGCGCGGCTGCTCGGCGGCGTCGGCGATCAGCGCTTCGAAGGCGGCGTGCGGCGCGTCGGCGGCGAGCGCGTGCCCGGCGTCGGCGGCGGCCGTCGCCAGGTGCGTCTTGCCGCAGCCGGCTTCGCCCCAGAGGTAGACGAGCGGCACGCTCGCGCCCGGCGTCAGGCTCGCGCCCGGCGTTGGCATTACGCCCGCGCCCGGCGTCGGCGGCACGCTCGAGCCCGGTGTCGGCATTACGCTCGCGCCAGACGCTCGGCGCAACGCGCGCAGGCACGCGAGCGCCTCGCCGTTGCGGCCGGGAACGAAGTTGTCCAGCGTCGGGGCTTCGACGCGATGCAGGTCGAGTGCGATCTGGTGCATCGGGGCGCGGATGCGGGTACGGAGATCGGCCCGCGGGCGAGCGGCTACAATCGCCCGAACCGATCGCGGACCCGCGCCGGGGCGCGTGCGGTTCGCCATTCTATCGGGCGCCGTCGGTACGGCGCCGCACGACCGAGCCGGATTTCCCCATGGTTTCCACGAAGGCCAGCACGCCCCTTTCGTATCGCGATGCCGGAGTCGACATCGACGCGGGCGATGCGCTCGTCCGCCGCATCGGACCGCTGGCGCGCCGCACGATGCGCGAAGGCGTCCTCGGCGGCATCGGCGGTTTCGGCGCGCTGTTCGAGGTGCCGCGGCGCTATCGCGAGCCGGTGCTCGTCTCCGGCACCGATGGCGTCGGCACGAAGCTCAAGCTCGCCTTCGCGCTCGATGGCCACGACACCGTGGGCATCGATCTCGTCGCGATGAGCGTGAACGACATCCTCGTGCAGGGCGCCGAGCCGCTGTTCTTCCTCGACTATTTCGCCTGCGGGCGGCTCGACGTCGACGTGGCGGCGCGCGTCGTCGCCGGCATCGCGCGCGGCTGCGAGCAGGCGGGCTGTGCGCTGATCGGCGGCGAAACGGCGGAGATGCCCGACATGTACCCTGACGGCGAGTACGACCTCGCCGGCTTCGCCGTCGGCGTCGTCGAGAAGGCGAAGATCATCGACGGAGCGGCCATCCGGCCGGGCGACGCCGTGCTCGGGCTGGCGTCGAGCGGCGCGCATTCGAACGGCTATTCGCTGGTGCGTCGCGTGATCGAACGCACCTGGGGCTCGATCCGCGCGCCGCAGCTGCAGGACGATTTCCATGGCGTGCGCTTCGCCGACGCGGTGCTCGCGCCCACGCGCATCTACGTGCGCCCGATGCTCGACCTGCTCGCGCAGCTCCCGATCAAGGGAATCGCGCACATCACCGGCGGCGGGCTGATCGAGAACGTGCCGCGCGTGCTTTCCGCCGGCGTGCAGGCGGTGCTGCATCGCGACGCCTGGACGCGTCCGCCGCTGTTCGACTGGCTCGAACATCACGGCGCAATCGATGCGCATGAGATGCATCGCGTGTTCAACTGCGGCATCGGCCTGGTCGTCGTCGTCGAAGCGGCCGACGCGCAGCGCGCGCAGGCGGTGCTGGCGCAGCACGGCGAGACGGTGTTCCGCATCGGCGAGATCGTCGAACGCGCCGACGGCGCGGCGCCCGCGGTGGTGGTCTAGAAGCTGTGAACGTGCGGGCCGCGCCGACGCGCCTCGCGCATCGGGCGCGTCTTCCGGTCCTGCGACGGCTCTTCCGCGCGCTCGTCGCGCTCGTCGCTTTCGCCGTTCTCGGACCGCTCGCGCTCGCTCCCGCGGCGGCCGCGCCCAACTACGAGCTGAAGGTCGAAGCGCTCGGCGAACTGGTCGAGCCGATCCGCACCCGCACGCTGGTCGGGCGCTGGATCGACGACCCCGGCTTCGATCCCGAGCAGATGCCGCTGTTCCTCGAGCGGGCGAAGACCGAAGCGGAGGCGATCGCGCAGGCGGCCGGGTTCTTCTCGGCGCGCGCGGAAGTCTCGTACGAGCCGGGCACGGCCGGCCATCTCCCGGTCGTGCGCATCGACGTCGATGCGGGCGCGCGCACGACGGTGAACCGCTTCGATTTCGTGCTCGAGGGCCCGCCGCAGGCGCAGACTCAGTTGCATAAGCTGCGCGACCGGCTGGCCGAGCGCTGGCCGTTGCCGGAGGGCAGCTTCTTTCGCAGCGCGCCGTGGCAGTCGGGCAAGCGGCTGCTGATCGATGCCCTGCAGCAGCGCGGCTACGTGCGCGCGCGCATCGTCGACAGCGAGGCGCGCGTCGATCCGCGCAACACCACGGCGGCGCTGACGATCCGCATCGACAGCGGGCCGCGCCTGGATTTCGGCGCGATGACGATCGACGGGCTGTCGCGCTACGACGCTTCGATCGTCCGCGCGCTCGCGCCGTGGGAAGGCGAGGGCAGGCAGCCCTACGATTTCGACGAGGTGCTCGCGTTCCAGGCGCGCCTGAGAACCTCGGGCTACTTCGATTCGGCCGAAGTGCTGCCCGACTTCGCGGCAGTGCTCGCCGATCCGAAGCTCGGCACCGTGCCGCTGCGCGTGGAGCTGTCCGAGCGGCGCGAGCAGCGCGTCACCCTGGGCGTGGGCATCAGCTCCGACGAAGGGCCTCGCGCGCTGCTCGGCTACGACCACCGCAACGTGTTCGACGAGGGCTGGCAGCTCGAGTCGGGCGTGCTGCTGCAGCGGGTGCGGCGGCGCGTCTTCGCCAGCCTGCGAACGCCGCAGAAGGCGAGCGGGCATTACTACCAGGGCGGCGTGCGCCTCGAGCGCTTCGACGTGCAGGGCGAACTGACCGACAAGCAGACCGCGTTCATCGGGGAAGGCAAGCGCACCGGCGACACCGACCGTTTCCTGTCGCTGCAGTTCCAGACCGAGCAGCGCAACGTGCGCGGCATCGGCGACGTGGACTCGACGCGCGCATTGACGCTCGGCTACACCTGGAGCACGAAGCGGCTCGACTCGCTGCTCGATCCGCGCCGCGGCTACACGATCGATGCGCAGGTCTCGGGCGCGTCGCACTCGCTGCTCAGCGACCGCAGCTTCGTTCGCGTTCACACGCGGGCGATGCGCTTCTGGCCGATGCCCGGCGATTCCTTCCTCGACGGCGGCATCCTGATCGGGCTCGCCGAGATCGGGCAGGTGTTCGCCGCGGGCCGCGACGGGATTCCTTCCGAGAACCTGTTCCGCACCGGCGGCACCAGCACGATCCGCGGCTACGGTTTCCTGTCGCTCGGCGTGCGCGAGGCCGATGCGATCGTCGGCGGGCGCGTGCTCGCGCTCGGCAGCCTCGAATACCAGCATCCGGTGCGCCGCGACTGGTACGCGGCGGCCTTCGTCGACGCCGGAGACGCGGCCGACACCTGGGGCCGCTACCACGCGGTGGCCGGCTACGGGGTGGGGGCGCGCTGGCGTTCGCCGGTCGGTCCGGTCAGCATCGACCTCGCCTACGGCGAGGCGGTGCGCGACTGGCGCGTGCATTTCTCGGTCGGGTACGCGTTCTGATGGCCGCACGCGACGCGTTGCGCTGGAGCCTGCGCGCGCTGGGCATCGTGCTCGCGGTATTGCTGATCGCGGCAGCGGCCGCCGTCTGGTGGGTCGGCCAGAGCACGTCGTTCCTGCGCTGGTCGCTCGACCGGGCGGTAGCGGCTAGCGGCGGCGCGCTCGAAGTGGGGGCCGTTCGAGGCACGCTGCTCGGCGGTTTCCGCATCGATTCGCTGCACTGGCGCGACGAGGCGCGCGAGTTGAGGCTCGAAGGGCTTGCCGTCTGGCTGCGCCCGGCGGCGCTGCTGCACGGCGAAGCGCGCGCGAGTCGCATCGAGATCGCGCAGATGCAGGTCGCGCTGCAGCCGGACGCAGACGAGGCGTCCCCCGCGCTGCCGCAATCGCTCGGGCTGCCGATCGACGTGCGCGTCGATGCGCTCGGCATCGGCCGGCTGATAATCGTGCCCGATGCGACCGCCGCAGCCGAAGCGATCGTGCTCGATCGCGTCTCGTTCGCCGGGCGCTATCGCAACGGCGCGTATCGCGTCGACCGTCTTGCCGTGGCCGCGCCCGCCTGGGGCGAAGCGAGCGTGCACGGAACGCTGGGGGCGCGTGCGCCTTTCGAGCTGGCAGCGGTGATCGAGGCGACACCACGCATCCGGCTCGCGGCGCAGCCCTCGCTCTCGTTGCCCGCCGTGCGGGCGCTCGCCGACGGCACGCTCGAGGACTTCTCGCTGGTCGCGCAGGCGCTGCCGCCGGCCGGCGTTGCGACGGGCGTCTGGATCGGCGTCGATACCCGGGTGCAGCCCTTCGCGACGGCGCTCTCCAACAGGCTCGCGCCGGTGGAGCTCGCCTTCGATGCGGTCGAACCGGCGCAGTTCGGCTTGCGCGGCGTGCCCGATGCGCGCATCTCGGGCCGCGCCACGCTGCGGCTGCGCGAAGACGGCTTCGGCGGCGAGCTGCGACTGGAGAATGCGCGGCCGGGGCCGCTCGATCGCGATGCCGTTCCGCTGCGCACGCTGCAAAGCGCCTTCGACTGGAAGCCGTCGGTGCTGGCGCTGCACGAGTTGCACGCGACGCTGCCCGGCGAGGCGAGCGTCGACGCGGCGTTCTCGATCGACTTCGCGCAGCCGCTCGAAGCCTTCGGTCGCAGCATTCCCGCCGTACGCGGCGAGGGGCGGCTGCGCGACGTCGACCTGTCGCAGCTGCAGACGCAGCTGGGCAGGACGCGGCTCGGCGGCGAACTCCGCGCCGAGCGTGACCGGCTCGAACTGGACCTGGCCGACGCGAGCCGCGAGGACATCGGACTGGCGGCGGCGCTGCGCATCGAAAGCGATCGCTTGCACATCGAGCGTGCGCGGCTGCGCAGCGTCGCCGGGGCGCTCGCCGCGAGCGGCAGCACGACGACGACATCGCCGTGGCAGGTCGATCTCGCCGGCCGCTTCGAGGCGATCGACCCCGCACGCATCGAGGCGCTGCTCGCGCGCCTGCGCGTGCTCGGCGCACCGCTCCGCCTTCAGCAATGGGACGGAAGCCTCGGCGGGCGCTGGAGCGCGCGCGGGCGGGCCTGGCCCGACCCCTCGCTGGCGACCCGCCTCGCCGTCGAGACGGGCGCGCTGGCCGGCCGCGACCTGCGCCTGCAGTGGCGCGGCGACGTGACGACAACGCGCGTCGCGAAGGTCGAGGCGACGATCGATTACGGCGGCGCGCAGGCGAGCGCGCGCGGCGATCTCGGCCGGCAGGGCGATCGCCTGCAGTTCAGCGCGCGCGTGCCGGCGCTGCAGCGCCTGGACGCGCGGGCGACGGGCTCGGCGAGCGCGCAGGGCGAGTTGCGCGGCGGCTGGCGCGACGCGGCGCTCGGTCTGGTCGGGCGGATCTCGGCGCGCCAACTCGCGTGGGACGAAAGGCTGCGCATCGGCTCGGTCGAGGCGCGCCTGGACCTGCCCGATCTGTCGCGCGGGCGCGTGGACGCCGAGCTGAGCGCGAACCGGCTGGTCGCCGACGGCCGCCGCATCGATCGTGCGAGCGTGCGCGCCGCAGGCGACGTCGACGCGCACACGATTCGTGCCGACGTGGTCGGCCCCGATCTGGCGACGCGCGCCTCGGCCGAAGGCTCGCTGGCGCACGCGGGCGCCGGCGGCGAATGGCGCTGGCAGGGCCGGCTCGTGCGCGTCGAGGCCGACCGGCCGATCGCCGTGCGGCTGCTCGACTCCGCGCAGCTGCAGGCCGACGCGCGCGGGTTCTCGCTCGGCGCCTCGTCGTGGCGACTCGATGGCGCGTCCCTGAACGTCGCCGCGCTCGCCTGGCGCGACGGCAGCTTCACGTCGCGCGGCGACGCCGCTTCGCTGCCGGTCGGACGCTGGATGCTGCGTTACGCGCCGCAGGCCGCGAACGCGATCGAAGCGGCCGAAGCGGAGATCGAGGCGCTGTCGCTCGATGCCCAGTGGGACGTGCACGGCGATGACGCGACCCGGCCGAGCGGCCGCGTGCATGCGGTGTTGCAGGGCGGCGCCGCCGGCGAGCAGCGCGGCGAGGCGAGCGTGACGCTCGACGAAGGCCAGCTCGACGGAAGCGTGGCGCTGAACGTGCCGACGCTCGCTTTCGCCAACCGCATCATCGGCCCGACCTGGGCGGTAGACGGGCGCCTGCGTTTCGCCGGCGATCTGGCCGGAACGGTCCAGGCCCCGCGCGTCACGGGCGACCTCGACGGAAGCTCGCTGGCGCTGCTGCAGCGCGAACTTGGCTGGCGCCTGACCGGCGGCACGCTGCAGGCCCGCTTCGAGGGCGACCGCCTCGTGCTGCAACAGTTGCGCCTCGAATCGGGCGGGGGCTCGATCACGATGACCGGCGCATTGCTGCTGGACGGGCTGCGGGGCGACTTCGAGCTGCGCGTCGACCGCCTGCCGGTGCCGCTCGGACCGGGCGAGCGCATCGTCGTCTCCGGCACGAATGCGATCACCAGCCGCGGCGCCGCGCTGCAGTGGAGCGGCGCGCTGCGCGTCGACGAAGGCCTGGTCGAGCTGCGCGGCGGCGAGGCCCCGCGCCTGCCCGACGACGTCGTCGTGCTCGGCGAGGCCCGGCAGGTGCCGGTTGCGTCGAAGGCGAGCGCGGTCGAGAAAGCGAAGGCCGCCGAAGAAGCCGATGGCCTGCGCGTGTCGGCGAACCTGAAGCTCGACCTCGGCGAGAAACTGCGCATCCGCGGCAGCGGCGTCGACGTGCTGCTGGCGGGCTCGCTCGAACTGCGCGGAGTGCTGCCGGCCGACCCGCTCGCCTACGGAACGGTGCGCGTGGCCAGGGGCACCTACAGCGCCTACGGCCAGGAGCTGCAGATCACGCGCGGGCGCGTGATCTTCGACGGACCGATCGACAACCCGGTGCTCGATATCGTCGCGATGCGGCTCGGCACGCCGGTGAAAGCGGGCGTGGCGGTCACCGGTACGGTGCTGTCGCCGCGCGTGCAGCTGGTTTCCGAGCCGGAAGTGCCCGACTCCGAGAAACTGTCGTGGCTCGTGCTCGGCGTGGGCTTCGACGATGCGCGCAGCGGCGCGCAGATGGCCGCGCTGCGCGCCGCTGCCGCGTCGCTGATGGGCAGCAGCGGCAGCGGCATCTCCGGCGGCCTGGCGCACTCGCTCGGGCTCGACGTGCTGACGATCCGCAGCGCGAGTTCGGGCGAAGCCTTCGATCCCGGTTTCGGCGCCAACTTCCCCGGGCAGGCATCGTCCGCCACGCCCACGCCGACCGCGGCGCAGAACGTCGTCGCGATCGGCAAGCGGCTCAGCTCGCGCGTGCTGGTCACCTACGAACAGGGCCTGCGCGGCGTGTGGAACCTGCTGCGGATCCAGTACGAGATCACCGACCGGCTGTCGGTGCGCGCGCAGACCGGCACCGACACGGCGCTCGATCTGCTCTATTCGTTTTCGTTCGACTGATCGAGCACGCGCGCCACCCGCTCGAACGCATCCGGTGCGAAGGGATCGATGGAAATGCGTCCGTTCATCGATCGCAGCCAGGTGAGCTGGCGCTTGGCGAGCTGACGGGTGGCGGCGACGGCCTTCTCGCGCAGCGTCTGGAGGGAAGCGCCGGCGTCGAGCCACTCCCATGCCTGCCGATAGCCGACACTGCGCATCGAAGGCAGCGCCGGCGAGAGATCGCCGCGCGCGCGCAGTGCGCGCACTTCGTCGACGAATCCGGCGGCGAGCATCGCTTCGAAGCGCGCGGCGATCCGCGCGTGCAGCGCTGCTCGATCGGCGGGTTCGAGCGCGATGCGCACGATGCGCGCGCCGCCGGCGGGCGA
>CALCZN010000346.1:0-15517 GCA_937903095.1 uncultured Burkholderiales bacterium
GATGCCGATGAAGCGCTCCATCGAGCCCACGATGGCCCGGTGCAGCATCACCGGCACGCGCCGCGAGTTGTCTTCGGCGACGTACTCCGCGCCGAGCAGTCCGGCCATGTTGAAGTCGACCTGGATGGTTCCGCACTGCCAGGCGCGGCCGATCGCGTCCTTCAATGTGTACTCGATCTTCGGCCCATAGAAGGCGCCCTCGCCCGGCGCGATGGAGAACTCGACGTCGGCGCGGCGCAGGCTCTCCTCGAGCGCGGCCTCGGCCTTGTCCCACAACGCGTCGGAGCCGACGCGCATTTCCGGGCGCGTGGCGATGCGATACAGGATGTGCTCGAAGCCGAAGTCGCGGTAGACGCGCTGCAGGTCGCGCGTGAAGGCGACGCACTCGTCGAGGATCTGCTCTTCGGTGACGAAGGCGTGACCGTCGTCCTGCGTGAAGCCGCGCACGCGCATGATGCCGTGCAGCGCACCCGACGGCTCGTTGCGATGGCACTGTCCGAACTCGCCGTAGCGCAACGGGAGATCGCGGTACGAGCGCAGGTCGGACTTGAAGATCTGGATGTGCCCCGGGCAGTTCATCGGCTTCAACGCGTACGACCGGTTCTCCGACTCGGTCGTGAACATGTTCTCGCGATAGTTCTGCCAATGGCCGGTGCGCTCCCACAGGCTGCGGTCGAGGATCTGCGGGCCCTTCACCTCGAGATAGCCGGTGTCGCGATAGACGCCGCGCATGTACTGCTCGACCTGCTGCCAGATCGCCCAGCCCTTCGGATGCCAGAACACCAGACCCGGCGCCTCGTCCTGCATGTGGAAGAGATCCAGCTCGCGCCCGAGCCTGCGGTGGTCGCGCTTCTCGGCTTCCTCGAGCATGTGGAGGTAGGCGTCCTGCTCCTCCTTCTTCGCCCAGGCAGTGCCGTAGATGCGCTGCAGCATCTCGTTGTTCGAGTCGCCGCGCCAGTAGGCACCGGCCAGCTTCATCAGCTTGAAGACCTTCAGGCGGCCGGTGGACGGCACGTGCGGGCCGCGACACAGATCGACGAATTCGCCCTCGCGATACAGCGTGATCGGTTCGCTCGACGGGATCGACGCGATGATCTCGGCCTTGTAGCGCTCGCCGATCGATTCGAAGAAGCGCACGGCTTCGTCGCGCTCCCAGCGCTCGCAGACGACCGGCTCGTCGCGCTTCGCCAGCTCGGCCATCTTCGCCTCGATCGCCTGCAGGTCCTCGGGCGTGAACGGCCTCTTGTAGGAGAAGTCGTAATAGAAGCCGTTTTCTATTACCGGACCGATCGTGACCTGCGCGTCGGGGAACAGCGATTTCACCGCGTAGGCGAGCAGGTGCGCCGTGGAGTGGCGCAGCACCTCCAGCCCTTCCGGATCGCGCTCGGTGACGATGGCGACTTTCGCGTCGCGCTCGATGCGGTACGAGGTGTCGACGAGCCTGCCGTCCACCTTGCCGGCGAGCGCAGCGCGCGCGAGTCCGCTGCCGATCGAGGCCGCGACGTCGGCCACGGTGGGCGGCGCGTCGAAGCTGCGCTGCGAACCATCGGGAAGGGTGATCTGGATCATGTCGAGTCGGACCGTCAGGCGCGGCCTGCGGCGCTTTTCGGGACGCGGGTCGATTCGATCGACGCGAGCTGGTAGGCGCGAGTGGACTCGAACCACCGACCCCCACCATGTCAAGGTGGTGCTCTAACCAGCTGAGCTACGCGCCTGAAAGCGCACGAGTATACCGCAGTGCGGCGAACGATGCGTACGCGACGCGGCGGTTTCGCGTGTCGTCAGCGTTTTTCCGACAGTGCGACGCGCGACAGCCAGACGACCGGAACGACGCCGACGATCACGATCATCAGCGCCGGCAGCGCGGCCTCGGCGAGCCGCTCGTCCGAAGCGAACTGGTAGGTGACGACGGCGAGCGTGTCGAAATCGAAGGGGCGCAGCACGAGCGTGGCCGGCAGCTCCTTCAGGCAGTCGATGAACACGAGCAGCGCCGCCGCGCCCACGCTGCGGCGCATCAGCGGCCAGTGGATCTCGCGCAGCACCTGCAGCGGCCGGCGCCCCAGGCTGCGCGCGCTCTGGTCCATCGACGGCCCGATGCGCGCGAGCCCCGACTCGACGCTCTGGTAGGCGACGGAAAAGAAGCGCACGGCATAGGCGTAGATGCAGGCGACGGCGCTGCCGCCGGCGAACAGCGCCGGCACGCCGAAGACCGACGTGATCGGCGCGAGCACGCGATCCGCCCAGCCGGAGAGGATCAACAGGCCTACGCCCAGCACGACGCCCGGCAGCGCATAGCCGGTGTTCGCCAGCACGAGCGCGCCACGCAGCATCGGCGCGGCGCCCAGTCGCGCCGCATAGGTGGCGACGAGCGCCCCCGGCAGCACGACCAGCACGCCGCCGCCGGCGAGGATCGCGGTGTTGCGGATCCACTGGAGCAGGCGCGCATCGAGCAAGGCGCCGCCGTCGATCCACTCGACGACGAGCAGCGTCGCCGGCAGCACGAAGCCGAAGACGATCGGCAGCGCGCAGGCGAGCGTCGCCCGCAGTGCGGCACCGCCCTGCAGCCGTACGCGCGGCGCCGGCCGCGGGTTGCGAACGTGGAACTGCATCCGGCCGCGCTGGCCGCGCTCGACGAGCAGCAACGCGACGACGAGCACGAGCAGCATCACCGCCAGACGCGCGGCCCCTACCCGATCGCCCATCGCCTGCCACGCGCGATATATGCCTGCCGTAAATGAATCGACAGAAAAATAAGCGACAGTGCCGAAATCGGCCAGCGTTTCCATCAATGCGAGCGCACAACCTGCGACGACCGCCGGGCGCGCGACCGGCCAGGTGATGCGCCACCAGGCGCGGCGACCGCTCATGCCCAGGGAGCGCGCGGCATCGGCCAGCGACGGACTGCGGTCGGCGAAGGCCGCACGCGCGAGCAGGTAGACGTACGGGTACAGCGCCAGGCCCAGAAAGAGCCCGGCGGCCGGCCACGAATGGATGTCGGGAAACCAGTACTCGCCCACCTGCAGCCCGGTGAGCGCGCGAAAGCCGCTCTGCAACGCTCCGTAGCTCGCGAGGAAGTCGGTGTACGCGTAGGCCATCACGAACGCCGGCGTCGACAGCGGCAGCACCAGCATCCACGACAGCGCCTGCCGGCCGGGGAAGTCGTAGGCGGCGACCAGCCAGCCGGTGCTCACGCCGATCCACAGCACGACGGCGAGTACCATCACGGCGAGCTTGGCGGTGGTGAGCGTGTAGCGCGGCAGCACGGTGCCGAACAGGTGCCTCAGCACGCCGCCGTCGGCGCCGGAATCCGCCCCCGAGGCGGAAAAGGCGAGCCAGATGACCGCGACGATCGGCAGCACGACGACCAGCGAGCCGAGGACCGAACCCGCCCCGAGCAGTTGCGTGGACGATACTGCGGTCGGCGCGGCGCTTCGCCGCAACGTGCTGTTCGGCGTCACGGTTGCTAGAATTCCTGACTGCGAATTATAGGCATTTGCAATGGACGCACGATTCCCGAGCGCGGTCTCCGGCTGCTCGGTCGAGAACGCGGGCGAGAGAGCGATCGAAGGCGCGAACCGAGAGGCGAGCCGAGGGGCGAACCGAGGCGCGGCGGACGGCGCCGACGCCGCGCTGCAGGTGGAGGAGCTGTGCGTCTCCTTCGGCGCGGCCCGCTCGAAGATCGCGGCGCTCGATCGGCTGAGCTTTCGCCTTCGCCGCGGCGAAATCGGCTGCCTGCTCGGCGCGTCGGGCTGCGGCAAGACGACCGCGCTGCGCACGATCGCCGGCTTCCTGCGCCCGCAAAGCGGTTGCGTGCACATCGATGCGCAATGCGTCGCGTCGCCGCAGAAGTGGACCGAACCGGAACGGCGCGGCGTGGGCGTGGTCTTCCAGGACTACGCGCTGTTCCCGCATCTGGACGTCGCCGGCAACGTCGGCTTCGGCCTGCGCCGGCACACCGCCGCCCAGCGCGCGCAGCGCGTGCGCGAGATGCTCGAACTGGTGGGGCTGCCGGGCAGCGGCGCCCGCTTTCCGCACGAGCTGTCGGGCGGGCAGCAGCAGCGCGTGGCGCTGGCGCGCGCGCTCGCACCGGCGCCGTCGATCCTGCTGCTCGACGAACCCTTCTCGAATCTCGACCCCGACCTGCGCGAGCGGCTCGCGCTCGACCTGCGCGAGATCCTCAAGCGCGCCGGCACCACCGCCCTGCTCGTCACGCACGACCAGTACGAGGCTTTCGCGCTGGCCGATCGCGTAGGCGTCATGCAGGCCGGGCGCATCGAGCAGTGGGACACCCCCTACCGCCTCTACCATCAGCCGGCCACGCGCGAAGTCGCCGACTTCGTCGGGCTGGGGGCGTTCCTGCCCGGCATCGTCGAGCATCGCGACGGCAGGTCGCAGGTCCACATCGAGCTGGGCGTACTGCCGATCCACGCGCGCACCGACCAGGTGATCGCCGGTGCGGCGGCCAACACGCGCGGCGAGGTGCTCGTGCTGCTGCGGCCCGACGACGTCGTCCACGACGACGCCAGCACGCTGCGCGCGCAGGTGGTGCGCAAGGCCTTCCGCGGCGCGCAGTTCCTCTACACGCTGCGCCTGCCCAGCGGCGCGACGCTGCTCGCGCTGGTGCCGAGCCACCACGATCATGCGATCGGCGAGAGCATCGGGATCCGCTTCGACGCCGACCACGTCGTCACCTTCGACGTGCAGCAGACGGCGAGCGCGACGCACTGATCCGCGGCGCGCGCGTCGCACTGATCCGCGACGCACCGATCCGCATCACGCGACGAACCACGCAGGAACGGCTCTGCGCCGACCGCGCCGGGCGGCGCGCCGCATCTTCTCAGACGCCCAGGTAGGTCTGCAGCGCGCGCTCGTCGGCCGCGAGCGACGCCGAGCTGCCCTCGAGCACGACGCGGCCGCGCTCGAGCACGACGCAGCGTTCGGTGTGCGCGAGCACCGCGCGATAGTTGCGATCGACGACGAGCGAGGCGATGCCGCTTTCGCGGATGCTCGCGACGATTCGCCAGATCTCGCGCACGACCAGCGGCGCGAGCCCCTCGGTGGCCTCGTCGAGCACGATGAGATCGGGGTTCGTCATCAGCGCCCGGCCGATCGCGAGCATCTGCTGCTCGCCGCCCGAGAGCTGGTTGCCGCCGTTGCGCAGCCGCTCGGCGAGACGCGGAAAGGCGGCGAGCACCCGGTCGAGCGTCCAGTCGACCTGGCCGCGCACGCCGGGGCGCGCCGCCATGATGAGATTCTCGCGAACGCTCAGGTTGGGGAAGATGCCCCGCCCTTCGGGCACGTAGCCGATGCCCAGCCGCGCGACGCGATCGGGGCGCTCGCCGGAGCGATCGCGGCCGCCGATCGTGATGCGTCCGGTGGTCGAGCGCATCAGGCGCAGCATGCTGCGGATCAGTGTGGTCTTGCCCATGCCGTTGCGCCCGAGCAGGCCGACCGCCTCGCCCGCCTCGATGCGCAGGCTCACGCCCTGCAGGACGTGGCTCTGGCCGTAATAGGCGTGCAGGTTCGAGATCTCGACGATCGGCTCGCGCGGCGACATGCGCGCCGGCGCGGCAGCGACGGACGGGGCGGCAGCGGACAGCGCGGCGCTCATTGCGCAGTCCTCATTGCAGGGCCCCTCATTGCAGGGCCTCGTCGCCCAGGTACGCTTCCTGGACCTCGGGGCTGTTGCGGATTTCCTCGGGTGCGCCGCTGGCGATCACGCGTCCGTTGACCATCACGGTGATCTCGTCGGAGACGCGGAACACGGCATCCATGTCGTGCTCGACGAGCAGGATCGCGTGCTCGGACTTCAGTCCTTCGAGCAGCGACAGCATGCGCTCGGACTCCTCGGCGCCCATGCCGGCCAGCGGCTCGTCGAGCACGAGCACGCGCGGCGCGGTGGCCAGGCACATCGCGATCTCGAGCTGGCGCTTCTGGCCGTGCGACAGCGTGCCGGCCTCGCGGTCGGCGTGCGCGGCCAGGCCCGCCTTCTCCAGCGCGATGCGCGCGGCGCTGCCGCTGAACTCGCAACGCGCCGCCGGCGACAGCCAGTTCCACGGACGCTGGCGCCGCGCCTGCGCGCTCAACCGGCAGTTCTCGAACACGGTGAACGGCGCGTAGATCGTATTGCGCTGGTAGCTGCGGCCCAGACCGGCCTGCGCACGACGCGGCTGCGACCAGCGCGAGACGTCGCGCCCGAGCAGTTCGACGCTGCCGTCGCTGGCCGGAATCTCGCCCGACAGCACGTTGATCAGCGTGGACTTGCCCGCGCCGTTCGTGCCGATCACGGCGTGCACGGTGCCGCGGCGCACGGCGAGCGAGACCGCGTCGACGGCCTTCAGGCCGCCGAAGCTGCGCGAGACCGCATTCGCGCGCAGCAGCACCTCGCCGTTGCCCGCGGCGCCGGAGGCGGATTTCGGGGAGAACGGATCAGGCATGGCGCAATCCGCGGCGAAGCGAAGCGCGGCGCCCGAGCTGCCGGCCGATGCCGATCAGGCCCGCCGGCATCAGCGCGACGAAGGCGATGATCGTCAGCCCGAGCGTGAGCTGCCAGTGGCGCGCGAACTCGCCGAAGATCGGATCGGACTGGAAGAACTCCTGCAGCAGCACGAAAGCGAAAGCGCCGATCACCGCGCCCCACAGGCTGCCGATGCCGCCGAGGATGATCATGATCAGCACCGCGCCCGACTCGTGCCAGGACAGCAGCTCGGGGTTGACGAAGCCGTCCTTCAGCGCGAGGAGGAAGCCGGCCAGGCCGGCGAGCATCGCCGCGACGACGAAGGCGGCGAGCTTGTACGGATAGGTGGGAAAGCCCGCCGCGCGCATGCGCTGCTCGTTCACGCGGATGCCGGCCAGCGCACGGCCGAAGCGGCTGCGCACGATCAGCGCGAGCAGCCCGAAAGTGAAGGCGAGCGACGCGAGGACGAACCAGTAGAAGGTGTTGCCGGCGTCGAGATCGAACAGGCGCCAGCCGCCGATCGACACGTCGGGACGGAAATACAGGTAGATGCCGTCGCTGCCGCGCCCCAGCTCGGTGTCGTGGAACACGTAGTACGCCATCTGCGCGAAGGCGAGCGTGACCATGATGAAGTAGATGCCGCGCGTGCGCAGCGACAAGGCGCCGACGAAAAGCGCATAGGCCCCGGAAGCGAGCAGCGCCGCCGGCAGCACGACCCAGATCGCCGCCGGCTCGCTTTGCGGCGTCATCAGCGCCACCGTGTAGGCGGCGATGCCGAGGAAGGCGGCGTGGCCGAAGGAGACGAGCCCGGTCTGGCCGACGAGCAGCTCGAGGCTGAGCGCGAAGATCGCGAGGATCATCGTCTTGGTGACGAGCGCGATGCCGAACTTGCTGCCCACCAGCGGGAACAGCGCGAGCGCCGCCAGCAGCGCCAGCGCGACGAGCAAGGAAAGGGAAAGGGAAACGGAAGCGGAGACGGGAGACGGCGCGCGCATCGTCATCGTGTCAGGCACTCCGGAACAGCCCTTCCGGGCGCCACAACAGGATCGCGGCCATCAGCACGTAGACGAGCAGGCCGGCCGCGGACGGAAAGAACACGGTGCCGAAGGTCTCGACGAAGCCGACCAGCATCGCCGCGAGCAGCGCGCCGCGGATCGAGCCGATGCCGCCGATGACGACGACGACAAAACAGATGATCAGCACCTGGTTGCCCATGCCCGGGTACACCGACGAGACGGGCGCGGCGATCGCGCCGGCGAGCGCGGCCAGTGCCACGCCGGCGGCGAAGACCACGCGATACAGGAACTGGATGTCGATGCCCATCGCCTGCACCATCTCGCGGTTCGACGCGCCGGCGCGGATCGTCATGCCCAGGCGCGTGCGCGTGATCACCCAGAACAGGCCGAAGGCGACGACCAGGCACACGCCGGAGACGAGCAGCCGATAGACCGGATAGGTCATCAGCTCGCCCAGCGGAATCGTTCCGGACAGCCACGCGGGCACCGTCACGCCGTGCACGTCGTCGCCGACCAGCAGGCTGCGCACCTCCTCGAAGACGAGGATCAGCGCGTAGGTCATCAGCACCTGCTGCAGGTGCTCGCGCTCGTACAGATAGCTGAAGAACACCCATTCGAGCACGTAGCCGAGCAGCACTGCGAGCACCACGACGACCGCCAGCGTGACGAAGAAGCCGCCGCCGATCGCCTGCTCGACCCACGGACCGAGCGCGAACGCCATGTAGGCGCCGATCATGTAGAAGCTGCCGTGCGCCAGGTTGATGACGCCCATGATCCCGAAGATCAGCGTCAGGCCGCTGGCGACCAGGAACAGCAGCAGTCCGTACTGGATCGCGTTCAGGCACTGGACGAGAAAGACGACCGGATCCATGCGTGCGTCGTGTGAGACTCGGGACAGCGCGACACGTGCGACACGGCGCGCGGGGAAAAAAAACCGGCCGCCGGATCCTCCCGCGGACCCGGCGGCCGCCCGATGCGATCGGGCGTGTTACATCCTGCAGCCGCGTCCGGGGTCGGCCAATGCCTTCACGGCGACACTCTGCACCTGGTTCGTCTTGCCGTCGACCTTGCGCAGGTAGATATCCTGCACCGGGTTGTGCGACGACGACAAGGTGAACGCGCCGCGCGGGCTGTCGACCTTCGCCTTCTCGATCGCCTTCACCAGCGCGGCGCGGTTCTTCTTGTCGCCCTTGTTCGCCGCGAGACCGATGCCGAGCATCTGCGCGGCGTCGTAGCCCTGCACCGCGTAGACGTCGGGCTGCATCTTGTAGGTCTTGGCGTAGGTGAGCCGGAACTGGTTGTCGCGCGGGGTGTTCAGCCCGTCGGCGTAGTGCAGCGTGGTGAGCAGGCCCTGCGCCGATTCGCCCTGCGCGTCGAGCGTGCCGTCGGTGAGGAAGCCGGCGCCGACCAGCGGGATCGAGTCCTTCAGCCCGGCCGCCGCGTAGTCCTTGACGAACTTGACCGCGCCCGCGCCGGCGAAGAACGTGTAGACGACGTCGGGCTTGATCGAGGCGATCTCGGTGAGCAGCGCCTGGAACTCCTCGCGCGGGAACGGCAGCGTGAGATCCTTCTCGATCTTGCCGCCGGCCTTGGTGAACGCTTCCTTGAAGCCGTTGACGCTCTCCTTGCCCGCCGCGTAGTCCCAGGTGATGGTGACCGCGCGCTTGTAGCCTTTCTTGGCAGCGACCTCGCCCATCGCGTAGGCGGGCTGCCAGTTCGAGAACGAGCTGCGGAAGATGTTCGGCGCGCACATCGGACCGGTGACGGCGTCGGCGCCGGCGTTCGGCACGATCAGCAGCGTGCCGGTGTCTTTCGCGACCTTGGCCATCGCCATCGCGACGCCCGAGTGCACGGTGCCGATCACGACGTCGACGTTGTCGCGGTTGATCAGCTTGTTGATGTTGTCGGTGGCCTTCGCCGGGGCGCTCTCGTCGTCGACGCGGACGTATTCGACGGACAGCCCGCCGAGCTTGCCGCCCTGCTCGTCGACGTACTGCTTGAAGCCGTTCTCGATCGCGTTGGCCAGCGCCGTGTAAGTGCCGGAATACGGCAGCATGAAACCGACCTTGATCGAGTCGGCCGCCGATGCGCCGAGCGCCAGCGACGCGAGCCCGGCGGCGACCATCAGCTTCGTTGCTTGTGAACCCTTCATCGAATCTCCTCCAGGGGTTTTCGGACACCCGGCATTATCGGACCGGATGGGATCGCCGCGCGACTGCTGACTTACCCCAGCACGAGGCGCGCGCAACGCGGATCGCTGCCATGCGAAGCGCACGCAAAGTACTTCCTGTGCGCGAGCGAGTCAAGCACTATAGTGCAGCCGCTGGCGGCTTTGTGGCTTCGGCGCACGCCGGCGGCGCGCGTCACCCTTGCCGGCGGCGCGTCACCCTCGCCTACGGCTCGCGTCACCCTTCGAGCAGGAACGCCCGGCCGCGCGCGAAGCGCTCGCGCAATTCGTCGGTGCGCAACGACATCGCGCGGCGGTCGTCGCGGCGAACGAGCAGCGCCACCGTGCGCCGGCGATTGATCCACGCGACTTTCGAATGCGCGCTCGCGCCGTCGCGCGAAACGAACTCGATCCAGTCGCCGCGCGCCATCCGGTCGATCGCATGCTCGGGCGCCAGCGTCAGCCTGCGCGGATGGCGCGGCAGGTCGTCGAGGTCGAGCGATTCGAGGATTTCGAGCAGCTTGCGCCCGGGACCCTCGCCGTCGGCCGCTCCCGCGTCGGCAGCGGTTGCCGGCGGCGCGGGAACGGTGGGCGCGCCGGTGGGCGCGCCGGTGTGTGGTATGCGGCCTGCGGGCGTTTCGGTCGCGGCCTCGTGCGTCTTCGTAGCGGCCTCGCGCGTTTCGGTTGCCGCAGCGTCCGCCTTCGGAACTGCCTCGCGCGATCCGTCGTCGCGCGCTTCGCGCCCTGCACCCGCCGCCGCCTCCTCGTCGGGCATGCCCGTGCGCGTGGCCTCGCGCTCGCGGTCGCGCCGCTGCATACGGCGCAGATGGATCAGGAACAGCTCGTCGAAGAACGCCTTCGACTCCTCGTCCTTCGCGCCGATCTCGCGCACGCCCTGCGTCATCAGGCGGATCAGCGGGGGGATGCGTTGCGCCAGTTCGCGCCGGCTCTGGCGCTCGCCGGTTTCGTCGAGGCTCCACAGCAGGTCGTCGACGACGCGCATCGACACCTGGAACTCCGCGCTGTGCTCGCCGTCGCGCAGCGCCGCGGTGCGCAGGTGCCGCAGCCAGACGTTCATCAGGAAGTCGCGCACCGATTCGGGCGCCGCGTGCCGCTGCAGCCGTTCGGCGAGCATCGCGTGCAGGTGGCCGGTGACCTCCTCTTCGCGCTCGCGGCTCGGCCGGCGCGCGTAGTCGCGCCGGTTGCGCCGGCCCGGCGTCTCCTCGAGCGAGCGCCGCTCGCGCACCACGTGATCGATCAGCTGGCCCACGCTGCGCGCGGCGCGCGAGTATTCCTTCTGCACCTGCTGCGCCATCACCGCCGAGCGCGACTGCAGCGCGCTGGTCACGATCTCGACGGCGCGCACCATGGTCTCGAGCCGCCGGTGCAGTTCGCTGCCGCGCGTGATCTCGTCGGAGAACGCCGCCGAGATCGCGCCGAAATGCTCGACCAGGCGGCGCAGCGAACGCGGGTCGTCGCCCAGATAGCCCGAGTCGAGCAACGACAGCGCGAGCGCCGGCTGCTGCAATCGCCAGACGAGCGGGCGCGCCGCCTCGGGCACGCGACGATCGTCGATCACGTAGTCGAACATCGCCGCGACGAGATCGACGATGGCGACCTGCGCGGGCGGCGCGCCGGCCTCGCGCAGCCGCGCACGCACGTTGCCGAAGAACTCGGCGCGCGCTTCGCGGCTGTAGGGCATCGCGCCGATCGAATGCGCGAAGGCCACCGCGTCGCGTTCGAGATCCAGCACGGGCTGCAGCGCGGGCATCGTGCCCAGGCGCGCGCCCGTTGCCGCGCCGGCGAGCGGCGAAGTGCCGAGCGTCGCCGCATCGCGCTCGGCGCGCGCGGCGAGATCGATCGCGCGGGCGGGTTCGGGCGGGCGCGAGGCGGACGGCTCGACGGGCGGCGGCTCGGCGGGCGGCGGCTCGGGCCGGTCCTCGGGCGCTGCAGCGGCGCGCTGCTGCGGCTGTTCTTCACTCTTCGTGGCTTCGAGCGGCTCTTCGGAGCCGCCCGCCTGCGCGAGCAGGCGCTCGGCCGCGTCGATCGCGTCGGCGATCGGCTGCGCGAAGCGCTTCCACGCGAAATTGCGCAGCCGGTCGGCGGCATAGCCGCCCTCCGCGGCATCAGCCACGCTCGCGAGCAGGGCCGCGGCCAGCGTGCGCGCGCCCAGCGGGTTGCGCTCGTCGTCGTCCCACGAGAAGCCGGCGCCGAGCAGGCGGCGCAGGCGCGCGACGTAGCGGGGATAGATCGCACCGCAACGCTCGCGCGCCTCGCGTGCCAGTTCGCCGGCCGCGATCTGCTGCTCGAGTTCCTCGTCGTCGACCAGCGCGAGCGCCGCGTCCGCCTGGCCTTGCGCGCCGCCCTGCGCGGCATCCTGCGCCGCTTCGAGGCAGCGCTGTGCGCGCCGCGCCAAAACGCGCGCCACTTCGTCGACACGGCTCGGCGATTCCTTGCGCAGCCGCGTTGCGGCGGCGAACATCGCCTGTCGATCACGGCCCTCTGTCGCGCGCTCGGCCGCCTCGTCCAGCGCTTCGGCCAGTGCCGGCAGGCCGCTGCGCGCCGCCTCGCGCAGCGCTTCGGCGATCCGGTCGCGAACGTGCGCGTACAGCGGCGAAGGCTGCGGCAACACGGGACGGGACGGAAGCGGATCGGGCATCGGGGCTCGTAGGGCGCACCCCGCTACCGGGAACGAAGGAAGACCGGGCAGGTCGTGCGAACAGGCGCGATGCTAGCGGATCGGGCGACGGTTCAGCGTGAACAAATCGCGCTGCGGGCGTCGAACGGACGCCCGGGCGTCGGCGCCCGCCGCGCCGGGGAACCCGGTTTTGCGCGGAACGTGAAGAAACGCACGTCGCCACCGCCCGGGCGCACGATTTGCGGCCGGGCGGTGGCGCCTTCGGGTTCAATCGTTCTGGTACTCGTCGTGCAGCTTCAGCCAGCTCATGGTGCCGTTTTCGTTGCGGCCTTTGGGAGCGAGGTCGAGCCAGTTGAACGCCCCCATCAGCAATTCGGTGCCGCGATGATAGGTCGAGTAGGTGTGGAAGATGTCGCCCTTCCCGTCCCTGGCGAAGATGCTGACGCCGAACATGTCCGGGGCGTATCGAATCGGCGTCAGGCCGTAGTTGTAGAGCGCACGGCCGGCAGCGCGGTCCTCCGGGGCGAAGGAGACGACGAAATCGTAGTTGAAGTCGCGGTCTCCCGAGGAAACCCACGGGAAGGTCCAACCCATCCGCTTCCTGACCTCCTCGATCCGCTGTATCGGCGCACGCGACACCGCGGCGAAGGAAAGGTCCGCATGCTCGAAATGCTGACGTGCCGCATCGACATGATCCATCGTGAACGAACAGCCGGGGCAAATGTGTTCCGAGCCGGGTGTCAGCATGAAGTGATATACGGCGAGCTGGCTGCGGTCCCCGAACAGGTCGCCCAGCGTGCATTCGCCCTCGGGGCCGTCGAAGACATAGTGTTTATCGACTTTGACCCAGGGCAATTGCCGCCGTTCGGTGCGCAGCGCGTCGAGCTGGTGCGTCATGGCGCGCTCCTTCTCGAAGAACGCCTTGCGGGCGGCGAGCCAGTCTTCGCGCGAAACGACAGTGTGTTGCATGTTCAGTCTCCTTCGATGCGGTTGCAGGAAACGATCTCGCGGCGACGGGAAACGAGCTTCAACCATGGCGGCAGATGGAAAAAGCTCATCAGCAGGAACATCGAGGCCATGCCGCCCATCGGAGGCATGCCGGAGCCTGACGAGCAGAGCGCCGTCGCATCACCGGTCGAGAGCCATGCCATGCCGGCGAAGGTCGGCGCCGCGGCGAGGCAGAGCCAGTCGCCCACGTCCGGTCCCCGCCGGGTCGGCGCGTTGCCATTCTTCGTCCGCATGGGTGTTCCTCGGTCTTCCGGTCGATCCTGGCCGTATCCAGCCGCTGCAAAGTCAAGGCTAGGCCGGGGAGAGCGAGAACAGGGAGTGACAAGTGTGACGGGATCGGACTCGTCGATTGCCGCAGCGGCGCGCGCGCTTGCGGTGGGCGACCCGCTGGCCGCGTTGAAGCGGGTCGCGTTGCGCGCCGACGCACCGGCGCTTGCACTGCGCGGCATTGCGATGGCGCAGCTCGGTGAGTTGGCCCGCGCCAGGAAGCTGGTGCGAGCCGCCGCCAGCGCCTTCGGTTCGCGGGAGCCCGGGGCCCGCGCGCGATGCATCGTCGCCGAGGCGGAGATCGCGCTCGTCTCGCGGGATCTCGGACGATCTGCCCAGGTTCTTCCCACAGCACGCAAAACGCTCGAAGCGCATGGCGACAGGGCGAACGCCGCCCATGCCGGCTACCTCGAAGCTCGGCTTCTTCTTCTGGTGGGGCGCCTGGAGGGAGCCGAGCGGACGCTCGAAGGACTCGATCTCGCGGCGCTGCCGCCTGCATCGCGGGCAGGATACTGGTTGGTGGCTGCGGGCATTGCGATGCGGCGTATTCGCACGAGGCCGGCACGAACGGCTCTCGATCACGCCGCGCACGCCGCGCACGAAATGCAGATCCCCGCGCTCGTGATGGAAGTCGATCGCGCGTTCCGTGCGCTCGACGCGCCCGCCGCGCGCCTGGTCGCGCGGGACGGGCAGCGGCTTCTGCGACTCGATGAGGTCGAGGCACTGTTTGCCTCGGATGCATTGGTGATCGATGCCTGCCGCACGGTCGTGCGGGCCCGCGCCACGGTGATTCCTCTCGGCAGCCGGCTGGTGCTGTTCACGGTGGCCCGCGCGCTCGCGGAAGCGTGGCCTGCGGACGTGTCGCGCGAAGAGCTTCTCGCGCGCGCTTTTCGCGCACGAGATATCGACGAATCGCATCGTGCCCGTCTGCGCGTGGAGGTCGGGCGGTTGCGCAAGGCGCTCGCGACTTTGGCGGACCTGCACGCGACGCGGCACGGCTTCCGGCTGGCTCCGCGCGACTCGACCGCGGTTGCCGTGCTCGCACCACCCGTCGAGGGAGACCATGCCGAGGTGCTTGCGCTGCTCGCGGATGGCGAGGCGTGGTCGAGCTCGGCGCTGGCCATGGCGCTCGATGTCAGCCCCCGCACCATCCAGCGAGCGCTGGAGGCGCTCGCCGAATCCGGCAAGGTCGAGTCGTTCGGCCGCGGGCGTGCATGCCGCTGGATCGCGCCGAGCGTGCCCGGATTCCCGACGAGTCTGTTACTTCCTGCGCCCTCGCCGGGCGCTTAGGATCGAAACATGAAACACGCAGCCGCGGAAATCATCGGTGAATACGGCCCGTTCCCCGGGATCGACAACGTGCATGGCGTCAGTTTCGATGGACGGCAGCTTTGGTTCGCGAGCGGAAACCGGCTCAATGCTCTCGATCCGGAGACCGGGAGGATCGTGCGCTCGCTCGACGTTGCCGCCAATGCGGGCACGGCCTTCGACGGGAAGCACCTGTTCCAGATCACGGAAGCCGTGATCCAGAAGATCGATCCGACCACCGGCGAAGTGCTCGGCACGATCCCCGCGCCGGACAACGGCGAAGCTTCGGGCCTCGCCTGGGCCGAAGGCACGCTCTGGGTCGGCCAGCATCGCGGTCGCAGAATCCATCAGGTCGATCCCGAAACCGGAACCGTATTGCGCACCATCGAGTCCGACCGCTTCGTGACGGGCGTCACCTGGACGAACGGCGAACTGTGGCACGGCACCTGGGAGAACGAGACAAGCGATATCCGGCGCATCGATCCCGAGACGGGGAAAGTGCTGGAGCGCCTCGAAATGCCGGAAGGAAAAGGCGTCTCGGGACTCGAAGCGGATGCGGGGGAACGATTTTTCTGCGGTGGCGGAAGCAGCGGAAAAGTGAGAGTTGTCCATCGACCGGAACGCACTCGAAGTGGCGGGACGGGCTAGTTAGTGCT
>CALCZN010000347.1:0-22910 GCA_937903095.1 uncultured Burkholderiales bacterium
TCCGATGCGGGGGAAGGCCCGAATCGAGGAGGCCCGAATCGGGGAGGTCCGAGTCGAGGAGGCTGATGAGGCGCCGCGGGAGGTGGAGCGGCCGCGCCGCGGGACTGGCGCTGCGCAGCTGCCTGCGGTTCTGAAGGCGGCGCCGCCGCCAGCGATGAAGCCGATGCCCGCGCCGGCGATGGAACCCGCGCCGGCGCCCGCGATGAAAACCTCGGCGGGCCCGACGATGAAGCCGGCGGCTGCCCCGGCAGCGCCGACGCAGGCGCCTCGGACCCGGCCGGAAGCGAAGCAGACGGCGCAGCCGTCGACGCAACGGCAGCCACTGCCCTCCGCAACGGCGACGCCGGATTCGGCGGGCAAGCCCGCACGCCCCGCCCGCCCCGACAGCCAGACGCGCACCCGCCCGCGCACGAGCGCAGAAGCGCCGAAGCTCTTCGTGCTCGACACCAACGTGCTGATGCACGACCCGAGCAGCCTGTTCCGCTTCGCCGAGCACGATCTGTACCTGCCGATGATGACGCTCGAGGAACTCGACAACCACAAGAAGGGGATGTCGGAGGTCTCGCGCAATGCCCGGCAGGTGAGCCGCACGCTCGACGAATTGATCGAGGCGGCCGGCGAGGCCGACATAACCGACGGCATCCCGCTCGCTGCGCTGGGCAACCGCGACGCCGGAGGACGGCTGTTCTTCCAGACACAGGCGATCGCGTCGATGCTGCCGTCGAGCCTGCCGATGGGCAAGGCCGACAACCAGATCCTGGGCGTCGTGCGTGCGTTGCAGGAGCGGCTGCACGACCGGCAGGTGGTGCTGCTGTCGAAAGACATCAACATGCGGATCAAGGCCCGGACGATGGGCCTGCCCGCCGAGGACTACTTCAACGATCAGGTCCTCGAGGACACCGACCTGCTCTACACCGGCGTGCTGCGGCTGCCGGACGACTTCTGGGAGAAGCACGGCAAGGGGATCGAGTCGTGGCAGCAGGGCGGCTACACCTTCTACCGGATCAGCGGCCCGCTCGTCTCGTCGCTGCTGCTGAACCAGTTCGTCTGGTTCGAAGGCGACATGCCGCTGCTCGCGAAAGTGCGCGAGATCGCCGGACGCACGGCGGTGCTGCAGACATTGCGCGATTACGGCCACGGCAAGAACGCCGTGTGGGGCATCACCGCGCGCAACCGCGAGCAGAACTTCGCGCTGAATCTGCTGATGGACCCCGAGGTCGACTTCGTCACGCTGCTCGGCCAGGCGGGCACCGGCAAGACGCTGATCACGCTCGCCGCGGGTCTCGTCCAGGTGCTCGAATCCAAGCGCTACACCGAGATCGTGATGACGCGCGCCACGGTGCCGGTGGGCGAGGACATCGGCTACCTGCCGGGCACCGAGGAGGAGAAGATGCAGCCGTGGATGGGTGCGCTCGAGGACAACCTCGAGGTGCTCAACCGCAGCGATCCGGCGGCCGGCGAATGGGGACGCGCGGCGACCAACGACCTGATCCGCTCGCGCGTGCGCGTGAAGTCGATGTCGTTCATGCGCGGGCGCACCTTCACCAACAAGTACCTGATCGTCGACGAGGCGCAGAACCTCACGCCGAAGCAGATGAAGACACTGGTGACGCGCGCGGGCCCCGGGACGAAGGTCGTCTGCATGGGGAATATCGCGCAGATCGACACGCCGTACCTGACGGAAGGGTCGTCGGGGCTGACCTATGTCGTCGACCGCTTCAAGGGGTGGCCGCATGCGGGGCACGTGACGCTGCAGCGGGGGGAGAGGTCGAGGCTGGCGGATTTTGCGGCGGAGGTGCTTTAAGCGGCACGCGAGCGCCGAAATGCGAAATATCCGGGGCTGCAAATCGCAGCGTTTCTGCTTCCGCAATCGGCTACGCAGCGCTGAATGCAGCTTTCCGCAGCGCGGCGTACTAGCGGGCGGACCGGCCGATGAACTGCGCGAAGGCCCGAGCGGCCGAGCCGCGCCACCCGTACCCGCCTACCCGCTCGTGTAGTTCTCGAACTTCGTGTACTGCCCGACGAAGGTCAGGCGCACCGTTCCGATCGGTCCGTTGCGCTGCTTGCCGATGATGATCTCGGCAACGCCCTTGTCGGTGGAGTCGGGGTTGTAGACCTCATCGCGGTAGATGAAGACGATGACGTCTGCGTCCTGCTCGATCGCACCCGATTCGCGCAGATCCGACATCACCGGCCGCTTGTTCGGCCGCTGCTCGAGCGAGCGGTTCAGCTGCGACAGCGCGATCACCGGACAATCCAGCTCCTTGGCGAGCGCCTTCAGCGAGCGCGAGATCTCGGAGATCTCGGTGGCGCGGTTCTCGCCGGTGGACGTGGCCGACATCAGCTGCAGGTAATCGACGACGATCAGGCCCAGCCGTCCGCACTGGCGCGACAGGCGACGCGCGCGCGCGCGCAGCTCGAGCGCGTTCAACGCCGGCGTCTCGTCGATGAACAGCTGCGCGTCCTGCATCTTCTGGATCGCGCTGGTGAGACGCGGCCAGTCGTCGTCGACCAGACGCCCGGTGCGCAGGCGCTGCTGGTCGAGCCGGCCCACCGAGCAGACCAGGCGCATCGCCAGCTGCGTGGCGCCCATCTCCATCGAGAACACGGCCACCGGCAGGCCCTGGTCGACGGCGACGTGCTCGGCGATGTTCAGCGCCAGCGCCGTCTTGCCCATCGACGGGCGACCCGCCACGATCACCAGGTCCCCCGGCTGCAGCCCCGACGTCATCCGATCGAGATCGACGTAGCCGCTCGGCACGCCGGTGACGTCGTTCGGGTTGTTCTGGTTGTACAGCTCGTCGATGCGCTCGACGACCTTGCCGAGCAGGTCGGGCAGCGGCTGGAAACCGGCCTGCCCGCGCGCGCCGTCTTCGGAGATCTGGAAGACCTTCGATTCGGCTTCGTCGAGCAGCTGGCGGGTGTCCTTGCCGGCCGGGTTCAGCGCCGACGTGGAGATGTCGTCGGCGGTGGAGATGAGCTTGCGCAGCACCGCGCGGTCACGGACGATTTCCGCGTAGCGGCGGATGTTCGCTGCCGACGGCGTTTCCTGCGCGAGCGCGTTCAGGTAGACGAGGCCGCCGGCGTCGTCGTCCTTGCCGGCGACCTTCAGCGCCTCGTAGACGGTGACGACGTCGGCCGGGTGGCTGCGTTCGATCAGCCGGCCGATCTGCTGCCAGATCAGCCGATGATCGTAGCGATAGAAATCGTCCTCGCGCAGCAGGTCGGCCACGCGGTCGAAGGCGGTATTGTCGAGCAGCAGCCCGCCGAGCACCGCCTGCTCGGCTTCGATCGAGTGCGGCGGCACGCGCAGCGCCGCGATCTGCGGATCGGCGGATGCCGCGTCGTGCGGAACCGCGGACATCGCTGCGCGCTTGGGCCGGTCGTCGTCGTCGTAGCGGAAGCGGCTCGCGGCCTCAGGCCGTCTCGCCGACCACCGAAACCGTGATCTCGACGACGACGTCGCTGTGCGGCGCGACCTCGACGCTGTACTCGCCCACCGACTTCAGGGGCCCCGAGGGCATCCGCACCATCTGCTTCTCGACCTCGAAGCCCTGCTTCTTCAGGCTCTCGGCGATGTCGAAGTTGGTGACCGAGCCGAACAGGCGGCCGTCGACGCCGGCCTTCTGCACGATGCGCACGCTCGTGCCGGCCAGGCGATCGCCCAGCGCGCGCGCGGCGGCGAGCCGCTCGCTTTGCACTTTCTCGAGCTCGGCGCGGCGGTTCTCGAATTCCTGGATGGCCGACGGCGTGGCGCGGCGCGCCTTGCCGGTGGGAATCAGGAAGTTGCGCGCGAAGCCGTCGCGCACCTTGACGACGTCGCCCAGCTGGCCGAGGTTGACGACTTTCTCGAGCAGGATGATCTGCATTTGCGTTCCCGCGCCTTCAGTGATTGTCGGTGTACGGCAGCAGCGCGAGGAAGCGCGCGCGCTTGATCGCATCCTGCAGCTGGCGCTGGTAGCGCGCCTTCGTACCGGTGAGCCGTGCCGGGATGATCTTGCCGGTGTCGGTGATGAAGTCCTTCAGCAGGTCGACGTCCTTGTAGTCGATCCACTCGATCTTCTCGGCCGTGAAGCGGCAGAACTTCTTGCGCTTGAACAGCGCGCTCTGCGCCGGACGGCGCGTCTTCTTGTCTTTCGAACCACGACGAAAGGTTGCCATGGGAGGTCCTCTGGTTGATCAGTTCTGCTCGCCGCTCGATGCCGATGCGGGAGCGAATTCGGTTACGTGCACGACGAGCGATTTCGACTGGCGGCGACGCGGCGCGAGGAATCCGTCGACGAGGATCGATGCGCCGAGCTGCAGCCGGTCGGCGCGCGCGGCGATCGCTCCGGCGAAACGCAGCGCGACGTCGAACTCGAGCTGGCGCGCCTGTCCGGCCTCGGTCGTTTCGGACCGGTGGCTCAGCCGCGCGCCGAGCATCGCGATGCCCGCCGGCGTGTAGCGCAACGCTTCGCGCTCGGTGAGGGTTCCGCTCAGCTGCACTCGATTCCGCACGCCGGCCGGTTACTGCTGCGGGTTGCCGCTCGCCTGAGCGGTTCAGCCGGCTGCCCGCTCGCGCTCGCCTGTCCGCTCCGCCGGGCGATCGGAGCCCGGTTGCGGCGCTTCGGACGAAGCGGCCTTGCGTGCGTCTTCGCGCTGGATCTGCTTCCACATCGGCGAAGGGCCCGTTTCGGCTTTCTTCATCGCGACGACCAGGTGCCGCAGCACCGCGTCGTTGAAGCGGAACGCGTGCTCGAGTTCGTCGAGCGCGGGCTGCCCCACCTCGATGTTCATCAGCACGTAGTGCGCCTTGGCCATCTTCTGGATGGGATAGGCGAGCTGGCGGCGACCCCAGTCTTCGACCCGATGGACCTTGCCCTGCTGGGCCTCGATCATCGCCTTGTACCGCTCGAGCATCGCGGGCACCTGCTCGCTCTGGTCGGGGTGGACGATGAGCACGATCTCGTAATGACGCATCGATTCTCCTGGTGCGGAGGCGAGCAGCGCGAGCCGACGACGAGCCCGGTCGACTCGATTCGGGCCGCGCTGCAGCTTCCTTGTGGACGAAGGCCGCCGGTGTCCTGCGTCGAAGCACCGTGCGGCAAGGAACCGGCGATTATAGCGTCAGTCGAGGTAGTAGTCGATGGTCGAGACGACGCGCACTTTCTTGATGTGCGGCGTGCTCGCGTCGCGATCGCCGATCGAGAACTGGCCCTGCGAGGCGCGCCGGATGCTGCCGAGGCGGCTGCCCGAGTCTTCGGCGAACTTCGTCGCCGACGCGCGCGCGTTGCGCGTGGCCTCCTCGAGCATCGAGGGCTTGATCTCGTTGAGCTTCGTGAACAGGAACTGCGGCTGCGCGCCCTGCTCCGAGCCGAGGACGATGCCTTCGGCGCCCAGCTCGACGAGCCGGCTCATCGTCGCGCGCACGCGCTCGACGTCCGGCGTGTAGACGGTGACCGTGGCGCGCCCGGTATAGCGGAACTCGCCGCGCTGCGGATCGCCCCATTCGCGGGCCTGCTTGTCGACGACGTGCGGCGGGGAGACGCTCAGCTGCTCGCGCGGAAAGCCGGCGCCGACGAGAAAGTCGAGGATGCGCTGGCTCGTTCGGTCGAGCGTGCGATACAGCGCGGCAACGTCGTTGCCGGCCGCCGAGTGCGCGATCGGCCAGATCGCGAGATCGGCCGGCACCTCGCGTTCGGACAGCCCCTTGACCTCGACGCTGCGGTCGAGCAGGCGGAAGTCGCGCACCGAGCGCGCCATCTGCCAGGCGCCGAGGACGAGCGCCAGACCCAGCAGCACGCCGAGGATCGCGGCGGCGAGCGGTCGACGGGGTGACAGGCTGCGCACGGGCGCTGGGGGCGGTGACGAGTCTTGCATCGGCGGATGGTAGCCGAGGCAACGCGAATGGGCGACGCGGTGGGCTCGCGCGACCACCGGGCGGCAGATCCGGCTGCCGCAGCCCACTTGCCTCGATCAGCTCGCGACCGGCGGCTCCGCCTGGTCCCACCCCTCGCGGACCCCGGCGTACAGCGCCTCGAGGATCGCGCGTTCGCGCGACTCGATCGCTTCGAGAAAGCCGTGGGCGCCGCCGATCGTGCGGAAGGACTCGAAGCCGCGCACGAGGAAGTCCTGCATCTCGGACAGGCCGGCCAGCTGCGCGGGCTTCGCCATCGTCTTCAGCAGCCGTCCGATCATCGGGCGGCGCACGAGGCGATCGAGCGAATGGCCGACCGACTCGATCAGCGCGAGCTGATGCTCGCGCTCGGCGCGCGAGCCCGCCCGGCGATAGGCGTCGGCGTAGCGCGCGGCATCGATACGAGAGACGTCCTCTTCGGACAGCTCGCGGGCGAGCGCGAGGTCGAGCCGCTCCGACAGCGCGTCCATCTCGATCGCGTCGGCGATCGTCTCGAGCGCCGCGTCGGGCAGCAGGCGCACCATCGTCGGCACCAGCCGCGCCAGTTCGGCGTCGCGCCGCGAGAAGTCCTTCGCGCCGTACAGGTCGTCGAGAAAGAAGCGGGCGGCCGCCGCGTACCGAGGGTCCCCGAGCAGGCGCCGGTGCGTGCGCGCCAGGCGCTGCGCCTGCCATTGCTTCACGGCGCCGACCGTTGCGCGCGTATGCGCGTCGGCAGCGATCTCGCGACGCAGCCGCGCGACCTCGGTGGCGCAGGTTTCCAGTCTTCGTCCCGGTTTCATGGCGCGACAGTGTGCGCTGCGCGCCGCCCGAACGAAACCGCGGCATTAGAGCCGACCCTCTAGCGCCCGCGCCTAGAATCGGCGCGATGGCTACACGACGCGATTTCCTGAAGCTTGGCGCCGGCAGTGCGCTGCTGCTCGGCGCCTTCGGCATCGCCTCGCGCTACGTCGGGCGCAACGGGCTCGACGACCGCCGGGAAGTGCTGCTCGCGATGATCCCCGCCGTGCTCGACGGCGCCCTGCCTTCCGCGCCCGAGCCGCGCGCACATGCGATCTCGGCGGCGCTGGCCGGCGTCGAGACGACGATCGCGGGACTGACGCCGGCGACGCAGGACGAACTCGCTTCGCTGTTCCTCGCGCTGGCCGCCGCGCCTTCGCGGCTGCTGCTCGCCGGGCTGGCGAAGTCGTGGCGGGAAGCCGGCGTCGACGAGGTCGCCGCGGTCCTGCAGGGCTGGCGCACGCATCGGCTGACGCTGCTGCAGGGCGCCTACCAGGCGCTGCACAAATTGATCCTCGGCGCCGCCTATGCCGACGAAGCACGCTGGGCGGACATCGGCTATCCCGGTCCGCCGCGCTTCTGAGGAAACCGACGATGAGCTTTCCCGATCCGATCGCCGAGGGCCTGCGCCGGGGCTGGGCGGTGCTCGACGCCGATGCGTCGACGCTGCCCGCCGAGGCGCAGTTCGACGTCGTGATCGTCGGCACCGGCGCCGGCGGCGGAACGACGGCCGAAATCCTCGCGCACGCCGGGCTGCGCGTCCTGCTCGTCGAGGAGGGGCCGCTGCGCAGTTCGGGCGAGTTCCGCATGCGCGAAGCGGAGGCGTATCCGCAGCTCTATCAGGAGTCGGCGGCGCGGCTGACGAAGGACAAGGCGATCGGCATCCTGCAGGGCCGCTGCGTCGGCGGCTCGACGACGGTGAACTGGACGTCGAGCTTTCGCACGCCGGCGGCCACCCTCGCCTTCTGGCGCGACCGCTTCGGGCTCGACGGCTTCGACGAGGCGGCGATGGCGCCGTGGTTCGAGCGCATGGAGCGCCGCCTGTCGATCGCGCCGTGGACGATGGCGCCGAACGAGAACAACGATGTCCTGCGGCGCGGTGCCGAGCGCCTCGGGCTGCGCGCTGCGCCGATCGCGCGCAACGTGCGCGGCTGCCTGAACCTGGGCTACTGCGGCGTAGGCTGCCCGACCAACGCGAAGCAGTCGATGCTGGTGACGACGATCCCATCGGCGCTGGACGCCGGAGCGACGCTCTACACGCGCGCACGCGCCACGCGACTGATCGTCGAGGGCGAACGCGCCGTCGCGCTCGAGATCGACTGGCTCGATGCGACGGGCACGCGGCCGAGCGGGCGCCGCACGCGAGCGAAGGCGGCGCACTTCGTGCTCGCGGCCGGCGCGATCGCCTCGCCCGCGCTGCTGATGCGCTCGGGCGCGCCCGACCCGCACCGGCTGCTCGGCGCGCGCACCTTCCTGCATCCGGTCGTCGTCTCGGCCGCCGTCTTCGACCGGATCGTCGGCGGCTGGGCCGGCGCGCCGCAAAGCGTCTACGTCGACCACTTCCTGCACGATGCGCCGATCGACGGTCCGATCGGCTACAAGCTCGAGGCGCCGCCGATCCACCCGGTGCTGTTCGCGACGACGATGACCGGCTTCGGCGACGAGCATCGGCGCCGGATGCTCGACTTCGCGCGCACGCAGGCGACGATCGCGCTGCTGCGCGACGGCTTTCACGAGCGTTCGCCCGGCGGACGCGTGGAGCTGCGCGACGACGGCTCGCCGGTGCTCGATTACCCGCTCGACGACTTCGTGCTCGAAGGCGGGCGGCGCGCCCTGCTGTCGATGGCCGAGATCCAGTTCGCCGCCGGAGCGCGTACCGTGCAACCCGCGCACGAGCTGGCTCTCCCGTACCGCAGCTGGCGCGAGGCGCGCGAAGCGATCGCCGCGCTGCCGATGAAACCGCTGCTCGCGCGCGTCGTGTCGGCGCACGTGATGGGCGGCTGCCGCTTCGGCGTGGACGCGGCGCGCGGCGCCGTCGACCCCGACGGCGTGCACTGGCAGTGGCGCAATGTCTCGGTGCACGACGGGTCGCTGTTCCCGACCTCGATCGGCGCGAATCCGCAGCTGTCGATCTACGGCTTCACCGCGCGACTGGCGAGCGGACTCGCGCAGCGCCTGACCGGGCGGGTGCCGCCGGCGCCGCAGGCGTCGCAGAAAGCGGCGACGCAGGAAACGGCGGCGATGCAGGAAACGGCAGCGCCGCAATGATGCGGCGCCTGCTGACGGCACTGATCGCGTTGCTCGCGATCGGCGTCGTCGCATTCGCCGTGTGGCTGCATCGCAGTCACGGTTGGCATCCGCTGGCCGCCTTCGGGTTCGCGCTGCTGCTGCCGCTGGTCTTCGACGCCGCGCTGCTCGGCCTGCAGTTCGTCTTCGGCGCGTGGTTCCGCGCGCAGGAGACTGCGTACGAGCGTTACGGCTTCGCCACCGCGCTGCGCGCATGGGGCATGGAGATCGTCGCGTCGCTGCGCACCTTCTTCTGGGCGCAGATCCGCTACGCGAGCGCCCCGCTGCCCGGCGCCGAGCACGGCGAGCGCACGCCGGTGCTCCTCGTGCACGGCTACGTCTGCAACCGCGGCATCTGGCGCCCGTTCGCGCGGTGGCTCGCCGCGCGCGGGCATCCGGTCGAATCGGTGAACCTCGAACCGGTGTTCGGCACGATCGACGACTACGTGCCGATCGTCACCGACGGGGTGCGCCGGCTGCGCGAACGCACGGGCCGCGAGCGCGTCGCCATCGTCGCGCACAGCATGGGCGGTCTCGCGGCGCGCGCATACCTGGCGCGCGCAGGCGACGCATCGGTGTGCGCCGTCGTCACCCTCGGCTCGCCGCACGCCGGCACCTGGCTCGCGCAACTGGGCTGCGGGCGCAACGTCGCGCAGATGATGCCGGGCTCTTCGTGGCTGGAAGCGCTCGCAACCCGCGAGACACAGGCCACGGGCGCGCTCTTCACGACGATCTGGTCGCCGCACGACAACATCGTGATGCCGCAGCAGGCTTCGCAGCGGTTGGCCGGCGCGACCGCGATCGCCGTGCCGGGGCGCGGACACCTGCAGCTCGCCTACGACCCGTCGGTGTGGCGCATCGCCGCCGCAGCGCTCGATGCGCGCTGCGGCACTCTCAGAAGTGGATCCCCCGCATCATCTGCTGCAGCGCCTCCTGCTCGGGCGTGACCTTCGCTTGCGCGCCGCCGGCCGCGCTCGACTCGGGGAACATGCGGAACGACGTGTTCATCACGATCTGCGCCACCCGGGGCATCAGCGCATGCAGCACTTCGCCGGCGATGCCCAGGCGCGTGGCGATGCGCACCGGCTTGTAGACGATCGCCTGCGTCACCAGGTCGGCCGCCTCCTCGGGCGTGAGCGTGGGCGCGCTGCGGTACAGGCCGGTGGGCGCGATCATCGGCGTGCGCACCAGCGGCATCGCCACCGACGTGAAGGTGATGCCCACGTCGGCGAATTCGCTCGCCGCGCAGCGCGTCCACGCGTCGAGCGCGGCCTTCGAGGCGACGTAGCCGGAAAAGCGCGGCGCGTTCGTCAGCACGCCGATCGAGCTGATGTTCACCACGTGGCCGCTGCGCCGCTCGATCATCGAAGGCAGCAGGCCCATCGTGAGGCGCACGGCGCCGAAATAGTTCAGCTGCATCAGCCGCTCGAGATCGTGGAAGCGCCCGAAAGTGCTCTCGATGCCGCGGCGGATCGAGCGGCCGGCGTTGTTCACCAGCACGTCGACGTGACCGAAGGTGTCGAGCAGCCAGTGCACGAAGCGGTCGCAGTCGGCAGGGTCGCTCAGGTCGCAGGCGAAGGTGACCAGTTCGTGGCCGTCGGCCTGTACGGCCGCGCGCGCGGCTTCGAGCTTCGCCGGATCGCGCCCGCAGATGATCGTCGTCGCTCCGGCGGCCGCCACGCGGCGCGCGGCGGCCAGCCCGATGCCCGACGAACCGCCGGTGATCAGCACGATCTTGCCGCCGACCTGTCCACGCAGGGTGCGATCGATCGCGAGTTCGGGATCGAGATGACGCTCCCAGTAGTCCCACAGCACCCAGGCGTAGTCGTCGAGCCGCGGGCAGGCGATGCCGGCGCCTTCGAGCGCGGCGAGCGCCTCGCGCGAGTCGAAGCGTGTCGGGTAGTTGACGAACTGCAGGATGTCGGGCGGCAACCCGAGGTCGTGCATCACCGCATCGCGGATGCGGCGCACCGGCGCCAGCGCGAGCGCGGCGCGCCGGATGTGTCGGGGAATCAGGCCGATCAGCGCGGCATTGATGCGGATCGACATCTGCGGCGCGTGCGCGGCCTTCGCGAAGACGTTCAGCACTTCGCCCACGCGCAGCGGATGCGGGTCGACCAGGTGGAAGCACTTGCCGTCGAGGCCGCGCGCGCGCGCGATGTGGTCCATCGCGGCGACGACGTAGTCGACCGGCACGATGTTGATGCGCCCGCCCTCGATGCCGACCATCGGCATCCATTGCGGCAGGAGCCGGCGCAGTCGCTGCAGCGGCTTGAAGAAGTACATCGGGCCGTCGACCTTGTCGATCTCGCCGGTGCGCGAATCGCCGACGACCATGCCGGGACGGTAGATGCGAAAGGGCACGCTCGACTCGCGCCGCACGATCGCCTCGGACTCGTGCTTGGTGGCGAAATACGGGTGATCGAGCCCCTCGGCCTCGTCGAACATGTCCTCGCGGAACACGCCTTCGTACAGGCCGGCGGCGGCGATCGACGAGACGTGGTGCAGGCAGCCGGCGCCGATCGCCCCGGCGAAGGCGACGACGCGCCGCGTGCCCTCGACGTTGACTTCGATCTGCCGCTGCGCGTCGGCGGCGAGATCGTAGACGGCCGCCAGGTGGAACAGGTGGCGGATGCGCCCCTGCAGCGCTGCGCGCGCCCGCTCGCCGATGCCCAGGCCATCGCGGGTGAGGTCGCCCTCCACCGGCACCGCCCGCGCGCGATCGACGCCCCAGAACGCGTACAGCGCGTCCAGCCGCTCGGGCGAGGCGTCGCGCACGAGAAAATGGACGATCGCGCCGCGTCGCGCGAGCAGGCGCCGCACGAGGCGGCGGCCGATGAAGCCGGTGGCTCCGGTGACGAAGTATTCCAAGACGTTCTCCCCCCTTCGCTGCGGGGCGATCATTGCACATTGCCTGTTGACGATCGGCAAGGAGCTGTGCATTAGTGCGCCTCCTCTAGGGAAGCGGCCGTAGACTGCACGCGAACGGACCCGTATCGGGGCCGACAGGGAGAAGCGCAATGGCGAAGAAACTGAAGGCGCTGGCCGAAGGCAAGGAAGCCAGGTCCGACTTGAACCAGCTGGCGAAGACGATCCGCGATTCGGCGCAGCAGATCTGGCTCGCCGGTCTGGGCGCGTTCGCGAAGGCGCAGGGCGAAGGCGGCAAGGTGTTCGATACGCTCGTGAAGGAAGGACTGAACCTGCAGCGGCGCACGCGCGCGGCCACCGAGGAGCGGATCGGCTCGGTCGGCGAGAAGATGACGCGCGCGGCGGGCGACCTGTCGAAGCAGGCGACGCAATCGTGGGATCGCCTCGAGCAGGTGTTCGAGGATCGCGTCTCGCGCGCGCTTACGCGGCTCGGCGTGCCGACCAGCCGGGAGATCGGCGATCTGGTTGCCCGCGTCGATGCGTTGAGCGAGGCCGTGCAGTCGCTGACCGGCGGTACCGTGAAGCGCGCGGCGCGCAAGGCGAGCGCCTCCAGGGAGGCAACGCCCGGCACGAACGCGCGGGCAGCGAAGTCGGCCGCGCCGGCGCCGGCGGCGAAGACGGCGTCGGCGGCCCCGGCAGCGAAGGCGCCCGCGCGACGCACGCGCGCCGCCGCGAAGACCGCCTCGGGCGACGGCAAGGCCGCGGCCTGATGGATCGCCATGCCCGAACGCCGATCGATGCCGGCTGAACGCGGCAACTCGACCCGCGCGGCCGGCGGCGCCGCCACGCAGCGCGGGCGCATCGGGCTCGCGCTGGCGGGCGGCGGTTTCCTCGCCGCGGCGTGGGAGCTGGGCGCGCTGTGCGCGCTGAGCGAGGCGATCGAGGGCTTCGAGCCGACGCGGCTCGACGCCTATGTCGGCGTGAGCGCGGGTTCGTTCGTTGCGGCCGGACTGGCCAACGCGGTCACGCCGCACCGGATGGTGCAGCTGTTCGTCGAAGGCGACCGCGCCGGCGAGACGCTCGAGCCTGCGCGGCTGCTGCGCCCCGCCGTCGACGAATGGTGGAAGGCGCTGCGCGCGCTGCCGCGCGGCCTGCGCCGCGCGATGCACGGAGCATGGGAAGCCGGCGCGCGCCATCCGCAGACGGCGCTGTGGCAGGGTATGGACGAGCTGCTTCGCGTGCTGCCCGATGGTCTGGTCGACGGACAGCCCGGCGAGCAGGCGCTCGCGCGCCTGTTCCGCGAATCGGGGCGCACGAACGACTTTCGCCGCACGCGCGCGCCCTTGCGAATCGTGGCGACCGACATCGACTCCGGCATGCCGGTCGCATTCGGATCGAAGGGATACGAGCACGTGCCGATCTCGCGCGCGGCGATTGCCTCGAGCGCCGTGCCGGGACTCTTTCCGCCGGTGCGCATCGGCTCGCACCGCTACGTGGACGGCGCGCTGAACAAGACGCTGCACGCGTCGCTCGCGCTCGACGCGGGCGCCGGACTCGTCTTCTGCCTGAATCCGCTCGTTCCCTTCGACGGCTCGCGCGCGGGCGCCCGGCGCGTGTCGCGCTCCGGGCCGGCCGCGGTGCTCGCGCAGACGATGCGCGCGACGATCCGCTCGCGGATGACGGTCGGGCTGGAGAAGTACCGCGTCACGCATCCCGACGCCGACATCGTGCTGTTCGAGCCGCGCCGCGACGACGCGGAGATCTTCTTCGCGAACATCTTCAGCGTGGCGAGCCGCCGGCACCTGTGCGAGCACGCGTACCGCACGACGCGCGCCGACCTGCTCGAGCGCCGCGAAGAACTGGCGCCTATGCTGCAGCGTCACGGACTGTCGCTCGACGAGGCCGTGCTGCGCACAGAAACGCCCCGCCTGGTGCGCGAACCGTCGCCGGCGCATGTACGAGCGCTCGAGACGCGCGCGAGCCTCGCGCTGCGGCGGCTGTCGTGCACGCTGCACGAGCTGGAACGCTCGCTGGCGATCGCCCGGGCGAGCGCCGGCTCGCCGCCCACGGCACCGGACGCTGTCGCCGCCGCATGACCCGCAAGCCGCCGCGACGCACGCGCGAGCGGATCCTCGCGACCTCGCTGCGGCTGTTCAACGAGCTGGGAGAGCCGAACGTCACGACGACGGCGATCGCCGGCGAGCTGGAGATCAGCCCGGGCAACCTCTACTACCACTTCCACAACAAGGACGAGATCGTCGACGCGCTGTTCGACGAGTTCCAGCGCGAGATCGATCCGCTGCTCGACTCGCCGCTCGGCGGCGAGCCGCAGCTCGAAGATGCCTGGCTGTACCTGCATCTGCTGTTCGAGGCGATCTGGCGCTACCGCTTCGTCTATCGCGACCTGAACGACCTGCTCGCGCGCAATCGCCGCGTCGAGATGCGCTTTCGCCGGACCGTCGAACGCAAGACGCTCGCCGCGCTCGCGCTGTGCCGCTCGCTGGTCAGGCGCGGCGGCCCGGGCGCCACCGACGAGCAGATCGAATCGCTCGCCACCAACATGGTCGTCGTCACGACCTACTGGCTTTCCTTCGAGTTCGTGCGGCACCCGCGCGGTCTCGCTGCGGCCGACCGGCCGGCGGCGTCGATGGCGCGCGGTGCCTACCAGGTGCTGTCGCTGCTCGCTCCCTGGCTGGACGAAGACGGTCGCCGGCTTTTCGGAAAGCTCGCGCACGAGTACCTTCGCTGATTCGAACGGGGAACGACGATGGCGAAATGGGTGGACTTTCCGTATGCGGATGAACGCTACGAATACACACCGGCAATGCTGAAGAAGCGCTGGTCGAGACTGCATCGCGGCGACTGCGAGCCCTTCCCGAAGGACGACGCGGTGATCGCCGCCTGGATCGACTACCACGCGGGCCGCTTCGGCCGCGCGATCGAGGGCGGACTCGCCGCCGGGCCGGCCGGCGTCTGCGTGGCGAACAAGGCGGCCTGCGTCTATGCGGAATACCTGGAGACTTCGGATACGCGCAAGGCGAAGCTGCTGCAGGAAGCCGGCGCGCGCGCCGAGGCGCAGCAGAAGAGCGAGCCGGAGAACGCCAACGCGTTCTACCTGTACGCCTTCGCGATCGGACGCTATTCGCAGCAGATCTCGGTGGCCAAGGCGCTCGCGCAGGGCCTGGGCGGCAAGGTGCGCGACGCGCTCGTGCGCGCGATCGCGCTGCAGCCGAAGCACGCCGACGCGCACATCGCGCTCGGCGCCTTCCACGCCGAAGTGGTCGACAAGGTCGGCGCGATGATCGCCAACGTCACCTACGGCGCGAAGCGCGACGAGGCGTACCGGCTGTTCCGGCGCGCGCTCGAGCTGAACCCCGAATCGGCGATCGCGCGCATCGAATATGCCAACGCGCTGGCGATGCTCGAAGGCAGGAAGGGACTGAAGGAAGCCGAAGCGCTGTACGCGCAGGCCGCCGAGTGCGAGCCGCTGGACGCGATGGAGCGGCTCGACGTCGAGGCCGCGCGCGAGGAGCTCGCATGAACCTGCACGCGATGCTCGCGCGGCGCGCGGACGAGGGCCGGCCGCTGCGCATCGGCCTGATCGGCGCCGGCAAGTTCGGCTCGATGTACCTGTCGCAGGTGCGGCGCACGCCGGGCATGCACCTGGTCGCCGTGGCCGACCTTTCGCCGCAACGCGCGCGCGAGGCGATGATCCGCGTGGGCTGGGAGGCGGCGCGCCTGTCCGCCGACGGCTTCGGGCGGGCGCTTCGCGACGGATCGACTTTCGTGTTCGACGACCCGATGGCGCTGGTCGCCGCGGACGAGGTCGAGATCGTCATCGACGCCACGGGCGACCCGGCCGCGGGCATCGCGCACGCGCTCGCCTGCTGCCGGCAGGGCAAGCACATCGTGATGGTCAACGTCGAAGCCGATGCGCTCGCCGGACCGCTGCTCGCGCAGCGCGCGCGCGAAGCGGGGGTCGTCTACTCGCTCGCCTACGGCGACCAGCCGGCGCTGATCTGCGAGATGGTCGACTGGGCGCGCGCCGCGGGCTTCGAGGTGGTAGGCGCCGGCAAGGGAACGAAGTACCTGCCCGAATACCACGCGTCCACGCCCGACACGGTGTGGGCGCATTACGGTATCGACCAAGCCGATGCGCGCGCCGGCGGAATGAACGCGCAGATGTTCAACTCGTTCCTCGACGGGACGAAGTCGGCGATCGAGATGGCGGCGGTGGCGAATGCCACGGGGCTTGCGGCGCCGGCCGCGGGCCTGTCGTTCCCGCCTTGCGGCGTCGACGATCTCGCGCAGCGCATGAGCCCGCGCGCCGACGGCGGCGCGCTCGAGCGTCGCGGCCAGGTCGAGGTCGTCTCGAGCCTCGAGCGCGACGGCCGGCCCGTGTTCCGTGACCTGCGCTGGGGCGTGTGGGCGAGCTTCGCCGCCGACTCCGACTACGTGCGGCGCTGCTTTCGCGAGTACGGGCTCGTCACCGACCGCAGCGGCAACTACAGCGCGATGTACAAGCCCTATCACCTGATCGGGCTCGAACTCGGCATCAGCGTCGCGTCGATCGGGCTGCGCGGCGAAGCTACCGGCGCGCCGCGCGGCTGGCACGCCGACGTCGTCGCCACGGCCAAGCGCGCGCTGAAGGCGGGCGAGCGCCTCGATGGCGAAGGCGGCTACACGGTGTACGGAAGGCTGATGCCGGCGGCCGACTCGCGGGCGATCGGCGCGCTGCCGCTGGGGCTCGCGCGCGGCGTGGCGCTGGTGCGCGACGTGGCCGCGGGCGAGGCGCTGCGCTGGAACGACGTGCGCTTCGATGCGGGAGAGGAGGCGGTGCGGGTGCGGCGGGAGATGGAGGCTGCGCTTGGGGCTGGCACGGGGGTGCCTGAGCACCCGGCGCACCGGGGCACCTGAGCGCAGGCGGGCGCACCCAAGCCAGTCGAGCATCAAGTCCGAGCATCAAATTGATGCGTTCTCGCTCGTGGAATGAATTCCACGAGCCGAGCGGCTACGTCTTGTAGCTCGAACTTCGTCGATTTTGCTCGAGGAGCCGCTGCGCGAGGCGTCCGCGCCGTAGCGTTCGGCTGAGCGCCGCCTGCCAGACCACCTCGGGCTCGGCCCAGATCGTCAGCCGGCTGCGTGCGCGCGTGATGCCGGTGTAGACGAGTTCGCGCGTGTTCAGCGGATGCCCCGGCGGCGCCAGCACGAGCGCCACCGACTCGAACTCCGAGCCCTGCGCCTTGTGGACAGTCATCGCCCACGCGTCTTCGCAGGCCGGCATCTGTGCGACCGGAAAGAGCCGCGCCTCGCTCTCCCCGGCGAAGGCGACGACGAGGTCGTCGCTCGCCTCCGCGCCGACGTCCGGGCGCGGCAGGCAGAGGCCGACGTCGCCGTTGAACAGGCCCAGAGCCGGCCGGTTGACGGTGACCAGCACGAGGCGTCCCGGGTACCACTGCGCAAACGGGGACCCGACCGTGCTCGTGCTCGTGCCTGTCCTTGCACCTGTCCCTGTACCTGTGCCGCCCGCGCCCGAAGCCGTACTCGTGCGAGGGCTCGCACCCGCTGCGCGTCGAACCGCGGAGGCGATGCGCCGATTGAGCGCGACGCTGCCCAACGGGCCTTCGCGCATCGCGGTCAGCACCCGATGCCGTTCGCAGGCACCCAGCACTTTCGCGGGAGCCGCACGCGCTTCGATCGCCTCTCGCACCTCCGCCCATTCGGCGAGCGCATCGTCGACGATCGCCGCGGGGTCGGCGCGGAAATAGCCGATCGGCCCGGGCCAGCGCAGCGTAACCGTCCCGCTCCCGCCATCGCGCACCTGCGCCGCAAGCTCGACGATGTGCGCCGCGTCCTTCTGGCGATGGTTGCGCAACAGCTGCACGGTCGCGTCGCTCACGCTCGCGCACAGATCGGCGAATACCGCGCCGGCTTCGACCGAGGCGAGCTGGTCGCGGTCGCCGGCGAGAACGAGCCGCCCGTTCGAGCCGATCGCCGCGACCAGCGCGGCGGCGATCTCGACGTCGAGCATCGACGCCTCGTCGACGATCACCAGGTCGTAGTCGAGCGGCATCGCGGCGCTGGCCGCAGCCACGGCGTTCGCACGAAGGCCGAGCAGTCGATGCAGCGTAGTGCCTGCACGGGGAAGGCGCGCACGCAGCTCGCCGGCCGGATCGAAGCGGGCGAGTTGATCCGACAGCGACTGCCCGAGGCGCGCCGCGGCCTTGCCGGTGGGCGCGGCGAAGGCGACGCGCGCATCGGGCGCGAGCCGCGCGAAAGCCACCAGCAGTCGCGCGAGCGTGGTCGTCTTGCCGGTGCCGGGCCCTCCCGACAGCAGCGTGAGACGATGGCCCAGCGCGCGCAGCAACGCGCAGCGCTGCGCGTCGTCGGCTTCGGCCGGCTCGAACAGCGAATCGACGGCATCGGCAACGACGCCCGCCTCGGCGAGCGGGGCCGGCGCGTCGAGCGCGACCACCCGCTCGGCGAGGAGCGCCTCCGCGCGCCACAGGCGCTGCAGGTAGAGCGCATCGCCGTCGAGTACGAGCGGCGCTTCGTGCACTCCGGGCGCGACGTCGACGACCGGGCTGGCGCCAAGCTGGCGTCGCTCGTCGTCGTCCGCCACTTCGACGCAGACGTGACCGGCATCGGCATCGCTCCACAGCTGCTGCGCCCACCGCTCGACGATGCGGCTCGCCGATGGATCTCCGCCGATGCGCGCGTGCAGTCGCGCGATCGTGTCGCCGAAAGCGCGCGCGACACGGCCCGCGAATGGCGCTTCGGCAGGCTTCATCGCATCCGCTCGCCCGATTCGCCGTCGAACAGGCGATCGAGGCGCTCGATCGCGCGCGCGCTCGGACGGCTGGCGTGCACGCCGCACGTCTGCGCGGCACCGTCCTTCGGCAACGCGAGGCCGGCGCCGCGCAGGAACACGTAGAAGACGCCGCCGAACGATCGCTCGTAGTCGTATCCGCGCAGCGTGCGGCGCAACCAGCGATGCACCGCCAGCGTGTACAGGCTCGCCTGCAGCGGATAGGCTTGCGCGCGCATCGCTTCGGCGAGCGCGGCATGGCCGTAGCATTGCGCGTCGTCGCCGAGGTGATTGCTCTTCCAGTCGACGATGTACCAGCGGCCGCCGTGCTCGAAGACGAGGTCGATGAAACCGCGCAGGAAGCCGCTCCATCGCGACAGCGTCGCCTGCGCGTCGAGCGCGAGCGCATCGTCCAGCACGTCGACGAGCGCGCGCTCGGAGACGTTGTGTCCGGAAAGCTGGAATTCCAGTTCACGCAGTTGCCGAGCGCGCGGCACGGCGGGCAGCGCGAGCCGCGCGCCGTCGGGCGCGCACAGCGCAACGCCGAGCGCCTCGTCGAGCCAGGCAGCGACCTGTGCCGCGTCGGCGCGCCGATATCCGCAGCGCGCCAGCCAGTGAGCGACCAGCGGCGCTTCGACCGGCGCGTCGAACGACGCCTGCTCGAGGATTCCGTGCAGGCACACGCCCGCCTGCGCGCCCGCCGGGAAGCGAAAGCGGATCGAATCGCGCTCGACGGGCTGCGCATCGGGCCCCGGTGCCTGCGTCGCCTCCGCTGCCGACTCGTCGCGTCCGGGGTCGACGACGTCGACGTTGTGCCACGACGGCGACGGCATTTCGTGGCCGCCGGTCAGTGCAGCCGCGATCGCAGTGAAGCTGGTGGTGATCGTGGCCGGCGGAATCGCGTGATTCCAGGCGCGCGCGCGTAGCTCGGGCGCGGCGTCGAGCGCGGGCGTGGCGTCGAGCGCGGGCGCGGCGTCGAGCGCGGGCGCGGCATCGAGCGCGGGCGCGGGCGCGGCGCTGAGTGCGGGGGCAGCGCGCAGCCCGCGCGCTGCGGCGAGCACCGTGGGCGTATCGACGATCGCCAGCGACCCCGGATGGCGCAGCCCCGCCCGCATCTGCCAGTGCGCGAGCGCGGCACGCACGCCGTCGGCGTCGAACGCGAACGAAGCGCTGTCGCCCGCGGTGCCCGCCTCGTGCAGCAGCCACGCGAGCGGCGCGTGCGCGCCGTTGTTCGCCGCGCCCCAGAAGACGTAGCAGCGCTGCTCGGCGCGCGTGAGCGCCACGTACAGCGTCCGTAGCCTCTCGGCCTGCTGCTCGGCTGCCGCCGCATCGCGAGCCGCTTTGTCGGGCGCCAGATCGAGCACCGTGCGCCACCTGCCGTCGGCATCGCGCTCGTGGCGCACGCAGGGATCGGGCGCCTGCGCATTGGACGCCGACCACGCGAACGGAACGAAGACGACCGGAAACTCGAGCCCCTTGCTCTTGTGCACGGTGAGGATGCGCACCAGGTTCTCGTCGCTCTCCAGGCGCAATTCGCGGACGTCGTCGTCGCCGGCCTCGCGTGCGCGCGGCCGGGCCCAGGCGCGCGCCGCTTCGCGCGGGCTGTCGCGCACCGCATCGTCCTCGGCGAGCAGCCCCACCAGATGGCCGAGGTTGGTGAGACGGCGTTCGCCGTCGGCGAGGCCGGCGAGCCGTGTGCCGGCACCGAAGGCGTGCAGCAGCGGACGCAGCGAGGCGATCGGGCCGTGCCGCTGCCAGCGCAGGCGCGCCTGCGCGAAGCGGGCGACGACGGCGAGCAACTGCGCGGAATCGGCCTCGAGCGCGGCGATGGCCGCCGCATCGAGACCGAGCAGCGTGGTCGCGAGCGCCGAGCGCAGGCGCGCGGGATCGGCGCAATCGTCGACCGCAGCGACGACGCGCATCAGCTCGGCGGCTTCGAGCGTATCGAGCACGCTGTCGCGCGAGATCTCGGCAGCGCCGATGCCCGCACGCGCCAGCGCGCGCTTGACGAGCGCACCCTGCGCGCGCGCCTGCACCAGAACGGCGATGTCCCTCGGCTGCAACGTACGATCGTCGTAGCGCACGTCGGAGGCGAGCAGGCGCGCGATCTCGACGACCGTCGCGTCGATCGCCTGCCGGCGCGCGTGCGACGCGGACAGCGGCTTGCCGCTGGCGCCGGGCTCGAGCATCACGACCGTCATCGGCGCGCGCGCGCCGACGCCGGGCGGGTCGGCGGCGTCGAAGGCGCGGCGCGTCCGCGCGCCGACCGCGGCCGGTTCGAAGGCGATGTCTGCGACGCGAAAGGGATCGCTGACGTGGAACAGCGCATTGACCGCCTCGATCAGCGCGGGATGCGAGCGCTGGTTCTCGCCCAGCCGGTGCGTGCGCGCCGCGCCGGTGCGCGCCGAAAGATACGAATGCACGTCGGCGCCGCGGAAGGAGTAGATCGCCTGCTTCGGATCGCCGACCAGCACCAGCGCGAAGCGGCCCGCGCCGTCGCCATCGTCATCGTCGCGCGCATAGATGCGACGCACGATGTCCCACTGCAGCGGATCGGTGTCCTGGCATTCGTCGACGAGCGCGATCGGGTGCCTTTCGCGCAGCGCGCGCGCGAGCGGTGGACCGCTCGCCGGATCGGCAAGTGCCTCATGCACCAGCCGCAGCAGGTCGTCGAAGGCGAGCGAGCTGGCCTGGCACAGATCGACCTCGCGCGTAGCGCGCAGCGACGCGACGATCTCGCGCGCGACCGATGCGCGCAGCCCCGGGATTTCCGCATCGATCGCGAGCAGCGCATCGCAGCAGCCGGGAACGGCTGAATCGGGCATCGCCTTCCTGAAGCGGTGCGAGCCGAAACGCTCGATCGTCTCGCTCGACATCGGCGCCAGCGGCGCGTCGCAGAACGCCTGCAGCCTGGCGAGCCAGTTCGCGCCGTGCTGCTTCATCGTTCCGAAGGCCTGGCCGGACGCGCCGATCCACGCGAGCAGGTCGGCGGCATCGGTTCGCACCGCATCGACCAGCGCCGCGCGCGCAGCGAAGGCGCGCGGCGCGAGCGCGCGCCAGTCGCAGTCCGGCGAGGCGATCCGCGCCAGCGGCAGCGCGACCATCGCATTCACGCTCTTCTCGATCGCCTCCGGGTCGATGCCGGCGAGCGCGAAGAGCGCAAGTCTCTCCGGCGGCCCCTCGAGCACCTCGCTGCGCCACCAGTCGTGCACCCGACGAAGAATCCGCTCGCCGTCGCCGGCGCCGATCGGCAGTCCGCGAGCGACGCCGATCGACAACGCGTGCTCGTCGATGACGCGCTGGCACCAGGCGTGAATGGTGTGCACCGACATCTCGTCGATACGGGCGAGCGCCACGCGCAGCAGGTCGCGTGCGCGTCGCGCAGCCCGCTCGTCGAGCGTGACCGCGTAGGCGTTGCAGAACGGCTCGTCCACGCCGCCGTCCGATCGTCCTTCGAGCCGGTCGTCGAGCAGGCGTTCGAGCTGCGCGACGCGAAGCCGGATCCGATCGGCCAGCTCGGCGGCGGCGGCGTTGGTGAAGGTGACGACGAGCACGCGATCGAGATCCAGTCCGCGCTCGACGATCGCGCGCACGACCAGCCCGGCGATCGTCCAGGTCTTTCCGGTGCCGGCGTCGGCCTCGAGCAGCTGCACGCCGTCGAGGATGTCGGCGTCGAAAACGGGATGGCTGCCGATCACGGCGCCGCCCCTTCCGCTTCCGCGCTGCCCGCCAGCGAGGTGTCGTCGAAGATGGGGCGATAGACGCGATCGCACAGCGGCAGCACGCGCTCGAAGTCGATCCCGGCGTCGCGGTAGAGCGCGCGCATCGCCGGCTGCGCCAGCTCGGGAGTGCGAAATCCGCTGTCGTCGCCCGCCAGCACGGCCTGCGCGCGCTCGAGCGCGACGCGCTCGCGTCCCTTGCCTCGCATCAGTTCATGAGCATGGCACAACCAGCTGCGAGGAAAGAGCGCCAGCGGCTGCGTCGAGATCCGGCGCGACCATTCGATCGCATGCTCGAGCGCGCGCAATGCGTAGTCGCAGTTCACCACGATCGCCTGGTCCGGCGTGATCAGTCGCCCGGTCGCCGCCGAATCGACCGCGAAGCGCCACAGCGCGGTGCGCAACCATGCGTCGATCAACGAATGCGGCCCGAGCGGATACGCCGAAACGAAGAGCAGCCGTCCATGCGAATCGAGCGCCGGCGGCGACATGCGCAGTCGCAGAGCGCCGACGCGCGCGACCACCGGCTCGCTTCGACGCGGCGCGAGCTGCGCAT